>JADFQD010000200.1 GCA_022561975.1 Acidobacteriota bacterium
GGGCTTCACCGTCGGCGAGCGGGTCATCCCGCAGCCGGGATTCCCAACCGATCCGGCCGACTACGAGACACGTCCTGGCGCCGCTACGGCCAGCTTCAACCTGCCCGGTCTGCACAGATCTGGCACCTATGCGCAGTACATCTCCGTGCCGGCCCGCTTCGTGGCCAAGGACACCACGGGCCTCTCACCCGAGGAGGCTGCTACGCTGCCGATGCCGCTCGCGACTGCTGTTCGCGCCCTCAAGGGCATCGGTGAAGTCAAGGCCGGCGACAAGGTGCTGGTGCACAGTGGAGCGTCGGGTTCCGGCTCGATGCAGATCCAGGTCGCCAAGGCGCTGGGCGCCGAGGTCGCGACCACGGTTCGGAGCGCCGAGAAGGCCGAATTCGCCAAGGGCATCGGGGCGGACCTCGTGATCAACACCCGTGAGGAGGACTTCGTCGCCAAGGTCCAGGAGTGGAGCGGAGGCTCTGGCGCCGACGTCGTGATCGACAACCTGGGCGGCGATGTGCTGCCGAAGAGTATCGAAGCGGTCAAGCCGCTCGGCGTGGTCGTGGTTTTCGGCTTCACGGCAGGCCCGGAGACGACGTTCGACGTGCGCAGCCTCTTCTTTGCCCAGAAGCAGCTCCGCGGCGCGATGGCCAGTGATATCGAGGATCTCGAGTGGGGCCTCGAGCAGGTGAAGGCCGGCAAGATCAAGCCGCTGCTCGATACCGCCCTGCCGTTGAGCCAGGCGGGCGCTGCCCACAAGCGACTGGCCGAGGGCCTGGTGAAGGGCAACCTCGTGCTGCTGCCCTGGGCGGCATGAGGTTCCTGGGGATGACCGCGCAGAACAAATCGGCCGGCTTGGGGATCGCTTTGCCGGATCCCCCTCCACCGGCTGGTGACTACCAGCCGGTGATGATCCGAGGTGGCTTCGGTTTTGTCTCGGGACAGGTGCCCGTTCGCGACGGCCGACTGCTGTTCACCGGTCGCGTCGGGATCGAATTGACGCCCGAGCAGGGAAGGGCAGCGGCAGAGATCGCCGCCCTCAACGTGCTTGCACAGATCGACAAGGCATTGCCGAGTTGGGACCAGTTCGGCGGGCTGCTACGTGTGGAAGGCTTCGTGGCCTCCGCGAGTGGCTTCACGAACCAACCGGAGATACTCGATGGGGCGTCGCGCCTGTTCGCGGAGGCTCTGGGAGAGCTAGGGCAGCATTCCCGTGCCGCTTTCAGCGTCGAGCAACTGCCGCTCAACGCTTCCGTCGAGCTCGTGGTGACGTTCGCAACACAAACTCAAATTCCGGCGAGTCAAAACTGACTCCTACAAGAAAGGAAAGAAGACATGTGGAAAAACGCTCTTACCGTCCTGCTACTGGTCGGGCTCTGGTCCGGCTTGGGATGGGGCTCCCCAGCCCTCGCCGAGGACGCCCGAACGATCGCAACGACCGAGCTTGTCGCTCCTTCGCCCAATACCCCGCTGAAACCGGGGCAGTGGATCGAGGGAACCGACTTCGAAAGGGTCCAGCGGCCCTTCACCATCCAACGACTGACGGAGCGCGTCTACTGGGTCGAGGTCGCGGGGTACGAGTCGACGGTCGTAGTCGGCGACCAGGGGGTGATGGTCATCGACGCGCCCTGTTGCGGTCGCGTCCCGACCTATCTGGCCGCGATTCGGGAGTTGACGGACCTCCCCGTAACCACGCTGGTCTACTCCCACTACCACCTCGATCATGTGGCCGGAGCGAAGGAGTATCTCTCGGACGCTGAGAGTGCGGGCCGCTCCCTGCGCATCGTTGCCAACCGCACCACCGGTGCTCAGATCGAGAAATTCGGCAACAAGATCCCCGCTCCAACCGAGCTCGTTTCCGTACCGAGAGGAACCTTCGAGTTCGAGGGGCGAAAAGTCGTCATGGGAACACCGTCCACGGGGCACACGATCGACAACAGCTGGATCCTGCTCGAGGAGGACCGGGTTCTGCATAGTGTGGATCTGGTGCATCCCGGCGTTCTCGAGTTCATGAACTTCGGCGTTGCCGAGGACCTGGACGGCTACGAGAAGTCGGTTCGCGAGCTGTTGACGCTCGAATGGGATTTCCTTTGCGCCGGACACAGCAACGTCGGCAACCAAGAAGACGTCCAACTGGTGCTGGACTACGTCGCGGACATCCGTCGGTACACCGGTCAGGCGATGGGCAGTACCGAGTTTCAGCCCTTCGTTCAGGAAGGCACTATCTTCTACGAATGGATTGCGGGCTTTCGTGATGCCGTCATCGACAAGACGGTCTCTCTAATGCGGCCGAGGTGGGCCCAATACACCGGCTTCGATGTCGTCATCCGATCGCACGCGGAGAGGATGTTCTTCGAGACCTATTTGCACTGATGCTCTTACGCCCCATCGTGGCAGCCGCCCCGCAAGCTTCGAACGGTTGACCGAGCAAGCACGACTGCGATGAAACCGCGTATCTCTATCAAGCAGGTCGAAACGCCTGACGAGCTCAGGCAGGCCCAGAGAATTCGGGAAATCGTACTGGAAACCGAGCAGGGGTTCCCCCACCAAGTCAACGTGGACGGCCTGGATCCGTCAGCGATGCATGTCTTGGTTCTCGATCGAGGCGAGCCTGTGGGAACGGCGAGGCTTACGAAACGCTCCGAGACAGAAGGCATGCTCGCGAGGATCGCCCTGCTCGGTTCTCATCGAGGCAAGGGTCTGGGCAAGCGAATGCTTCGCCACCTGGAAACGGTGGCGAAGCACGCCGGGCTGCAGACAATCTATGTCGAGCCCCACGCTCACCTGGAACCCTTCTTTCGGAGCTTGGGGTACGAGACTGTTCCCGGCCGAGTCGAGCTCGGCGGGCATCAGCTCATACGGCTGCGGAGAAGAGTCGTGCCATGAACAGGTCGGTTCTCTTCGAGACCGTTG
>JADFQD010000100.1 GCA_022561975.1 Acidobacteriota bacterium
AGATTTCACCGAAGAGGGTATCGTGGCAGCAAAAAATGAGAAGGAAGCTGATCAGAAGCTCGACCAACTCGACCTGCCGGGCGACCTGCATCCGCTGGTCTTCGGTCAGCGCCGGCTCCTGCCCCGTCGCCGCGGTCGCCAGGACCGCGAGCGCCGCGAGGCTGAGAACCGCCCCACCGATTGTCATGTGGGTTGTTTTGGTCTTCATGACACCCTCAGAATACGACGATCGTAAAGTTTCCGTCAACGTTGGTGCCGTTTTCGTTTTCAACATTCACGAAAACACTGGAGGAATCACCAGACCGCTGTACACAGAAAATGCTGCTCGCCGCAGATGTTGTGGTGGTGGAAACATGGCCATTGGAGCAGAGGACCGCTCGGCTGGCTATGCTGGTTCCGATCGACGTGAAATCGACCTCGTAGCGACCGATCGAGATCCGCCGAGTTTGATCGGAACGGGTACTGCACTTGTAGCAGGCTGCGATGGTTCCGTCGCCGTTGATCTTCGCCCACGACTTGACCAGACCGTTGCCGCCGAATTGCTGCCGCACGTTGCCGGTGTCACCCTCGAGGACGATCGAGGAGTCGTTGTCGGGAAAGTTGTCCCACAGTCGCAGATCACCGCTCTCGTTCGGACTGCCGAGCTGGATGAAACCGCGCCTTCCATCAAGTCGGATGGTCGTCGTCGTGCCGTCGTTGTCTCTGAGGATGATGTCGCCGTACTTGTCGCCGCCACCGAAGAAGGCTTTACCTTCATTTCCCTCGAGGAAAATGGTCGTTCCGCCGGCATTCTTGAGCAAGATGTCGTCGTTGGTCATCTCTATCGACTGAGCCGCCGCACCGATCGGTAAAAGAAGCACCACTCCCGCAGCGAGGCAGTAAGCCTTTCGAATCGAACTCTTCATCACAGGAACCCTCCCTTGTAATTGACGTCGCGAAACATGGTACCTGACGCCACGGAGCGTGGCCAATTGCGTTCGCCCACCCACCGAACGGCACCCGGGCCGAGTCACGTCCAGGTCAAACCAGTTGGAGCCGGGCTCTTCCGTCGAGGTGAGATAGGCTTCCCGACCCATGAGATCCGAAGCGCGGCGGCGAGGAGACGTAGACGATTGCTTGATCGCGGCCGTCTTGTGGGCCTCCATGGCACTAGGCAGCCTGAGTGCTTCGGCATCGGAACCGATCCCAGAATCGAACGCTGGAACGGACGCCCCCATCGACTTCGCGACCGCTCTGGCGGCTCTCGACGCGGGGGAGAGCCGCCTCGCGGCCGACCTGCTGGGCGCGCTTCGCGATCGGTCGGACGGGCTCGAGCGCCGCTACTACACCGCCCTGGTGCTGGCGGCCGGCGGCCGGAGTTCCGAAGTTCGGGCAGAGATGGAGGCGATCGCCTCGGACTCCTCAGAGGATTCGCTTCCGGACTGGCTGTGGTCGGATCTCGTCCGACGCCTGGCCGGCCACCGGCTGGCCGAGCGGCAGGCGGAGGCCGAGCGGCAGCTCGAAGCCGTCCTGGCCCGGCACTACGAAGCCCGGGGCGGCGTCGAGCATCTGCGCTCGCTGTCCGACATGGTGGTGCACGGCACGGTCCGCTCAGAGAACGGTCGGCTGCGTTTCCGCCTGATCCGCAAGCGGCCGCGCTTCTACCGACTCGACTTCGAGGGCGCCGACGGCGGTCGCAGCATAGAGGCGGTCGACGGTCAGGTCGCCTGGCGCCTGCGACCGCCCTACCGTCCGGAGGACGGGACGTTTCTAGACGGCGACGAACGCCGGAAATGGCTCGACGACTCTCATTTCAACGACGTTTTGCTGCGCTACCGGGAGACCGGCGAGCGCCTCTATCTCGCCGGGAGCGAGACCGTGGCGGGCCACGAAACCGATCGCATCGAAGTCGATAGTCCATCCGGCAAACGGATCACGGTGTTCCTGGACCGGGAAACCGGACTCGAGGTGCGGCGGCTGGTCTGGGGTGAGCCCGGCGAGCCACCCATCACGATCACCGTCGAGCAGGGCAACTTCGATGGTCGCGCTCTGCCGGCGCGGCAGATCGTCGAGTCACCGAACGGCGTTCTGGAGTACATTTTCGCCGGCTACAACTTCGATCCTACGCTCGACCCCGCCGCCTTCGACCTCGAAAGCGTGCGCCGGGTGGAGGCGGCCCGGCTGGCGGCGGCGGCAGCAGAAGAGACCGAGGTGACCGGAGCAGGCGGTGCAGGCGAGGCGGCCGAGGCAGCAGATACGGGCGCGACCCACAGGACTTCTACCACGGGCCGCTAGCGAGGCTCCGCCTCTGACCGTTCGGCCTATCGGTTTGTAGCGGTCGAGCTCCGTCTCGACCGCTCGGTCCCGCCGCAGCAAGACGGTCGACACGGAGGTCGACCGCTACAAATTACCTCCAAGCCGAGCGCCTCAACGCGACCGTCTCGATTTCTACCACGGGCTGCTATGGGTGCCGAGAGGCGAATCACCAGGCGGACTCGGCCTCGAGTGCCCGTTCGATCCAGCAGCCACCCAGGACCCTGGATCCATCGTAGAAGACCGCCGCCTGGCCCGGGGCGACGCCGCGCTGGGCTCGAGAGAACTCGACTCGAACGCCACCGTTGCCGTCCGGGCGGATCTTGGACACGACCCCGGCATGGCGTGAGCGGATCCTGACCGTGGCCTCGATCTCGGAGTCCGGTGCCGGCCCGATCCCGTCTATCCAATGCAGAGCGGTCCCGAACAGACCCGGTTTGAGCAGCTGCTCCTCAGCGCCTACGACCACCTGATTCTCCGCGGGCAGCACGTTCAAGACGTAGAGCTTCTCGCCTGTGGCCACGCCCAGGCCACGGCGCTGACCGACCGTGTAGCGATAGTAGGGGTCGCCTTCGCCGAGCACCGCGCCGCTCTGATCGACGACCTCCGCGCCGACTCCCAGGTTGCCGGTCGCGAGCTGCTTCGAATCGAGCTGTCCGCTCTCGAGCCGGGCTTGAGCCTCCTCCTCGACGAACTCGCGGATGCCGCCGGCCACGAAACAGATCTCCATCGACTCGCCCTTCTCCGCCACGATGAGCCCGGCCGCTCGCGCCAGCTCTCGTACCTCGTCTTTGGACAGGTCCCCGAGCGGGAACCGCGCTGCGGCCAGCTGTTCTTGGGTCAGCTCAAACAGGTAGTACGTCTGGTCCTTGTCTTCGTATCGTGCCCGGTGCAGTTCGAATCCGTTCGGTCCTTCGAGTATCCGGGCATAGTGTCCGGTCGCGATCCGATCCGCTCCCAGGGCCCGAGCTTTCTCGAGAAAGAGGTCGAACTTGATCCAGGTGTTGCAGCGCGTGCACGGGACAGGTGTGCGACCAGCCAGGTAGTCATCCACGAAGGGATCCACGACATGGCGCCGGAACTCCTCTTCCATCGACAGCGTGTAGTGCGGGATGCCGCACTGGTTCGCGACCCTCCGGGCGTCACCAACGTCCAGCGCTCCACAACATCGTCCATGAGCGTTCTCGGTGGAACGATCCCAAAGCAGCATCGAGAGCCCGACCGTGGGCTCGCCGCTTTCGGCGAGCATCCAAGCGGTCACCGAGGAGTCGAGACCTCCGCTCATTGCCACTGCGGTCAGGCCGGCCATCGCGCGCTTATCCTAGCCTGACCTTCTCGCCAGCGTTCTACTGCGAGGCCGCGGCAGCCGAAAGTTCTCGAAGGGCTCCGACCTCGCGCTCGAGAACCTCGAGAAAACGGTCCACTTCGTCCTCGGTGTTGGTCGGCCCGAAACTGACGCGAAGCGAGCTCAGCGCCTCGACCGCCTCGATTCCCATCGCAACCAAGGTCGCCGGCGGTTCCGGCTTGCCCGAAGAGCACGCCGAACCCGCCGACACGGCGAAGCCCTGCAGATCCAGGCGAATCATCAGGCTGTCGGCCGAAACACCCAGAAAGGCTACGTTGCTCGTGTTCGGCAGCCGCCGAGCCTGCGCGGAGTGGATCACGACATCTCCGATGGCTTCGAGTCCTCTCTCGAAGCGGTCGCGAAGCCCCGTTGTCTTCGCGCTGCGCTCCTCGAGTTCGGCCACCGCCAACTCGAGCGCCAGCCCCAAGCCGACCACCGCCGGCACGTTCTCGGTGCCGGCGCGCCGCCGACGCTCCTGGCTGCCGCCGACCAGATAGCTCTCGAACACGGAGTTTTTCCTCACCCACAGAGCCGCGGCGCCGGTGGGACCGTAGAACTTGTGCGCGCCCAGCGTCAGGTAATCCACTCCGAGGTCTTCTATCTGCACCGGGATCTTCCCTATCGCCTGGACGGCGTCGCAGAGGACGGGAACACCGCGTTCGCGGCAGGCTCGAGCGACCTCTTCCACCCTCTGAACCGTCCCGACCTCGTTGTTGGCCAGCATCAGGCAGACGAGAAACGAATCGTCCTCGAGTGATCCGATCAACTCGGCGACGTCGACCAGGCCGTTCGGCGACGGAGCGACTCGAGTGACCCGAACTCCGGTGGCCTGGAGTCGATCGGCGGCCCGGAGAATCGAGGGATGCTCGAACGCCGACATCACCAAGTGCCCGCGGGATCCTCCCGGCAGGCCTTTTGCACTGTCCAGCGCCATGTGGGCCAGACCGAACAAGACCGCGTTGTTGGCCTCGGTGCCCGAGGCCGTGAAAACATACTCATGAGGCACGCCGCCCAGATTACGGGCCAAGGTCTCCCGGGCCGCGTCCACGGCTTCCCGGGCGTGCCGTCCAAACGAATGAACCGAAGAAGGGTTGCCATGATCGTCCGACATCCAAGGCAGCATCGCCTCACGAACACGAGGATCGAGGGGTGTGGTCGCATTGTGATCGAAGTACACCGCCCTCATAGGGGCACGATTGTAGCGTCGATTTGCGCCATCGATTCCGTCGGTCATAGGATGGGCTCATGACACGCTTCTTTCTGAGGATGGTTGCCGGCCTCGTCGTCCTGTGCCTGCTCGCTACGCCGGTCCTACTCGCCAAGAAAACCAAGGTCCCCGACGACCTGCCAGAGCGCTTCAAGGTCTGGCTGAACGAGGTGCGGCTCTTGATCACCAAAGAGGAACGCGAGACCTTCCTGGCGATCCAGAAGGACTACCAGCGCGACGCGTTTATCGAGAGGTTCTGGAAGATCCGCGACCCCTATCCGGGCAGCGGGCGTAACGAACTCAGAGAAAAGTGGGAAGCTCGCCTTCGGGAGATCTACAGCACCTTCGCCGACCTCGACGACGAGAGATCAGAAGTTTTTCTTCTGAACGGCCCTCCGTCGGCCCTGGTCGAGATTCGGTGCACCGACCTTTGGCCTGCCGAAGTTTGGTACTACGAGCGAGCCGAAACCGTGGGGCACGAGATCATGCTGCTCTTCTACCGAGCGGGAGGCCTGGGAAGATTCCGGATCTGGGAGCCCACGGTCGGCGTGCAAGCCCTCTTGCGCTTTACCGGGGGTCGCGCGAGCACGATCCAGGATCTGGCTTCGACCTGCCGACTGGATCAGGGAACCGCTCTGACCAACGCGCTCCGATTTGCGCTCAGACAGGGACCCCTGGGCTACTCGATGATCGTCGCGGACATCAGAAGTGCTCCGCAAGGGCCGTCGGGCGAATGGGCCCAGACCTTCGGAGCCTACTCGACCGAGATTCCGGAGGGCGCCGAGACCTTCACGGCAGAGGTCGAGTTCGAGTATCCCGGTCGCCACAAGACTCGAACCGTAGTTCAGGGTCTGGTTTCCGTGCCACGCCAGAATCTCGAGCCCGCGACTCTGGGCGACCACGAGTCCTACAACCTCATTCTGGTGGGCGAAGTTCTGCGCGACGACCGGCTGTTCGACAGTTTTCGCTACAGCTTCAACCACCCCGCGGAGACGGTCCCGAAGGACACGATTCCGTTCGTTTTCGAGCGCTATCTGCGCCCCGGGAGCTACCAGATCGTGCTGCGGTTCGAGGACTCGAACGCCAACAAGTTTTTCCGGCTCGAGACCGATCTCGAGGTGCCCGCGGTCGAACTGATCTACTCGGCTCCGCCGCAAGACAAGGAAAGTGCTCGTATCCTCGCCGAGGCCAACGCGGCCATTGCATCGGGAGACACCACGCTGCGCATCGTGCCGCCCAGAGACGGTTTGCAGACCGGCAAGCTTCGCGTCGATACCCTCGCCGTGGGCGCAAACATCGCCAAGGTCAAGTTCTCTCTCGACGGCAAACAGATTCTGACCAAGAACAGACCCCCGTTCGCCGTCGAGCTGGACCTGGGCCGTCTTCCCCGCACGCGCCAGCTGGTCGCCACCGCCTTCGACGCCGAGGGCCAAGAGGTTGCCCGCGACGAGGTCACTCTCAATGCGGGATCTCACCGCTTCGACGTTCGGCTCGTCGAGCCGAGGCGCGGCAAGACCTACAAGCGTAGCCTGCGAGCCGAGGTGGAGGTTCAGGTCCCGGAGAACCGAGTCATCGAGCGGGTCGAGTTCTATCTCAACGAAGACCTCGTCGCCACTCTCTACCAGCCCCCCTACACCCATCCGATAGCTCTTCCCGAAGAAAATCAGGTTGCCTACGTGCGCGCCGTCGCGTTTCAGCCCGACGGGAATTCGACCGAGGATCTGGTCTTCGTCAACGCACCGGACTATCTCGAAGAGGTGGACGTCCAGTTCGTCGAACTCTTTATCACCGTCCTCGACAAGCAACTGCGCCCGGTCGATTCTCTTTCCGCCGAGGATTTCATCGTCACCGAAGACGGTGTCCGGCAGCACTCGCTGCGCTTCGACCGGGTCACCAACCTGCCGATTCACGCCGGTATCCTGGTGGATGTTTCCGCTTCGATGGAAGAGACACTGGAGGCGGCTCAGCTCGCGGCCTTGAAGTTTTTCGAGGACGTGATCACCAAGAAGGACCGGGCCGCTCTGATCACGTTTAACGATCATCCGAACCTGGCCGCCAAGTTCACCAACGACATCGATATCCTCGCCGGGGGGCTCGCCGGCCTGAGGGCCGAGCGCGGCACGGCTCTCTACGACAGTCTGATCTTCGCCCTCTACTACTTCAACGGCATCAAAGGCCAGCGCGCGCTGATCGTGCTTTCGGACGGCAAGGACGAGCACTCCAGGTTCAGCTACGAAAACACGCTCGAGTACGCCCGCCGAGCCGGAGTCTCGATCTATGCGATCGGTCTCAACCTGACCAAGAAGCAGGGCGACGCCCCCAAGAAGCTGAGGCGCCTGGTCGAGGAGACCGGCGGCCGGCTCTTCCTGATCAAAGAGGCGTCCGAACTCGAAGCGGCGTACCGCGATATCCAAAGAGAGCTGCGGTCGCGCTACTACTTCGCCTATCAATCAACAAACTCCTCACCCTCCGACGAATTTCGATCGATCAAAGTCGAGTTGGCCCAAGCTGGGCTCGAGGCAAAGACACTTCGCGGTTACTATCCTTGATCCCGACCGGCGCCCGGCGCCCTAGCCTGGTCATGCTGTGTGGTGCGGTCGCGGTCGCAGTGGCGGCCGGCCCATCGGCCAGCCCATCGGCTGGCGGCCAGAGCACCACGCTTTTCGAGCCCGAAGAGCTCCTGATGTCGGGCCGGGAGGGCGAGATCTTCCGCGCCTTACGCCATCCGAGGGTTCGAGAACGCTTCCTCGAGCATTTCTGGTCGCAGCGAGCCCCGGAGGTGCGCGCGGACTGGACCAAGCGACTTCCGCTCGCTTCGAGTGAGTTCGCAGATCTGACTTCGGACCGGGCGCGGATTTTCCTGACCGCCGGACCTCCTCAATACCGCCTAGCCGATATCTGCCCCGCCCCGGTCAACGCTCACGAAATCTGGAGTTACGACAACGGGGGCCCCGGCGAAGAAGAGCGCAAGATCGTGTTCGTCGCTGAGCAGGCCGGGAAGAGCTTCGATATCTGGCGGCCGGACAACTGGAAGAGCATTCTTACCGGGGCTGGAGACGACGCCTCGGAGAGCGTTCTTCTGGCGAGTTGCGCGCGCGCAGAGGAACTCCTGGCGGCGCTGTCCAGTAGCGAAGCCCCGCCGGCCTTGCCCGGCCTGAGCGCTCGAGATCCGGCCTGGGTGGAAGAATTCCTCGCGCAGACCACCTTGCTGCCGGTGGGGGCCCGGTCTCTCGAGGCCTCCGTCGCCGTCGGCTACCCGGCCGCGGTTGGAGATCGGACCGCTGTACTGATAACTCTCGAAATACCGGAGGCGTCGAGGCCGGTCGGGGAGCTACGGGAGTTTAGCCTCACCGGAGAGATTTTTGGAACCCGAGCGATCGACGCGTTTCGGCTTCAGCTCTCCGCCGCCACCGTCACCAAGGAAGAGCCGCTTCGGCTCACCGTTCGCCGCCACCTTCCACCCGGCCAGTACAGCATGGTCCTCAAGCTTCACAACCTCACAGACGATCTCTATCTGCGCACCACCGTCGCACTCGACGTGCCGACTCTCGACCATCAGGAGGCCGGCCGCACCGGACCCGGTCAGCGGCTGTTCAAGCTCCTACCACCACAGGAGGGCTATCTGACCGGCTCGCACCGGTTCAACACCATCACCAGCAACCCCGACATCTCCAAGGTCACCTTCTTCCTGGACGGCAAACGTGTTTTGACCAAGAACCGGGCTCCGTTCTCGGTGGAACTCGATCTCGGGGTCGTATCGCGCCCGCGCGAGGTCGAGGCCGTGGCATTCGATACCGAAGGCTACGAAGTGGCTCGAGATCGCATGATGATCAACTCGGGACCGCACCGATTTGCCATTCGGCTGGTCGAACCTCGCCGCGGCGCCCGCACGGAGTCGGCCACCAAGGTGCACGCCGAGGTCGACACGCCGCTCGGTGAACAGCTTTCGCACGTTGATTTCTTCTGGAACGAGACTCGAATGGCGCGCTTGTACCAGCCGCCTTTCGTTCAGCTGCTTCGCCCCCCACCGAGTGATGGCTCATCCTATGTTCGGGCTGTAGCCGTCCTCAACGACGGTCACTCGGCCGAGGACTTGGTGGTCGTCAATACCGGCGCCACCAACGAGGCCATCGAGGTTGACTTCGTCGAACTCTACGCAAGCGTTCTGGACCGCAAAGGAGTCGCGGTCAAGGGTCTCTTGGCTGACGAGTTCCGCGTATTCGAGAACGGAGTCGAGCAGACGCTGCGCCGATTCGAGACGGTCGAGAACCTACCGATCAACGCCATCGTAGTGCTCGATAGCTCGACCTCGATGACCGAGGAGATTCGAGCAGCGGAAGAGGCCGCGGCACAGTTCTTCGAGCACGTGCTCGAGCCCAAAGATAGGGCCGCGGTCGTCGTTTTCAACGACACGCCGGTCCTGCGAGTTCCGTTGACCAATGACACGGTGCTGCTCAACAACGGTCTCGTCGGCATCGAGGCCGACGGCGAGACCTCTCTCTACGACAGCCTGATCTACGGCCTTTACTACCTGAGAGGACTGCGCGGGAAGCGCGCCTTGATCCTGATCTCCGATGGCGCCGACTCGGTTTCGAAGTTTTCCTTCGAGGATGCTCTCGAGTTCGCGAAGCGCTCCGGAGTCGCGATCTATGCGATCGGACTCGGGCTCAACAACAAAGACGTGGCGGAACACGCGGTGATGCGCAAACTGGCCCGCGAAACCGGCGGCGACTGTTTCTTCATCGAAAGTGCGCGCAGGCTCGATCGAATCTACGCCCGCATCGAGAGCGATCTGCGCTCACAATACCTCCTCGGCTACCAGTCCCCGCAACTGCAATCGCGTGAATATCGGGAAGTCCGAGTAGAGATCAAGCGCAAGGGCCTCGAAGTCAAGAGCGTCCCCGGTTATTATCCTGGAGCCGCACGTCTTGACTGAAGCCAGACAGCTGATTCTCGCCTCCGCGTCACCGCGCCGCTCCGAGATTCTGCGCGGCCTGGGACTGGGCTTTGAAATCGAACCCGCGGACATCGACGAGAGTCGGCTCAGCGACGAGGCCGCCGAAATCTATGTCGAGCGTATCGCGCGCTCAAAAGCCGATAACCGGCGCCGTCCGGGTACGCTGACGATCGCAGCCGACACGATCGTGGTCATCGACGATTCGGTTCTCGGCAAGCCCGAGAGCCCGGAAGATGCGAAGAGAATGCTCGCCCGGCTCGCGGGCCGAGAGCACGAAGTGCTGACCGCCGTCGCCGTGCTCGACGCGAACAGCGGCGCGCTGCGTTCGTCGGTCGAGCGCTCGAAAGTCCGAATCGCAGCTATGAGCCTGTCCGAGATCAACTGGTACGTTGCCACCGGAGAACCTCTGGACAAGGCCGGCGCCTACGCCATTCAGGGGCTGGGGTCCCTCTTCGTCGAGAGAGTCGAGGGCAACTACGCCAACATCGTCGGGCTGCCGGTACCCACCCTCTACCGCCTGGTCGCCGAACTCGGGCAGTCACTCCTGGACTTCCGAGTCGAGAGTGCAGATGAAGCTGCCGCTTCCTAGGAAAGGACCGGTCTCAACCGGGCGGATAGCGCGAAAAGTAGGCCGTACCGGCTGTCTTCCGCAAAGCTCGATTAAGGCCGCGGGCCGTGCCCGCAGATACAAGGCGCCGGCATAGAGGGCGGCGTCAACTTCGCTAGTCGGCGGCAGACGCCCCCAGATACGAGGCGTCAGTCCCGAGCGCGAGGAAGGCGTACTCAAAGTACGCCGATGAGCGCGCAGGGGCTGACAACGAAGTAGATGGGGACGACTGCCGCCGACTAGCCGATTTTGATGGGGTCGCCGAGTTCTTGAAGGCTAAAATTCGCCATGATCTGGTGGCCATTGAAGTCCAGCACTCGGATGTCCTCGGCTCCTTGGAGGCTGCCCAGCACGCTCTCGAAGGACGGGCCGTAGCGGTTTTCGACCGCATCCAGGTCGACTTCATAGGCAAGGAATTTGACGATGCCCTTGTGACGAAGCTTCTCGACCAAGCGCTCGTCGGTAAGCTCGGGATAGGTCGACAAGACCAGAATCGGTCCGCTGCCGGTAAAGATCAAGTAGGAGCGAGGTTCCTTCTTGGCCATCATGAAAAACATTCCGCCTCCCAACGGAATCCTATCAAGCCTGTCAATGGAGCCATGCGATGCGGGATAAAGTCTGGGTCCAATGCATCAGGCTCCAGCGGTAATTCTGGTACGCCCCACGGAAGAGGGCAACGTGGGAGCCGTGGCTCGAGCCATGGCCAATACCGGACTCGACCGCCTGATTCTCGTGGAGCCCGCGGTTCGAATTGGAGCCAAGGCGCGCGCGCGCGCCGTCGGCGGCGCCCCGATCCTGGAGGCGGCCAAGCGCTCCCCGTCGCTCACCGCCGCGCTGGCATCGTTTCGGCACGTGGTGGGCACCAGTTCTCACCGTGAGCGCTCCTTCAAGAGCCGGACGATTGATCCTCGGAAGCTCCCGGAGCGCTTGGCAAGCGGAGATCCCCGCCACGCCGCCCTGGTCTTCGGCCCCGAACGCTCGGGCCTGACCACCGAGGAACTGGCGCTCTGCGCAACGGTCGTTCGCATACCGACGGCGTCCGAACAGCCCACGCTCAACCTTGCGCAAGCGGTTCTCATCGTCGCCTACGAACTGTTCTTGGCGCGAGAGGTCCTCGCGAGCGAGGCAGCCCCGGCCAACCAATCCACCGAAGCTACGGCCGGCGACATCGGGGGTCTTTTCGAGCGTGTGGACTCGATTCTCCACACCATCGGCTTCGCCCGCGACACGACCTATGAGGGCGTGCTCCTCGATCTCCGGCGGCTGGCGGGGCGGGCTCGGCTGACCGACCGAGAAGTTGTGATCTTCAGGGGCCTGTGCAGGCGGCTCGAGCACCTTCTGGCTCGTCGAGGCGGCGAAAGTGCATGATACGATCGGCCACCCGTGCGACCAAATAACCAAGGTCCGGAGTCGATTCAGATCCGGTTCGAGCCGACCCCGGAGATCTTCGCCACGGACAGCGGCGGCCGCTTTTCACTCATCCTTCGACACAATGGCGACGAGCAAATCGATACCGGAGCCTTTGACGAAATCCGATTCGTCTTCTCGATTTGGCACCCGTCTCCGAAGCGCCCCATCGATCTCGACCACGCCTATGTCGAACTCGGCTGCCGGCTGGACATCGCCGACGACCACTGGGTCAAACTCGCCGAGATCGAGCCGGTCGTACCGCCCTATAACGCCGGCAGCACCTTTGATGGCTGGATCGTTCTGCCGGTTCTCGGCACCACGACGGCGTACGAACTGACCGGTAGCGGATTCAGTCCGCGGGCGAGGGTGCAGATCAGAGCCAGCGCCTATTTGGTGTCTTAGTGTCGCGTCCGGTCGTTCTGATCGTGCGTGACGGCTGGGGGCGCAACCCTCATCCCGAACACGACCGGTTCAACGCCATCAAGCTGGCCGACACGCCTCGCTGCGATGCGCTGCTGCGCGACTATTCGTGGACCCTGATCCGGACCAGCGGCGAAGACGTCGGACTCCCCGACGGAACCATGGGAAATAGCGAGGTCGGCCATCAGAATCTTGGCGCGGGACGTATCGTCGATCAGGAGTCCACGCGTATCGCCAAGGAGATCGAGAGCGGGTCCTTCTTCGAAAACGAGGTTCTGACTCGAGCCGTCGATCGCGCCCGAGATACCGACTCGGCCCTTCATCTCATGGGCCTGGCATCCGATGCCGGCGTGCACGCGCAGCTCTCGCACCTGTATGCGCTGCTCGAACTGGCCGGATCGCGGCAGCTGACACGAGTCCGAATCCATCTCTTCACCGATGGTCGAGATACCGGTCCGTATACCGGCCTGGACTACGTCCGGCAGATCTCGATCAGGTGCCGCGAACTAGGCGTGGGACGCATCGTCTCGATCTGCGGCCGCTACTGGGGCATGGATCGCGACAATCGCTGGGAGCGTGTGGCCTCCGCGTACAATTGTCTGACCGGCCGGGGTCCGGCGAAGCCCGGCTTTGCCAGCGCCGCCGAAGCCGTCCAGGACTACTACGACCATCCCATCGGTTCGAGCCAGCACGGCGACGAATTCGTCACGCCGCGAACCGTAGGAAAAGATCCGCAAGCGTCTCGAATCGGCAGTGGCGACACGGTCATTTTCTACAATTACCGTGGTGACCGGCCCCGGCAGATCACCCGGGCGTTCGTGCTCGACGAGTTCGAGAATCGGGTTCCGCCTTCGCCGGATACGGGAAAGCGTGGCTTTGACCGAGGCGAGAAGCTCGACCTTCACTACCTGACGATGACTTCCTATTCCGAAGACCTCGCCGACTTGGTCGAGGTGGCTTTCCCAAAGCCCCCGAAATTGGAGGCGATCGGTGGCGCCCACCTGGCGGCCTTGGGGATGACCCAATTCCGGTGCGCCGAAACCGAAAAAAGCCCGCACGTCACCTTTTTCTTCAACGACTACCGCGAGCAGCCGTTCCCGGGAGAGTCCCGCTGCGCGGTGCAGTCACCGCGGGTCGCGACCTACGACCTCGCCCCCGAGATGAGCGCGTTCGAGCTCTGCGAGCGCCTGCTGGAGAGGATCCGGGCCGAGGACTGCGAGGATTTCGTGCTGGTGAATTTCGCCAACACCGACATGGTCGGGCACACCGGCAACCTGAAGGCGGCGATTCGAGCCGCCGAAGCCGTGGATACCTGCGTGGGCAGAGTCGTCGATGCCACTCTCGAGCGCAGTGGCAAGCTCATCGTCACCGCGGATCACGGCAACTCAGAGCAGATGTGGGACCCTCAGAACGACGCCCCGCATACCGCGCACACGACCTACGACGTCGAATGCATCGTCGTCGACGCCGCTAGCAGGAGCAAGGACTCTGGAAACCCCGATCGCCCCTCGGGGCTGCTGCGCACCGGCGGCCGGCTGGCCGACATCTTCCCTACCCTGCTCGAGCTGATGAGCATCGAGAAGCCGGACGCCATGACCGGGCGATCACTGTTCGAAGAAGAAGGGGCGAGTTAGCGGCCTTCGAGCT
>JADFQD010000201.1 GCA_022561975.1 Acidobacteriota bacterium
GCAAACAATGAGCAAACAGTTCGGGTCGTAGTTGGTAGTGCTTCGGCGTAGATCGAGCTCCCCCTGACACCGACTCGGGAGGGCCAAGTGCGCCCGTCGGACCCGTGCGCTATGCTCGACAACTCCCGCAATCTGGGTCGAAAGATCGCGTGGCCATGATCGGCAGGACCATCTCCCACTACAAGATCCTCGAGAAGCTCGGGGGTGGTGGCATGGGAGTCGTCTACCGGGCCGAGGATCTGACCCTGGGTCGGCAAGTGGCGCTCAAGTTCCTTCCGGACACGCTGGCAGAGGACCCAGAAGCCCTGGCTCGGTTTCAGCGCGAGGCACGGCGGCCTCGGCTCTGAACCATCCGCACATCTGCACCATCCACGAGTTGGGCGAGGAAGAGGGCCGCTACTTCATCGTCATGGAGCTGATGGACGGTCAGACCCTGAAATACGGGATCAGCGGTCAGCCGATGCCGGCCGAGCAGATCGTCCAGATCGGCGCCCAGGTTGCGGACGCACTGGAGGCGGCGCACGGGGCGAGGATCATCCACCGGGACATCAAGCCAGCGAACCTCTTTGTCACCCGGCGGGGGGATGCCAAGGTGCTGGACTTCGGTTTGGCGAAGATCACCGAGGACCGAGCTCGGCAGGTCTCGAGGACAGAGGCGGAGGCCGCCGATACCGAGCTGGCCCCGGATCAGTTGACGACGCCGGGGACGGCGCTGGGGACCATCGCCTACATGTCGCCGGAGCAGGTGCTAGGCGAGGAGCTTGACGAGCGCACGGATCTGTTCTCACTCGGCGTGGTGCTCTACGAGATGGCCACCGGGAAGCAACCATTTGCAGGCAACACCTCGGGGGCGATCTTCGATCAGATCCTGCATAAGGCCCCGACCGCCCCGGTACGTCTCAACCCTGAGCTGCCAGCCGAGCTGGAGCACATCCTCAACAAGGCGCTCGAGAAGGATCGGGCGGCGCGCTACCAGCACGCCTCCGATCTCAAGGCCGACCTCAATCGGCTGCAACGCGACACGACCTCGGTGAAAATGTCGGTGGGTGTCGAGGCGGTGCCTCCAGCTCGCTCTCGCTGGAGGTTGTGGGTCGGGCTTGCCACGGCAGGCCTGGTCTTGGCTCTCGCGGCGGGTCTCTGGCTCGGCAAGGGAGCCGACTCACCGGACGAGCCGGCCATTCAGCTACCGGCGGCGCCGGCGCCAGCCTATGCCTCCATCGCGGTGCTGCCCTTCGTCAACATGAGCGAGGACGCGGCGAACGAGTACTTCTCTGACGGCCTCTCGGAGGAGCTCTTGAACGTCCTGGCTCAGATCCGCAATCTCAAGGTGGCGGGCCGCACTTCCTCTTTCCAGTTCAAGGACAGGACCGAGGACTTGCGGATCATCGGCGAGAAACTGGGCGTGGCCTCGATTCTCGAGGGGAGTGTCAGGAAAGCGGGCGACCGGGTACGCATCACCGCCCAGCTGGTCAACGTCGCCGATGGATTCCACCTCTGGTCGCAGAGCTACGACCGGACGCTCGAGGACATCTTTGCGGTGCAGGACGATATCGCGGCGTCGGTGGCCGAGGCGCTCCAGGTCACCCTGCTCGGTGCCCGGGCCAGCGATTCCCCAACGCGGAGCCGGAACGCCGGGGCCTACAACCTGTTCCTTCAAGGGCAGCAGCAATTCTTTAAGCTCGCGTCCAAGGACGGCATGGAGAGGGCGGTGGAGTACTTCGAGAAGGCGCTGGCGCTCGATCCGGGCTACGCCCTGGCCTGGGCCCGTCTGGCGCGAGCCCGGAGCTTTCAGGCCGGTCAGGCGTACCTGCCGTTCGATGAGGGGTTTCGACTGGCCCGAGAGGCGGCAACCCGAGCGGTCGAGCTGGACGAGAATCTGGCCGAGGGTTGGGCCGTGCTGGCAGCGATCAGAGTGTACGACCGGGATTGGGCCGGGGCCGAAGTGGCGCTTGGCAAGGCACGAGCTCTGGCTCCCGGCAACGCCACCGTTCTCATGGCCGCGGCGGACTTGTCCTCGGCCCTCGGCCGGTCCGATCAGGCGATCGCCTTCGCCCGGCGAGTGGTAGAGCTCGACCCGCTGAGCGTTGGGGCCCACAACAGACTGAGCAGGGAGCTGATGTACGCGGGTCACTTGCAAGAAGCGGAAGCGAGTGCTCAGGGCTGCCGGCCGATGCCGGAGACACCTCGGAGGGGCGCACACCGATGGACAACGCGACCGCCCGCTCCGTGTTCGTGATCGGTCCCGACAAGAAGATCAAGGCAACTCTCACCTATCCGATGAGCACCGGTCGCAACTTCGCCGAGATCCTCCGCCTGCTCGATTCGTGTCAGCTGACCGCGAGCAAGCAGGTCGCTACGCCGGCGAACTGGGAAGACGGCGACGACGTCATCATCTTGCCGGCCGTGTCGGACGAGGATGCCAGAGAGAAGTACCCGGACGGCTGGCAGCAGCCGCTGCCCTACATCCGGATCGTGCCGCAGCCTGACTAGGGGCGTACCAGCCGCGACCTGGCGCGGCTCCTCGTCCGATGTCCTCCCTCCTGTCAGGATGATCTCGGACGGGAAACCGGTATCCGCGGTAGCTCGGTGTAGTCGTGTTCATCGGCGCAGTCTGCCAGCCAGCGCCTCAACTTGACAGTACCGCCCGGCAAGATGCTGGTCTACGGGATCACCCGGAATGATAGTTACGCCGCGGTCCCGTTCGGCCTGCTCGAAAAGAGCCCGGTACTCAACACCGACGCTCTGGGCACGCCAATAGTCATCTTCTCGCCACGTGGAGAGGCCGCAGCTTTCGCCTACGAGAGAGTGGTCGACGGTCAAGAGCTGACTTTCGAGCTGCTCGAGAACGAAGGTAGC
>JADFQD010000101.1 GCA_022561975.1 Acidobacteriota bacterium
TGGCGGCGTCTTTCTCCTGCCCGTAGAGCGTGACCGCAGTGCTGGCCTCGTCGCCGACCTTCAAGAGCAGCGACCCGGAGCCGCAGGTGGGGTCGTAGACGGTGGTGGCGGCGCTGGTCTTGGCGTCACCGATTCCAACCACCTGCGCCATGATGCGGCTGACCTCGGCGGGGGTGTAGAACTGGCCCTTGCTCTTGCCACTCTCGGTGGCGAAGTGCCGCATCAGGTACTCGTAGGCGTCGCCCATGATGTCGTCGCCCCCGGCTCGATTTTTCGAGAAGTCGAGCGCCGGGTTTTCGAAGATGGCGATGAGGTTGGTGAGCCGGTCTACTTTCTCCTTGCCGGTGCCGAGCTTCGTTGCGTCGTTGAAGTCCGGAAAATCAGACAGCTTGTTGGCTTCAATCAGAGGAGCGATGATCTTCTTGTTGATCTGATCGCCGATGTCGCTCGTCCCCTTGAGTGCGACCATGTCCTTGAAACTCGCTCCCGGCGGGATCGTGACCTCCGCGTAGGGCCGACCCGCGTACTTGTCGCTCACGTACTTGATGAAGAGCAGCACCAGGACGTAATCCTTGTACTGGCTGGCGTCCATCCCGCCGCGCAGCTCGTCGCAGCTTTGCCAGAGGGAGCTATAGAGCTCGGACTTCTTCAGGGCCATGGACTGGTTGCTCCGTCAATATGCCGGCGACCGAGCCGAGAGTCGGGTTGTCCGCGGGGTTCACCCGGAAAGTGTACCAACGACTCCACCCGACGTCTCGAAATGCTCCAGGGACATGCCGGCCAAGAGATCGCCAAATCGAAACAGCTCATGGCGGCGAGCGTCAACCGCTCGAGTTCCTGGACC
The DNA here is from genome assembly GCA_022561975.1 of Acidobacteriota bacterium. Taxonomy (GTDB): domain Bacteria; phylum Acidobacteriota; class Thermoanaerobaculia; order Multivoradales; family JAHEKO01; genus CALZIK01. Next base: position 845 of record JADFQD010000101.1, read on the forward strand.
GGGGACTCGAAGTCTGGCCAAGAGCAACCTTGGTCGGCGTCTGAATGCAAGGTTTTGTGTTGGCTAGATGAAAGCATCCGGTGCGTCCGGTTGAAGGTTCGTCTCGGTTACGCGACTCGCCGGCGGATCGTGAACAGGCGCTCGGTCTCCGCCTTCTGTGCCAGCCGCTGCTCGAGCTGATCGTGCTTGTCCAGGATCTCGTCCTCGACCTGGAAGATTTCCTTCCGCTGGCGGTGCTGCTGCCGCTCCAGTTTGCGCATCTTCTCTGTGGCGCCAGGACAGGAGGCTCTCCATGATCGCCGGGCGCTTGGGCACGAAGCTGGTGGCAACCCGCTCGTTGACACTGCCACGTTCTTTCCGTAGCCTTCCGGCGGTCGGCGCGGAGGGCTGGCGATGGAGATTCGACTCGATCAAATTGGTGACGAGCCGTTCCGCTGGCAAGAGACCCGATCGATTGCGGTCGAGTCCTTGCAGAGGAGGCAGCTTCTGGCGTTGGGAGACATTGGTTGGGGCGGGGAGATCGTCCGCACGAGTTTTGGATTCCTGCTGAGCGCGCGGCTGGGATACGCGCAGATTCTAGAGTGTCCCCGCTGCTTGGGGCCGTCGCCGGTCGAAGTCGAAGCCGAAATTGAACTACTCATTCAACCCAAGAGCAAAGAGCCCGTCGTCGGCGAGTTGGAACTCGAAGAAGCGGATTTGGGCGTGCTCTACCTCAAAGGCGAGATTCTGGATACCAATCCGATATTGACCGAACAGATTCAACTCAACGTGCCCATGAGACAATTGTGTCGGCAGGATTGTACGGGTCTGTGCCCGCAGTGCGGCATCGACCGCAATGTCGAATCCTGCGACTGCGAAGATGTGGGGGATCCCCGCTGGGACGCACTCACCGCTCTTCGCGATCGACTCGAAAATTAGGAACGAGGAAACCCGATGGCCAATCCCAAACGTAGAACCTCCAAAGCCCGGCGCGACCGACGCCGGTCACATGACGCTCTGAGTGCGCCGCCGGCGTCGAAATGCGACAACTGCGGCGAGATCAAGCTCCCTCATCGCGCGTGCCCGCACTGTGGTCAGTACCGTGGCCGGCAGGTTGTCGAGGTCGAAGAGTCGCTCTAGATCCTAGATCCCGGGCTGGATAATGAGTGAAGAGCGCCGAGCGCCCTCCCGCGAGGGACGGCCGTGCTGATTGCCGTGGACGCCATGGGCGGCGATCACGCTCCCGAGGCCGTTGTGACCGGCGCGGCTGCAGCCCTCGGACTGAGCGACCAGAGCGATCTTCGGATTGCCCTGGTGGGCCGGCGCGCGACCCTCTCGACGCTCCCTGGCGCCGACCACGAGGGTATCGAGATCGTCGACGCCTCGGAAGTGGTCGGCATGGGCGAGGCCGCGACGACGCCGATCCGCAAGAAGCGGGATTCGTCGATTCGGGTGGCCTGCAACTTGGTGCGGGAGGGCAAGGCCGGAGCCATGGTTTCGTTCGGCAATACGGGCGCTGCGCTGACCGCCGCCAAGCTGGTCATGGGCACGATCGGTGGTGTCGACCGACCGGCCCTGGCCGCGGTGCTTCCGAATCAGCACGGCCGGACCGTGGTGCTCGACGTCGGAGCGAACATCGACGCCAAGCCGGCGCAGCTGCGCGAGTTTGCGGTGATGGGACATTTCTATGCTCAGGACGTGCTCGGAACTCCCCGGCCGAGAGTCGGATTGCTGTCGATAGGCGGGGAGGCGATCAAGGGAACCGAGACCACCAAACAGGTGTTCACGGTGCTCGAGACGACGGGCCTCAACTTCGTCGGAAATGTCGAGGGTGATGATGTGTTTTCGGGCTCCGTCGATGTTGTCGTGTGTGACGGCTTTGTCGGCAACGTGTTGCTCAAGGGGGCAGAGGCGGTGGCAAGCCTGTTTGCACGGATGCTCCGGGAAGAGCTTTCGAGGGACTTGCGCTCGAAGCTGGCGTATCTGCTCGGGCGCCCCGCTCTCGACAATCTGCGCCGGCGCACGGACTATGAGGAAACCGGCGCGGTGCCGCTTCTGGGCCTCAAGGGCGGATGCTTCATCGGCCACGGTAAGTCCGAGGCTCGTGCCGTCACCAACGCGATTCGACAGGCCGCGGCCTTTGCTCGAGAGGGTGTGCACTCGAAGATGGAGGAGAAGATGCAAGAACTTCATGCGCGAGAGCGAACCGTTTTGGGCGAGCCCGGGCCCGGATCCCAGTCTCGGCCCCAGATCGAAGAGATGCCTGCATGAAGCGAGCGCGTATCGTCGGTACCGGCAGAGCGCTGCCCGAGAAGGTCTTGACCAATGCCGATTTCGAGCGCATGGTCGATACCTCGGACGAGTGGATCACCGGACGCACCGGAATCAAGGAACGCCGGATTGCCTCGGACGAGGAAGCGCTCTCGGACTTCGCGATCCCCTCAGCCCGCGAGGCTCTCGAGCTGGCAGGCATTGAGGGGAAAGATGTCGATCTCGTGATCGTGGCGACGGTCACCCCGGACACGAGCTTTCCGGCGACGTCGACCCAGGTCCAGGACGCGATCGGCGCCAAAGGCGCCGCCGCGTTCGATCTTTCGGCGGCTTGCACGGGTTTTATCTACAGTCTGGCGGTCGCCAAGAGCATGATCGACGCGGGCGCGATCGAAACCGCCGTGTTGGTCGGCGCCGAAGTTCTGTCCAAAGTTGTCGATTACAGCGAGCGCTCGACCAGCGTCCTCTTTGGCGATGGGGCCGGAGCCGTGGTGGTGCGGGCCGAGGAGGGAGAACCGGGGCTTCTGAGCGTCGCGATGCATAGCGATGGCTCTCTCGGGCATCTGATCGACCGGCCCGTGGGCGGCAGCCGGCACCCGATCAAATCGCTCGAGTCGCTCGACTCGGGGTCGGACCTTGGCTACATCCGTATGCGTGGCAACGAGACCTTCCGGGTTGCGGTACGTTCGCTGGCGGAAGTCAGCCACGAAGTTCTGGCCGACTACGGGGTCTCGCCCTCCGATGTCGACTGGTTCATTCCTCATCAGGCCAATCGCAGAATCATCGATGCCGTCGGCCAACGTCTGGCGATTCCCGAGGGCCGGACCTACGTCAATGTCGAGCGCTACGGCAACACCTCCTCCGCGTCGATTCCGATCGCGCTCGATGAACTCAATCGTTCCGGAGAGCTCGAATCGGGCCATCTGGTCCTGCTTTCGGCTTTCGGCTCGGGGCTGACCTGGGGTGCCAGCTTGATTCGCTGGTGAGCCGGCAGGTAGGGAGAGGCAGTGGACAGAGTAGGTTTCGTGTTTCCGGGGCAAGGATCTCAGCAGGTCGGCATGGGCCGGAGCTGGGCCGACGAATCCCCGGCCGCGCGCTCGGTTTTCGACGAAGCCGACCGTGTACTCGACGCTGAGCTGAGTACCCTGTGCTGGGAGGGACCGGTCGAGGACCTGCAGCGTACCGAGAACACTCAGCCGGCGATTCTGACGACTTCCGTAGCGATCCTGAGAGCCGTAAGGGATCGCTTACCGCCACCGGTGGTCGTCGCCGGGCACAGCCTGGGCGAGTACACGGCCCTGGTCGCTGCCGGGGTGCTCGAGTTCTCCGACGCCGTCCGCCTGGTGCGCGAGCGCGGACGCCTAATGCAGGAGGCCGTACCCGAAGGCGAGGGAGCCATGGCGGCGATTGTAGGATTGGACGCCGGTACGGTCGAGGATCTGGCCCGCGAGGCGTCGTCGAGCGGAGTTTGTACCGCCGCCAACTACAACGCTCCGATGCAGACCGTGATTGCCGGCGAGAGGGAGGCGGTCGAGAGGGCGGTGGAAATCGCCCAGGAGCGTGGAGCCAGACGGGCGGTGTTGCTGCCGGTCTCAGCTCCGTTTCACTCGCCACTGATGGCGCCGGCGCGAGCGGGGCTCGAACCCTTGCTGGCCAACACCGACTTCGGCGCTCCGAGCGTACCGGTGGTGACCAACGTCGGTGCGGCTCCGGTAACCGAAGGGGCGGCGTGTCGAGAGGCGCTCGGCCGCCAGGTGGACGGCCCGGTTCGCTGGGTGGAGTCGGTGCAGCGAATGAGTGACGAGTTCGGGGTCGACACCTTTGCCGAAATCGGTCCCGGCTCGGTTCTGTCCGGACTGATCCGGAGAATCGTGCCGGGCGCCAAAGTTGTGAGGCTCTCGGAGCCCGCCGGACTCGAGACTTTCGCCGGAAGAGGAGACTCATGAGTGACTTCAGGTTGGACGGCAGGACGGCGCTGGTAACCGGCGCGTCTCAGGGAATAGGAGAAGCGATCGCGCGGCGGTTGTCGGCGCACGGCGCGCGCCTGGTGCTCGTGGCGCGAAGCGAGGACAAGCTCGAGGCACTGGCCGAGGAGTTGCGATCCACCAACGGGGAGGCAGTCGCACACCCACTGGACCTGGCTCGCCCGGAGGCCGTGGGCGATCGGCTCGCTGAGCTACCCGAAGGGTTCACCGAGATCGACATCCTGGTCAACAACGCGGGGATCACCGCCGACAGTCTGTTTGTGCGCATGAATCTCGAGCAATGGGAGCGTGTTCTCGAGATCAATCTCACGGGAGCTTTTGCGGTTACCCGGGCGTTGGCTCGAGGCATGATGCGGCGCCGCTGGGGCCGAATCATCAACGTGTCTTCCGTGGTCGGCTTGATGGGCAACGCCGGCCAGGCCAACTATTCCGCGGCGAAGGCCGGTCTGATCGGTTTGTCGAAGGCTCTGGCCCGAGAACTTGCGAGCCGCAACATTACCGTCAACGTCGTCGCACCCGGTTACATCCGAACCGCGATGACGGAGGACCTTCCCGAAGCGGCAAGAAAAGAGCTGGAAAAGTCGATTCCCCTACACCGATTGGGCAACGTCGAAGATGTTGCGGCCGGTGCGGTTTTCCTGGCCAGCGAAGAGGCGAGCTACGTTACCGGCCATGTTCTCAATATCTCCGGAGGTCTCTATATTTAGCGCCCTTTCGCGCCAAGGCTGGTAGCATTAGGGTTGGATCCGTAATAGTGTCTGCCGGCACCGGCCCGTGAGTTCCTCTCGGGAGAGACGGCCCACTATCAAAATCGACAAGGAGAAGGACACATGGGTGTTGCAGAAAAAGTAAAAAGCATTATCGTGGAGCAGCTCCAAGTTGACGCGAATCAGGTTACGCCGGAAGCTAGCTTTACCGACGATCTCGGCGGAGACTCGCTCGACGTGGTCGAGTTGGTGATGGCGCTCGAGGAAGAGTTCAAGATCGAGATTCCGGACGAGGACGCCGAGAAGATCGGCCGTGTTCAAGAAGCCATCGATTACGTCACCGCGAACGCAAGCTCTGAATAGGTGAGTCGATGCTGACGCGGGCCGCCGGCGTCAGCCTGCTGGTGAATAGTCCAGGCTAGGTGATCGAATGGAACGCCGTCGCGTCGTGGTAACGGGAATCGGCCTCGTGTCCCCTTTGGGCGTGGGCACCGAGCGGACCTGGTCTGCGCTCTTGGCAGGCAAGAGCGGCATCGGACCCAACACCCGGTTCGATACCTCGGAGTACTCCAGCAAGATCGTCGGCGAGATTCCGGATCTGGATGTCACGGAGCGTCTGGATGCGAAGATTGTTCGTCGAACCGATCCGTTCATGCAGTACGCGCTGATTGCCGCCGAGGAGGCGGTTAGGGACTCCGAGCTGCCGTTCGACGCCATCGGCAGGGAGCGCATCGGTGTGATCATCGGCTCGGGTATCGGGGGGCTTTTGACCATCGAGAAGAACATGAAAATCCTCTTGGAGACCGGCCCGCGGCGGATCACGCCTTTCTTGATTCCCGGGCTCGCGATCAACATGGCGGCCGGACAGGTGTCGATTCGCTATGGCGTAACCGGCCCGAACAGCGCTCCGGCGACCGCGTGCACGACCGGACTCCACGCCATCGGCGACGCGTTTCGCTTGATCCAGCACGGCTATGCCGACGCCATGTTCGCCGGCGGTAGCGAAGCGCCGATCACGCAGCTGAGTATTGCGGGTTTTTGCTCGATGAGAGCCCTATCGACCCGCAATGACGCGCCGGAGAAGGCCTCGAGGCCGTGGGATCGGGATCGCGACGGATTCGTAATCGGCGAAGGGGCGGGGGTCTTGATTCTCGAAGAGTTGCAGGCCGCGCGGACCCGCGGGGCTGCGATCTACGCGGAAATCTCGGGCTACGGCATGAGCGGCGACGCCTACCACGTGTCGGCTCCGCACCCGGAAGGTATCGGCGCCATCAAGGTCATGCGCCGGGCGCTGGCGGACGCGGGCATCGACCGCGAGCACGTCGACTACATCAACGCGCATGGCACCTCGACACCACTTGGCGACCTGAGTGAAGTGGCCGCAATCAAATCCGTGTTCGGTGACGGCGCCTACAGAATCGCCGTGTCCTCGACCAAATCCGCCACCGGGCACTTGCTTGGCGCCGCCGGCGGTCTCGAGTCGGGCATTCTGGCTCTGGTTCTGCGCGATCAAGTGATCCCGGCGACACTCAATCTGGACAATCCGAGCGAGGACTGCGACCTCGACTTCGTGCCCCACACGCCGCGCGAGGCCAAAGTCGATATCGCCCTGACCAACTCATTCGGGTTCGGCGGCACCAACGGCGCGATCATCATGTCGCGCTTCACCGGCTAGCCGCTCGGCATCGGGTGCACCCGTGGGTGCTCCGAGTCGGGAGGGGACACCAAGGAATGGTGTCCCCGAGGTCAGTCCGCAAGCTCGCGGTCGAAGAACCGCGTCATGCGCTCGTAGAAGTGGCGCTTGTCTTGGCCCTTGAAGGCGTGTTTCTGGCGGGGGTGGATCGCCAGATCGAAGGGCCTTGCGGCGGCGATCAGCTCTGCTGTCATCACGAACGTGTTCTGGGCATGGACGTTGTCGTCGGCGGTGCCGTGAACCAGGAGAAGAGCGTCTTCGAGCTTGGCCGCGTGGGTGACTGCCGAAGACTGCGTGTAGCCCTCGGCGTTGTCTTGCGGATGGTCGAGATAACGCTCTGTCCAGATCGAGTCGTAGAGGCGCCAGTCGGTCACCGGAGCGCCGGCGACCGCGGCCCGCCAGGTGCCCGGGCTGTTGAGAATGGAGTAGAGCGTGTTCGAACCACCTCCGGACCACCCCCAGAGACCGATGCGCTCGGGATCCGCCCAGCTCGAGCCTCGAAGGAACTCGATTCCCGCCTCTTGCGCCGCGAGATTGACTTCGCCGAAGCGCCGGTGAAGGCGGTCGGCACCGGTCTTGCCGAAGTAGTTGGAGCCGTCGTTATCGACCATGAGGACGCCGTAGCCGCGCTGGGCCATGAGCTTGTGCCAGAAGTTACGTCCGCGCGTGCCCCAGCTGTCGCGTACGACCTGGGAGGCCGGGCCGCCGTAGTGGTATTGGATCACCGGATGTTTGCCGCCTGATCTGACGCCGAGCGGTTCGAGGAGCGCGGCGGGTAACGGCTGGCCATCGGGCCCGGGAATGGTCAGAAATTGCCAGTGTGGCAACTCCGCCGGGTCGTAGCCCGTGGGCGCTCGCACCGGCAGATCGCCGAGGCGCTGCCCGGACAGTTCCACGACGAACGCGGCGTGGGGTATGTCGGAGCGGCTTTCGACGATCGCGGTCCGGCCGGAGGCTCGCGCGACGGTCGCGCTGGCGGTGGTACCGGGGGACGATAGGGCCTCCGGAGCGCCTCCGGAGAGCGATTGTGAAAACACCGTTCGGTGGAGCGCTCCGAGCTCCGAGGTCTCGTAGCCGGTCCAGACCACCGAGTCCGAACCCGGCACCACTTCGTTGACCTTCTCCGTTGTCCAGCCGTCCGGAGTGAGCCGGCGGTTCGGTGTGCCGTCGGAGTTGTGGAGCCAAAGCTCTCTCCAACCGCTCTTTTCGGTTGTCCACAGGAAACGGCCGTCGGGAAGAAAACGCAGGTCCTTGGTGAGATTGACCCAGGTCTCTGATGTCTCTTCGAGCAGCACACGGCAGGAGTCTTCGAGACCGGCGAGACCGGCGCGCCCGGCGGGCTTGGCGGACTTGCCCTGACTGTCGAGGATGGAGCAGCTCAGGACCTCGAGGTGGTTCTGGTCCCGGTTGAGTCGTTGAACGGCGACGCCGCTGCCGTCCGGGAGCCAATCGACGCGTCCCAGGTAGCTGTCGTCTTTCGAGTTGGAGATCAGCCATCGCGTGACTCCGGTGCCGAGTTCGATCACCCCCACCTGGACGCCCGGATTGGTCTCGCCGGCTTTGGGGTAACGCTGCGGCGAGACCTCGGGGTACTGCTGGGTGAAGTCAAGTAGGGGGTACTCACGGACCGGAGCCTCGTCGAACCGGTAGTAGGCGATCCGCGAACCGTCCGGACTCCACCAGTGCCCGACCTGTTGTCGGCCCCAAATCTCCTCCCAATACACCCAGTCGGTTTTGCCGTTGAGCGTCAGACCCTCGCGACCATCTCGGGTCAGCCGGATCTCGTCGGCGCTCTCCAGGTCGTAGATCCAGAGGTCGTTGTCGCGAACGAATGCGACTCGATCGCCCTGGGGGGAGAACTTCGGGTTTTCTTCCGCCGCCTCTGTGTCCGTGAGCTTGCGCACACCTTCGGCGCCCAAGCGAAGGAGCGCCAGGTCGCCGCCGGATTCGAGTAAGATGCTCTGGCCGTCCGGCGACCAGTGAAACGCGTCCAGATCGCCGAGGTCGCCGTCCTCCTGGCGGACCTGAAGAGTGGCTTGGCCGCTCTCGGCATCCCAGATCCAGAGCCCTTCGCCGTCACCATCGTCGTACAAGAAACCGAGTCGATTGCCGTCCGGCGACCACTGGAGGTCGGTGGGTCTTTGGCCCGCCGCGTTGTCGCCGAAGAGCAGATCGAAATCGAGCGGCGGTCGGTCAGGTTCCTGGAACGGTTGCGGCGCGCAGCCGAAGGCGAACAGCGGCATGAGTGTCATGAGCGGCACGAGAAACCTGAGGGAGCGCATCACATTCTGCCGTAGTTGGGGCCGCCGCCGCCCTCCGGCGTTACCCAATCGATGATCTGGTAGGGATCCATGATGTCGCAAGCCTTGCAGTGCACGCAGTTCGAGAAATTGATCTGCAGGCGCCGGCCGGTGGGTGATGCGGAGTCGGCCACCATTTCGTAGACCTGCGCCGGACAGAATCGCTCGCAAGGATTGCCGAACTCGCGAGCGCATTGGTGGATGCAGATGTCGGTGTCCACAACGTGGAGGTGGGTGGGCTGGTCCTCTTCGTGGGCGGTGCCGGAGTTGTAGACGTCCGCGAGCTTGTCGAAGGTCAACACGCCGTCGAAGTCGACGGCGGTCGGCTTTTCGAGAGTTTCGGTGTCCGCGAGCGATTGCATGCGCTCGTGGCCGGGATGGGCCGCGAGCCGATTGAAGAGCCCGAATCCGGCGCCGTTGGTGAGCATGCCGACACCGGCCTGAAACATGCCCGCCAGCACGCCGTAGCCGAAGGCCTGATGGAAGTTGCGCACTTCCCAGAGTTCTTGCTTGATCCAGCTGCTGCCGATCTTGGCTTCGAAACGGGCCAGGTTGTCGACGCCCAGATTGTCCTCGAGCAGGCCCTCGAAGACGGTCTCGGCCGCGAGCATCCCTGATTTCATGGCCAGATGGATGCCTTTGAGACGCATCGAATTGAGCATCCCGATCGAGTCACCGGTGATCAGGTAGCCGTCGCCCCAGGGACGCGGCATCGAAAACCAGCCGCCTTCCGGAATCGCTTTGGCCCCGTAGTAGGCCATCCGCCCGCCTTCGAGGAGCTTGCGCATCGCTGGATGGGTCTTGAAGCGCTGGAACTCCTGATGCGGGTCCAGCCGGGGGTTGCGGTAGTCCAGACCGACTACGAGTCCCACGATCAGCAGATCGTCCTTCATGCCGTAGAGGAAGCCGCCGCCGTAGGTTTGCAGGTCGAGCGGCCAGCCCATGGTGTGGGTCACGTCCCCCGGCTGGATACGCCCTTCGGGCAGCTCCCAGACCTCCTTGATGCCGATGGCGTAGACCTGGGGATTCTTGCCGGCTGCCAGGTCGTGGCGCCTCTCGAGGCGCCTTGCGAGCGTGCCACGGGGGCCTTCGGCGAGCACGAGTGCCCGGGTCATGATGTCGACACCGGGCTCGTAGTTGGCCTTGCGCACGCCGTCATGGCCGATGCCGCGATCGCCGGTGCGCACGCCGATGACCCGCCCCGAGGGCTCGTCGGTCAACACCTCGGCGGCCGGGAACTCGCAGAAGATATCGACACCCGCGTCTTCGCATTTGCCGGCCATCCACTTGACCAGCTTGCCGAGCGAGGCGACGTACTTGCCCTGGTTCTCGAGCGGCGGAGGGATCGGCATCGAGAGGGCCCGTTTCGATGTCATCCACAGGAGCTTCTCCGACCCGACCGGCGCCTCGAAGGGCGCGCCGCGCCAGTCGTCGTAAAGCTCTCGAAACGCCGCCGGATCGACTACGGCGCCCGAGATCGAGTGGCTGCCGATCTCCTTGCCCTTCTCGAGTACGGCTATCGAGACCTCCATCCTTTGGTCGGAGGTCGCGTTATGCCGTTCGACCAATTTGGCGAGCTGGTAAGCCCCCGCAAGCCCGGCGGGTCCGCCGCCGACAAAAACAACATCGATGTCCAGACTCTCGCGCTGCTCGCTGCTCATTCCTGTGATCTCCGAGTCGGCGGACTGATCTCCGAATCGGCGGGGATCGTATCAAGGACGCGATCATCTCACGGCGGCTCGCGGCGGCCCGCAGGGGCCCGCGGCAGAAGACTCAGAGGTTAACTGAAGGACACTGAAATGCGATCCCGGATCGGGTTGGCATGCTCGAAGAAGGTGGTCGAGCGCCCACTCAAGTATGCTTTCGTTGTTGGCGTCATGAACGGTGAGCTCGCGATTCGGACTCGACGAGTTTTGTAGCGGAGGCGTAGTGTCGGCTCAAACAGCATCTTTGGTGGCGAGCCTGACCAGTATTCCGGCTTTGGGCGCCGGCGCGATTCCTGATCTCGACCTCGCTTGGGCACTCGAATGGCGAGCCGATCTACTCGGAGACCCGCAGCCCGGCAACTCGGCCGCGTTGTCCAATCGGACCTCGATCTATACGCTGCGCAGTTGTGCCGAAGGCGGCAGCGGACCGGACGCTCCGGCGGAGCGCAGAACGCGCCTCGAAGCGGCGGCGGCGGCTCATGACTTTGTCGACCTCGAAGCGGCACGTGATCTCGACCCCACGCTTCTCGAGCGAATACCAGCGCACCAGCGGATCGTCTCCTGGCACGGCCCTGCCGCGCCGCTTGCCGAGTTGCGCCGGCGCTTCGAAGCCATGGCCACAACGCCCGCGCGCTGGTACAAGCTGATACCGGCGGCGGAGAGCCCGAGCGATGCCATCGAGCCGTTGGCACTGCTCCATTCACTCGGCCGAGACGATGTCATCGCGTTCTCGAGCGGAGAGGCCGGCACCTGGAGCCGGTTGCTCGCTCCACACTTGGGGGCGCCGATCATCTTTGCCCAGGCTCAGACCGAGCCGGCGGCTCCGGGCCAGTTGACCCTGTCGACGTTGCGCGACGACTATGGATTGCCCGAACTGCGGCCGGTGTCGAAGTTGTTTGGCGTTGTCGGAAGGCCGGTCCTTCACAGCCTCTCGCCGCGACTTCATAATCTGATGTTTCGAAAACACGGCCTGGAGTGGCTCTACGTTCCGTTTCACGTACCCGCGTTCGGTGATTTCTGGCTCGATGTGGTCGAGAGCGAAAGACTCGACGGGCTGGGGTTCGAATTGTGCGGCTTGAGCGTGACGGCGCCGTTCAAGGAGATCGCGCTGGCCGTCGCCGGGGCCGTAAGCCCGCGCGCCGAGCACATTGGCGCCGCCAACTCGCTTGCGAAACGGGGACGGGTATGGGAGGCGGAATGCACCGATCCGGATGGTGTCGTCGCGCCGCTACTGGCGCGCGGTCTGAACCTGAATGGAATGCGTGCCGCCGTGGTGGGGGCCGGCGGCGCAGGGCGCGCCGCGCTCGCAGGCCTGTCCGCGAGGGGCGCAGAGGTGACCCTGGTGAACCGCAGTCGGCAGCGCGGGCGCCGAGTCGCGATCGAACTGGGTGTGAACTTCACGCTACTGAAAGATTTCGAACCCGCGCGCTACGACGTTCTGGTCAACGCGACTCCTTTGGGGGCGACTCCCCTGGGGGCCGCTCCACTGGCCGCGGGTGAGGCGGACTTGCCGTTTGATCCCCACGCGCTCGAGGCTTCGGCAGTGGTCGTGGATCTCGCGTACCGGCACGATGGCGAGACGCCCTTGGTGAGATCAACCCGGGAGAGCGGGAGGGTTGCCATCGACGGCAAGGAAGTCTTGCTCCATCAGGCCGTGACGCAGTTTGAGTGGATGAACAACCAGGAATTCGATCTCGAGTTGGCCCGTGAGGCGCTGGGCCTGGCTCCAATAGATCCGTACGCTCCCCTGGCTCCCCTGGCTCAGAGACCTTCCGCATGACCACTCGAAGTGCAAAGCTCCACGTGCGTGAGTTCGTGGCCGATACCCTGACACCGGTGGCGGTCTACGAGCGGCTGGCCGCCCTGTCGCCGGTGCGCTTCCTGTTCGAGAGCGTGACCGGTGGCGAACAGGTCTCGCGCTACAGCTTTCTGGGTGCCGGTCCGCGCGCCTTGGTGCGGCTTGGCGCCGAGGGCGTCGAGGTCGAGCGGGGGAGCGAGGTCGAGACCCTCGAGGGCGACCCACTGGTTGCGCTCGGACGGCTGCTTTCGGAGATCGAGGGCGATCGGTCGGCGCGGATGGAACTGCCGTTCACCGGAGGCTACGTCGGCTTTTTCGGCTTCGATCTGGTGCGACTGGCGGAGCGGCTGCCTGGCCGGCCCAATGACTCCTTCGGGCTGCCGACAGCGGTCCTCGGCCGGTTCGATCACCTGGTGATCTTCGACCACGCGAGGCAGCGCGTGCTCGCGGTGGCGAACGAGATCGAGGGCGAGGTTTCCC
>JADFQD010000102.1 GCA_022561975.1 Acidobacteriota bacterium
CGCCGATGCGGTGGAGCCGGTAGCGGATCGGCAGCAGCGCCTCGACGGCGCGGCGGTGGTCGCCGGCGCGGTAGGCGAACCGCTGCCCGTCTCCGGGTGGGACTATGAACAGCGAATGCCGAAACCGCTACTCCATGCCGTACCCGCGGGGTCAGTCTATTTCTTCGAGTTGAACTCGAGTCTTGGGCAAGAGCGACGCACGGAGCTGGCCGAAGAGCTTGTCGATAAGTTGCACTTTGCGGAACCGATTTCGGAGAACGTAGGCGGCCACCGGCCCGAGCACGGCGTTTGTCTGCTAGCACCATGGAAAGGGGCCTCCAGTGAGTAAATCCACCATTCAGTTTTTCCACGCGATCGAGGGCGTTCATAATGGCGCCGGCCAGGCCATCGGAGATATCGATCGCCCCATCTTGCGAGAGGTCACCACCGGCTACCCCTTCTTGCAAGGGAGCAGCATTCAAGGCGCCTACCGAGCGGAGGCCGATAGCGACTGGGCTGACCGGGCTTTCGGGAAATCCGAGCGGCGCGGAAGGATCGTGATTACCGATGCTCGCCTTCTTTTCTTTCCGGTCGCTTCGCTCAAGAACACCTTGTGCTGGGTGACGTGCCCCCTGGCCCTGGAGCGGTACGCCCGCTGGTCGTCGCTCAGCGGCGACCCAAGCGGCTTAGGAGAAGCGGCGCGCAAGGTCGCTGGAAAAGCAGGGGCCCGCGGCGCCGCCGCAAACACTCAGGACGACGCTTTATACCTGTTCGACCGTCGCATTCCGGCGCAGGCTGACTCCGAAGTCGAGAGGCTTGCTTCGGAAGTCGCCAAGGCTGTCTTTGGAGATTCGAACACCTCGCAAGCTTGGCGGAGCTTCTTTTCGAAACGAGCGGCTCTCGTGCCGCAGGGCGACTTCGATGCATTCGTCCGGAACGCGACCGAAGTCCGGCCCAACAACAAGCTCGATCCCGAAACCGGACAATCGGAAAACCTATGGTTCACGGAGTACCTGCCTTCAGAGAGCATTCTCTACAGCCGAGTCGCCATTCTGTCCGAGAGTGAAGACGAGAATATCGAGAAAGGCTATTCCGACCTGGTCGCAAACGACCAAGGTATCGTTCAAATCGGCGCGGACGAAACCTCAGGCAAGGGATACATCGTCTCCAGGCTGCTGGATTGGTCCAGCGACAACGGCGACGCTCAGCGGCCGGACGAAGGAGACGACGTTGCGAAGCCTTGATTCTGAACGAGCGAAGTTCGCTATTCGGTGCACGGATGGGCTTGACGATAAGCAAGCTAAGTACCTCGCGGCGGTGAACCGCGTGGGGCCGATGCTTCGCCAGAACGGCTTGGTGCAAACTGGGCTGTTTTGTATCGGAAAGAAAGGGGAAGACATTCGCGTTTTCGAGCACATCGCCAACTGGTTGCGGGACCGCGAGAACCCGATCACCAGCCCTGTCGTGCTCGAACTGAACGGCAAACCGCTTATCGAGTTCTGGCAGGGGACTCTCGACCTCGACGCCCTTGACGTGGCTCTCCTGGAGGAGGAGTCGCGACGAATCTGCAACTGGCTCAAGCGTGTTTGCGAAGCGAGGAGTCCCGCGGACGCTGGAACCTCCGACCAGGGGGCGGGCTAGCCGTGAGCTTCTTGGCGAGCGGTACGGCCAAGGTCCCTACCGGAGTCGTCGGATTGCCCGAGGTCGACTTTGCCAGAGGATCACCCTGGGAACTGGCAGGTTGGAAACCCAGCCCGGCCCTGGTCTGGTCTCGGTACTTGCCGGCGCACGACACTTTGAAGCTCACGAGATCCGGAGGGAGTGGCAGCTCGACCGGAGGTGTCGTGGCGCGTGCCAGAAGCCAAGCTCCGCTCAGGAGGGCAAACGATGAGCTAAAAGCCTGGAGTACCATGGGGTTCCTTTCGGCGTTCGTGGAGGTGTGCGATGGATTCGACGAGGAGGTCTTGAAGAGTCTCCATCAACGGCGGGAGGTTCTGTTTCAAGACCCCTGGCAGCTTCTGCTGGCTACGGTCAAGTGGCGATGGTTGGTCGGCCTCGGGAACCCCTCGCTGGTGGAAAACGGCGGACTCTGCCTGCACTCGGTGTACGGCTTCCCCATTGTGCCGGCAAGCAGCCTCCGAGGACTTGCGCGCCACTACTTGAGTGAAGAGTTCGAGTACGCGGTTGAGGAGTTCAAGGGCTTGTTCGCGAATGAAGCGCTGCCCAATCCGGTAAGGAGCTTCATCGACCAAGGCGACGGCGGGAAGGTGGCCGAGTGGCTCTTCGGGCAGGACAGCCAAGAAACAGACCCGCAGAAGAGCTGGCAAGGATCACTCGTGGTTCTGGATGCCTGGCCGACCGCTGCTCGAGGTTGGTTCGAGCTGGATGTTCTGACACCGCACTTCACGAACTACCGGAGCGGAGCCGAAGACTGGCCCGATGACACCGAGAAGCCGGCGCCCCATCAGTTCCTGGCTCTCCAGGGGGGTACCGTGTTCAAGGTTCCGATCGGACTCACCCTTCGCGCGCGCCAAAAGCTACCGGACGCCAACCAGCAAGCAGCTGTCACGGAATTGGGTGTCAAGGCCCTGCGGTGCGCGATGGAAGACTGGGGCGTCTGCGGGCGAACCGGGAGCGGCTACGGGCGAGGCGCATTCCCAGAAGAAACACGAAGTGAGGAGAGTACGAAGTGAGGATTCTGATTACGGTAGGTCGCTCGTTGTTTACTGATTCGAGGTGCTGGAAGGGAATGGAGGACGTCCCAGGCTGGGATGAGCGGGAACTTAAGCAGATGGCGGCCTATCGGATAGGTTCAGCGAAAGCTTGGATTCAAGTCGGCGCGGCGAGACTGGCGGCACTGTGTCAGCCCCTCAACGTGACCGGGAACTCGAAAGAAAGGATTGAGGGTCTCGAGAGGCTGCTGGAGGACTACGAGAATGCGGTCACGCTCGCCGGTGAGCACGCAGACGCGCTAGCTAACGCCTGGGGCCAAACTAACCGGTATCGGCTCCCCGCCGAGTTGGACACCCTCCATCGGTTCTTGGCCAAGAAGAAGGGCCTCGGGACGCTGAAGGACTACGATATCTTGCTGCTCTACAGCCCAGGCACTCACGGAGTCGCAAATCTACTCAAAGCGGTCTTGCACGCACTCGGCTTCGACAAAGTGGAGGCGAGAGGTTGGGGCTGGTCCCCGGACGCGCCGGAGAACTTTGGGGGGCAAGCCGACAGTCTCGAAAGCCTGTTCACAAGCGATTCCGTGGGCATCGTGTCAGGAGGGTATAAGGCGGCTGTTATTCAAGTGGCGCGCGCCGCTCACGCGAAGGGCTGCACGATTTACTACTCCCACGAATCGAGGAAATCAGAGCTTGCAGAAATAGGACCAAATATCGCGTCTCGGGTACTGAACCCTTCCCCGGGCGGTGCTCCCGATCTCGGCAGCTAGCGATGGACATCTGGCAAGATCTCGCTAGAGCCAAAGACGTCAAGGACTTTTGGCGCGATGGTGCGACAGAACGGCAGGATGCTGAACAGAGCACACACGCCTTCAGCACCTGGTTCTCCGAGAACAACCTCGCCTCGACGTACCTTGATATCGCTCAGGCCTTCGAAGAGCGGCATGGCCTGCGACGCACCCTGGTTCGCGTGCTCAGCATCGGCGCAGCCCAGAGTGAGCTACCAAGGGGATCCGCGCAGATCGAGGTCGCGTGGCGCGCGGGCAAGGAGTGGCTCGGATTTCTGTGCTCGGACAAGGCAATCTTCGGATCCGTCTACCTTCAGCAGACCCGAACCCAGGACAAGTGCTTCTATGAGAACGGATTGGTTCGAAAAAGCCTGGACGAGGCGGCGTTCAGCGAGGACGCTAGCTCACCGCAGTGGGTCACGAAAAGCTTCTTACGTACGGCCTCGATTGCCGATCTGGAGATCGGGCTGGTGATCTTCAAGTGGAAAGAGCAAAGACCGACACTGGTCGATTGGCTGAAAGGAGGCCAAGCGCTTCTCCTGGATACCGTGCAACAAGCTCTGCTTCGCCGATACTCGTTTCGCCTGAGCACAATGCTCAACAAGGCCGTGAAGCGTGGATGGGCGAACGATGCGGGAGACAGCGAGAAGCCTCGAGTGTCGCCTCTTTGGAAGCTCTGGAGGATTTACCCGCGAATCGGCGGATTGGTTCTGGTTGGGTTTCTCGTCTTTGTTGGTGCGGCACCTGTCTTTGGAATGTCTCTCAGGACCGAGGCGGCTCCCTGGGCCTTTGCGGTGTCTCTGTTCGGTTTGTTCTGTATCTGGACCTTTGACGTGTTGAGGCGGAACGGCTCCTTTTTGGCTCTCAAATCAGCTTGTTGGCGCGCGGCAGCACTTGGGTGCCGGTTCGTGCCCTGGACGATCCTTCTGGGGGTTATCGTCTTCTCGCTCTGGTTCCTAGCGGGATGGGCCGGCGTCCACCCCGATACAGTGGCCGCGCTACCGCACGCTTGGTGTGGTTGGGGGGCGTCGTTTCTGCTGAAGTTTGCCAGCTCCTGCTCCATGGCAGCCCTGCTTGGTTCTCTCATCGAGTGGCTTTGGCAAGGCAGGTCTGCGGTCGAGCCACTCTGAGGTTCTTCCGTCGGCTCAGCCTGCGCAAGCCTCACGGCGGCGACCTCTCCATCGGGCACCTCGAGCACCAGTTCGTCGTGGACGGTGAGCAGCAACTTGGACTCGGGCCGTTCCCGGGCAAGCCGCCGGTCCACCTGAATCATCGCGAGTTTCAGCACGGTCGGTTTGAGCTAGTCGCCTGCGACGACGACGCGTGTTGTCGCTCTCGTTTGCTTGTCCTTTTGCCGGAAGATCTCATCGGCGAGATGGTTGGTGAGCGGGACAACCGCTCGTTCGCTCTCCACGAGGGACAGAAGTAGTCCTAGAAGGGTCGAATACCTCGGATCGCAATCCTTCCCGAGCTTGACGTCGCGAAGGCCTATCCAGAAATTCGTATCTAGATAGATCCTCTCCTTCTCCATGACTATCTGACCCAGCTGATACCGCTTCGCGCTTTTGTATTCCTGGGCGGTTACATGGCCGCCAGCCCTATGCCTCTCGAAGGAAGCAAGCAAGGCCGGCAAGAGCTCGGGAGGAAAAATCGGGGGCGTCGTCACAGCTCTACGCCCTGGCGCGACAGCCGGGAGTCACACCCGAATTATGCGCCGTCTCCCACTCTCCAACGCAAAGCCCGCAAAGAATGTCCCCTTAGTGTCCCTCATAGCAGATCGGACAGTTTCGAGCGCCATTGAGGTTCGGCTATAAGTTACTTTATATTGAGCAAGTTAGGTTGGAGGCGACGGTGAGAATCGAACTCACGAATGAGGGTTTTGCAGACCCTTGCCTTACCACTTGGCTACGTCGCCCCGAGATGGAAGCGGCCGCTTTCGCGGCCCCCTGATTCTACGACAGCCCGGGGGCTGCGTACCGCCTGCCGGCGCAAATACTGGAGCGGGAAACGGGATTCGAACCCGCGACCCCGACCTTGGCAAGGTCGTGCTCTACCACTGAGCTATTCCCGCCCCGGGTGGCAAAGGATAAGTTAGCGTCGCTGGGGGTGTCAAGCGGAGGACGGTCGACACGGAGGTCGACCGCTACAGGCTCACAACGTGCTTTCGGACAGGCCACGTCACGAAGGAGCCGGGAACGCATCTCGGATCAAGGTGAAGTCCCAGCCATCGTCGTTTTGGTCCATGCCGAGGACGTCGAATCGGCACGGGCCGTCCCAGTCGTGGGAGGCGAGGTACGCCGCTGCGGCTCTCGAGATCCGGTATTGCTTACGCGGCGTCACCGCGCCGATCGCCGGGCCGAAATGGGCGCTACGGCGAGCCTTGATCTCGACGAAGCAGAGTGTGTCGCCCCCGAGGGAGTCGTGGACCGCGCCGTCGATGGCAATGACGTCGATTTCGCCGGCACGAATTGTGTAGTTGGTCTCGACGATTTTGTAGCCCTCGCGTTGCAGCCAGCGGATGGCTGAGGATTCCGCGATTCGTCCTTTGGCGCGGGTGTGGGCGGCTGAGGTGAAGTCGGTCGGCTGGATCCGGTCGCGGGCCATGGTCTCCTTGCTTGGCGGGGACACCCAGGCAGGGTGTCCCCGTTTTTCCCTCCCCTGAGAAGACGCGATCGGGGGATCACTTCTGGCGATGCGAAGTCTCACGCAAAACCAGTTGGGAGGGGACACCTAGGAAAGGTGTCCCCGATTGCGCTTCCAGCGGGTGCCCTGCGGCGTGTCTTCAAGAACGATGCCCTGCTCGGTGAGTTGGTCACGGATCTCGTCGGCGCGGGCGAAGTTCTTGTCGGCGCGGGCGTCCGTTCGCGCTTGGATGAGCGCCTCGATGTCGTCGTCGGAAAGCTGGTTGTCGCGGGTCTCGGCTTCCGCATCCACCGGCCTGTCTGCCGGAGCTTTCGGCGGCCCATCTACCGACCCATTGGGCGGCCCAGTCGGCGGCCGATTCACCGGCCAATCCGCCGGATCGAGAACGCCGAGGACGTCGTCCACGCTCGCGAGGGCGGCCAGCACGCGCGCCTTGTCGCCGTTTTCCAACGAGCCGCTTTCGATGACTTTGTTGACCGTGCGGACAAAGTCGAAAACCGTGGCCAGGGCCTTCGAGACGTTGAGGTCGTCGGCGAGAGCGGCCGCGAAGTCGTTCTCGAGGCGCTCGACGGCGGGTCGGAGGGCCCCCCCACCCCGGTCGACACGGAGGTCGACCGCTACAGCTTCCTTTTCGGTCGCGTGCTCGAGGGCGAAGCGCATCTGATCGACCCGGCGCAGGGCGGCCTCGGCATCGTCGAGGCCAGCGAGGGTGAAGTTGAGTTTCTTGCGGTAGTGGACCGATAGCAGCGCGTATCGGAGGGCTCTGGGCTCGGCGGGTTTCGTAGGATGCTCGAGCAGGTCTTTCAAGGTGTAGAAGTTTCCGCGGGACTTCGACATCTTTTCGCCGTCGACAATCAGGTGCTCGGCATGCAGGAAATGCCGGGCGAAGGGCTTGCCAGTGGCCGATTCGCTCTGGGCGATCTCGTTCTCATGGTGCGGAAAGATGTTGTCTACCCCTCCGCAATGGATGTCGAAGGTCTCGCCGAGGTACTTCATACTCATCGCGGAGCATTCGAGGTGCCAGCCGGGGCGACCCGGCCCCCAGGGCGAGTCCCAGTGCGGCTCACCGGGCTTGGCCCCTTTCCAGAGCACGAAGTCCCGCGGGTCTTCCTTGCTGTACTCGTCGTCCACCACCCGGTCTCCCTGGCGCACCTGGTCCAGATCGAAGCCGGAGAGCCGTCCGTAGTCCTCGTCCTGGGCAATGCGGAAGAAGATCGAGCCCTCGCTTTCGTAGGCGTAGCCCTTCTCGACCAACCGCTCGACCAGCGCGATCATCTCGGGCACATGCTCGGTCGCCCGCGGGTACTGCTCGGCGGGCTCGATA
Source organism: Acidobacteriota bacterium (assembly GCA_022561975.1). Lineage (GTDB taxonomy): Bacteria > Acidobacteriota > Thermoanaerobaculia > Multivoradales > JAHEKO01 > CALZIK01. Next base: position 7,407 of record JADFQD010000102.1, read on the forward strand.
TGCAGGGTTCGGAGATCCTCGAAAAAGGACTCGGTAAACGGCCGTGTGTAGTCTGCGAGCGAGAGCTGCTGCTCTCGCGCACGTGCGATCGTCTTGTCGTCCACGTCGGTGATGTTCATGACCTGATAGACCTCGTAGCCCAGATAGCGCAGGCTTCGCCGCAGGATGTCTTCGAAGACGAACGTTCGCAAGTTGCCGATGTGGGCGTGGTCGTAGACGGTGGGGCCACAGGTGTAGAGCTTGACTTTCCCCGGCTGGAGCGTCTCGAGCGGCTCCTGCCGCCGGCCGAGGGTGTTGTGGAAGCTGGGCGTGGTCACGCTAACCGGGCCTCTTCGCGCATGCGCCGAAGATGACGCTGGGCCCGTTCGCGGAGCAGGCCGTTGAGGTGATCGACAAAAAGAATACCGTTCAGGTGGTCGAGTTCGTGGCAGGTCACGCGCGCCAGGAGATCTTCGGCAACGAACTCGAAGGCCTCGCCTTCGAGATTCTGCGCGTGGACATGAATCTTGGCCGGGCGATCCACCTTCTCGGTGAAACCGGGAATCGAAAGGCATCCTTCGGCGACCCGGTCGCTGCCGTCTTCGGTGTCGATCACCGGATTGACCAGCGTTAGAACCACGTTGGCGTCCTCGCCGGCGCTGGGATCAACAACCATCAGGCGGGTTTCAACTCCGATCTGGGGCGCAGCGAGTCCGACTCCGACGGCGGCGTGCATGGTCTCGATCATATCCGCCGCCAGCCGGCGCAGGCCGTCGTCGAACGACGTGACCTCAGGGCAGCGCACCCGGAGGATTGGATCCGGGTACAGGCGAATCGGCCGGAGGCTCATGACGGCTGAACTGCTTTGAGCTTGCCTATCGAGTCGACGACGACCATGTCGAGCCCCTGCATTCTGAGCGCGTTGAGCAATCCTTTGGGATCCTCTTCGCCGATCAGGGCCTTCTCGAGCCCCTCGCGCGACAGGCCGAGAACCTTGGTAGCGATCAACGCGCGATAGGTCGCCGGCCATGGGACGCGTTGCAGCAGCGCGCGATCGCCGATGAGGTCGCCGCCTTGAAACGTCCGCAGATCGGTGTCGCTTCCGGTCGCGAGCTGGACCTGGGCGGCGAGTTCTCCGGTCAAGATCACGAACAGCATCTCTTTCGAGTCGCCCCGCTCGACCAGGACTTCGCCTTCCGCGAGCCGTTGAATTTCGAACAGTGGGAAGAGCTTCTTGATCTGATCTTGGGACAGCAATTCGACCAGCGGTCCCCGAACGAGATCGCCCCAGTGCTGGCGGACTTCCATCGCCCAAGCCTTCGTGCCCAGGCTGGCCACGACCACCTGGCGGCGATGCTCCAGCCGCTTCGCTCGTCGAATCGCCGACATCTTGGCCTCGAGCTTCTCCTCGTGCGGAATCATCCGGGCGAGCTTCGCGACCAGGGCGTAGCCCTTGTCGAAGAAGCCCTCCGACGCGTAGCGGTCTGCCACCGAAAGGTACTCCTCGATGGCCTCGCCGGGCCTCGAGGTCTTCAGGTACAGGTCGGCGAGCCGAATCCTGGATCGGTAGTCGCTCCTGTTCTTGGAGACTTTGCTCTTCAGGCGTACCAGGGCTTCGTCGTAGCGCTCGAGCGTAATCAGGTCGTCGATGCTCAGCCCCTCTCCGTCCGAGGCACGCCTCGAAGCCGCCTTCCCGACGGCCGAAGCCATCTTGTCGAGCCAATCTTTGAGTGCCACGCGCGCTACCTGTCTGTGGGAGGAATTTCGATGTCTCTTGGAGGGGACAGTTCCCCAGGACGGTTCGTGCCGACCGCCAATTATAGCCCCGCAGCCCGGCTCTGCGTCCTTTGGCGCTTGCTTTTTCGCTGGTACGACGCTTGCACAAGTCTAAGCCCGAGAGGAGGTACACCATGACCAAGCCGAGAGCCACGAAGCCCACGACCGCAACCCAAGCACGGAGTGTGGATCGAACGATGGCGGCAGTCCATCTGAACTCCCGGCTGAACTCCTGGCGGAATCCGTGGGTTCCGATGCTTGTGAGCCTGCTGGTTCTGGCTCTGGCTGCGCTCGTGGCGTTTCCACTCGGCGCCACCACGACCGAACTCGGGACCGACGCCTACGGGTTCGTCAGCAGGGTCGAGGGAGGTGCCATGCTCTCCGGTCTCGAGGACGATGACGCGATCGAAGCGGAGGTCAACCACCCGCTTCTGACCGGTGACCTGATCACCACCGACTCGGGTCGGGTCGAACTGGTTCTCCCGGATGGAACCGTAGTTCGGATGGGCCCCGGAACCTCGGTGATCTTCGACGCCCTCGCCGGTGCACCGGATTCCGAAATCGACGACGGCACCTTGATCTTGCTCGATCGGGGCGAGCTTCAGATCAGAACGCCCGAGACCTTTCTCGGCGGCCGGGACCTCGCCGTGCAAACCTCGAACGCAACCGTCTACTTGGGAGCGAGCGGCAGCTATCGAATCACGGCGCAGGGATCCAGTTTTACCGAGGTCGTGGTTCGAGAGGGCTTCGCCGAAGCCGAGACCGGCAGCGGATCCAGTATCGCGAGAACTGGCGAAGCGCTCGAGATCAACGGTACGACACGGCCCTTCGTCGATGTCGTGGCCGCCGGCCCCGCCGACAGCCTGGAACTCTGGGCCGGGGATCTCGACCGAGCTGCCGATGCCGCCATGGCTGCGGCCCCGGCCTACGTCGACTCCCGCCTGGCCTATGCGGCCGCGCCTCTGCACGACGCCGGAGAGTGGGTCTACGTCGATTCGCGCCGTGCCTGGAGTCCCTACGTTCGCGCCGACTGGAGGCCGTTTCGCCACGGTCGCTGGGTCTACACACCGAGCGGTCTGACCTGGGTCGCGAGCGCGCGCTGGGGCTGGGTCACCAGCCACTACGGATTCTGGGATTTCGTCCCCGGATACGGCTGGCTGTGGCTGCCGGGCAACGTGTACTTCCCCGCCGGGGTCTATTGGTACTGGGGCCCAACGCATGTGGCCTGGATTCCGTACGGCTACTACAACCGCTACGCGCGTTCGGGATTCCGCTTTGGGGTCTACGGCTGGGCCGGTGGCGATTGGGGCTACTGGTCGGACTGGACCTTCTGTCCGACCCGGTATTTCGGCCGCCGAGGCTATGATCGGTACTGGGATACCGGCAGCAACCTGGGCCGCGAGCGCCGGTTTGCCGTTCCACGCGGGATCGTGACCACCGACACCCGGGGCCTGGGCCCGGAGCGCTGGGGCAAGCCCAGCGAGGCCTTGGACACCTTGCTCAGGCGAGTCGATCCCGAGGGCCGAGTCCGAAGTCTTCCGGATGTGACCGAGTTCGTGGCACGTCGCGAGGTCGCCAAGCCCAGCATCTGGTCTCAGGAGCCCCGTCTTGTCGAGCGCCGGCTCTCGGTTCGCGAGCGGCTTCAGCCGCTGCCGGAAGAGCGCAAGCGCGGCCGGTTCGGAACTCCCTCGCTAGCGGCGTCCCGAGCGATCGACTCGAGCGAATCGACCCGACTGATTGGGTCGTCCGGATCGGGTGGGTCGGGTGGCCTGCGCCGATTGGATCGATCGGTCGGCCCATCGGTTGGCTCGTCAGTGGGCCCTTCAGTGGGCCCTTCAGGGGAATGGCCCCGCTCGGGCACGAAAGTGAGATTCGGCAGCGGAGTCCGGTCAGGCAGCGCTGGCTCCCCTGGCTCAAATACCGCCGGAATCGAGCGCTCGAGCCAACGTTTTCGGAGCGTCGCCGGGCGGCGCCTCGAGCCCGGAAGTCGGTCGGTCGCAGACCGGCCGAGTGCTCGAGACGGAGCGTCCTCTCGGAGGCTTTCGGTGCGCGATGCTCTTACCGGTTCCCAGAGCGCGCCGGCGCGTCGGGTTCTGGATCGCATCCGGGCGCATCGAGAGAGCGCGCGTGGAGCGTCCTCGGAGACCAAAGGCAGCTCCTCGCGACAGCTAGGTACTCGGTCGAGGAGCGTTTCAAAGGGGTCCTCCAGCAGTTCCTCGAGGGCTCCGGCTCGTCGCAGTTCATCTTCTTCGACCAAGAGTTCCAGCTCGACCCGCGGCAGCTCACCAAAGGCTTCGCCGCCGTCTCGAAGCTCCAGCAATCGGTCATCCGCCAGCCGCAGCAAGAGCTCCAGTCGCTCGCGCTCGAAACCGCGCTCGAAGAACTAGCCTGGTCGGTTTGTAGCGGTCGACCCCCGTGTCGACCGTCTTCTTGCCGGTCGGTCGAGACGGAGCTCGACCGCTACAGGGATCGACGCCTTCGAGCGTCGAGGAGGTCCGACCGAGCCCCTATAGGAACCGGCACCCTAGATTCAGTTACGGCGTTGCGGTAAACGGCTAGAAGGTCGGGCTAGAATCGGGGGATGCGTTCCGGGACCCTTCTACGGGCTCTGTTTGTCTTCTACTGCGCCGAGGCAGGTGTCTTTCTGCTGATGGCGCCGTGGAGCTCGCTCTGGGATCGCACGGTTTTCCAAGTTCCGATTCCGCTGATCCACGCAATCTACCTGCATCCGCTGTTTCGCGGCGCGATCAGCGGCCTCGGAGCCATCCACCTCGTATGGGGAGCCCACGATCTCGAGGACTGGCTCGCTCGAAGACGGATCCCGCGATGAAGCGAGAGGAGGCCCAGACCCCAACTCATGCCTGAGATTCCACCAGACCCTGCTTCGAGTCGGCCCGCTCGCAAGCAGACCTACCTGATTCTGGCTCTGGCCGTCTTGGTGCTGGATCAGTGGACCAAGTGGTGGGTGGAGGCGAATCTGGCTCTCCACCGTCCGCACGAAGTCATTCCGGGATTCCTGAACCTGACCCACGTAGTAAACCGCGGAGTCGCGTTCGGCCTGTTCTCGGGCATCGACAGCCCGCTTCGGACCACTGTTCTGACCGTCCTGGGCCTAGCGGCTCTGGGAGTCGTTGCCTTCTACTACGCTCGCGTGGACCCCGCACAGCGCCTGCTGCTGACCGCGCTGGCGCTCATCCTCGGTGGTGCCGTCGGCAACCTCACCGATCGCGTGCTGGCGGGTAGTGTCACGGACTTCATCGACGCCTACCTCGGGAGCTATCACTGGCACACCTTCAACGTGGCCGACAGCGCAATCACGATCGGAGTGGGCCTCATCCTGTGGGACTCCTTTCGGTCGGGCTCCGACAAAGAGGGTGCCGCCCCGGGCAACGACGGGGACGGACCGAGCGAGGACGCGATTGCCAGCTGACGACGGCGCCGAGTCGAGAGCCGGCACCACGATCTCGGTTGCCTCAGCCGGCTCAGCGAGCTCCGCCGGCTCTCCGGATCGCTGGAAATCGTCGGCCACGTCAGCCGGGCAGCGATTGGACGTCTACTTGGCCAAGGTCTACAAAACCAGCCGCAACCAAGCGGCGGGCTGGATCCATGCGGGTTTGGTCGCGGTCGGCGACAAATTCGCCAAGCCGGGTCTCAAGCTCCAGGGCGGCGAGTGGATTTCCTGTGAGCCCCTAGCCCCTTCCCAAGAAGGCCGGGTGGAGCCCGAACCGGGCTCGCTCGTCGTGCTGTTCGAGGACCAGGAGATCGTGGTTCTCGACAAGCCGGCCGCGCTGGCGGTCCATCCCGGCGCCGGCAGAACTTCAGGAACGCTGGCCAATCGACTGCTGGCGGCCTATCCGGAGATGGCCCAAGTCGGAGGCCCCGGCCGACCCGGCATTGTGCATCGCCTCGATCTGGGAACCAGCGGCGTGCTCGTGGCGGCGCGCACACGCCGGGCACACCAGGCTCTTGCCGAGGCGTTTGCGCAGCGCGCGGTCAAGAAGACGTATCTGGCAATCGTGTTCGGAGCGCCCGCGGACGCGGTGGGCACGATGACCGCTCCGATCGCACGAAACCCACAGCGCCGCAAGGAGATGACCGTTCTGTTGACCGGACGACCCGCCGAAACCGGCTATCGCGTTCTCGCCACCGCCGCCAACATCTCGTTTCTCGAGCTGACACCGGTGACCGGGCGGACCCACCAGATCAGGGTCCATCTCAAGCACATCGGCCACCCGATCGTGGGAGATCCCCTCTACGGTGAGGCCCGGTGGCGTGATCTGGAAAAGGTCCGCCGCAAGCCTTTCGAGGAATTCGACCGACCGGCTCTGCACGCCTGGCGGATCGAGTTCCGGCACCCGACGACAGGTCGGCCGTGCCGGTTCGAGGCGCCAATCCCCGACGACATCCAAAATCTCTGGCGCCAAGCCACCGCCCAGGACCTACCACTGAGTGGCTAGCTTGGGGACCTCGGGGACACCTTTCCTAGGCGGAAGTTCCGGCGGCTTGATGCGGAGAAACCCCATGTCGTAGATGGCTGGATGGGGAATTCGTGGCGTCGCTTTCGTGGCTACGTTCGGAGTGA
>JADFQD010000202.1 GCA_022561975.1 Acidobacteriota bacterium
CCCTATTTTCACGGGCGTTCCGAGGTCTACTCAAGTCCTCGGGGGTGACGACAGTGAAGCTCCCGGCGCGGAGCCCAAATTTGAATGCCTATGCCGAGCGATTCGTTCGCTCGATCAAGTCTGAGTGCCTCGCACAGATTATTCCGCTGGGCGAGCGCCATCTTCGCGAAGCCGTGAAGGAATACACTGAGCACTACCACATCGAGCGCAATCACCAGGGGCTCGACAACAAGCTGATCGAGAAACCGAGCCGTCGGGTCAATATGGGCAGTGCTGTTGACTGCCGAGAGAGGCTCGGCGGTATCCTGAACTACTACTACCGGAGGGCCGCATAGACGGTGGGCCGAGTATTGGCACATGACAGGTGCCACCCCTTCCTCGTGGGTTTGCCGTACCTTGCCGATAGTCGACTGCACTCATGGATCCATCGCCAATGACACAGCTCTCCCTCGATCGCGCTCCCGAGGCCGACGACACCCTGATTTGTAGGCTGACGCCGAGCGGACGCATTGATGTCCGACCCGGCTCAGCGGAAGATGGACCGCGAATCTCGGCCACCGCGGCCCAGCGCATCCTCGACGCCTTCCGCGCCGGTCGCGGCCATGGCGTGCTGCAGCTGGGTGCGGGTGAGCTGGGCCGCGACCTTCACCCGACGCTTTCGTACTGGCGCGACATCGGGCAGGCCCTCGTCGGTCGAGTCTGCGGCGCATTCGATCCGATCGATCCGACCCACAAAAACTCACTCGTCGTCCCCGCCCCGACACAGGACGAGATCGAAGCCTACCTGCAGTCGGCTCCCCCGATGCAGGGCGCCGAGTTCATCACCTCCGCGCTACTCCTCGAGCTGTGGAGCGAGATCGGCCAAGCGCTGGCCCTCGAGGCCGCAAGCTTCAAGGAGGGGGTCAAGGGCTATCTCGAAAAGCAGAGCTCCGTCTGGAACGTGGTCGGCCGAGTCTGTTTTCATCTTGCCGAGAACAAGCGCGATCCCCACTACCCCTTCGCGTTCATGGCGACCTACGTCCACAAGGTCTCCAAACACGCCAAGCCCCAACATCTGCCGCTTGGACGGGCGCTCATGGACTACGCCGGGGCGAAGAATCGCGAGAAGCTGCTCGCCTTGCTCTCCCCCCTGTCTCGTGCTGCCGAGCAGAGCGAGTTCATCCGCGAGCTCGTCGACTCCGGCGAAGTCTACCACCCACTCTCGTGGACGCCCGGGGAGGCGCACCGTTTCCTCTGCGAGGTCGCACTCTATGAACGGGCCGGTCTGGTCGTGCGCATGCCCGATTGGTGGAGCGCGACGAGACGTCCCCGACCCAAGGTCTCCGTTTCGGTGGGCGGCAATGCGCCATCGCATCTCGGCATGAACGCGCTACTGGACTTCGACATCGAGCTGACCCTCGACGGCGAGCACCTGTCCACAAAGGAGATCGAAAAACTGCTTGCAGCCAGCGAGGGACTGGTGCTGATCAAGGGCAAATGGGTGGAGGTGGACCGCGAGAAGCTCAACGAGGTGTTCGATCACTGGCGCGAGGTTCAAGAGCAAGCCCGGGCAGGAGGAGTCCCCTTCGGCGAGGCGATGCGCATGCTGGCCGGCGTCCCGTTGGCGGTGGACAGCGCGAATGGCGAAGAGGAAGCCCGACCCGAGTGGTCTGAGGTCATCCCCGGCCAATGGCTCTCGTCTCAGCTCGACGCCTTGCGCTCGCCCGAGTTGCGGGCCGAGATCGACGCAAACGCAGGCCTCGAGGCGCAGCTGCGTCCCTATCAGAAGCTCGGAGTACAGTGGCTATGGACCCTGCGAGGACTCGGGCTCGGCGGTTGCCTGGCCGATGACATGGGCCTGGGGAAAACGATCCAAGCGCTCGGCGTGCTCGCCATGGGTCGGCGCCAGCAGGGTAAGCAGGGTAAGAAGAGCAAGGGTAGCGACCTGCTCGTGGTGCCGGCCTCCCTGGTGGACAACTGGCGGCTCGAAATCGATCGCTTCGCTCCCGAGCTGAAGGTTCTCATCGCGCACCCCTCCCATATCCCCACGGACAAACTCAAGAAGCTGCCCAAGAAGCAGGTGGACGCCCACGACGTCGTTATCACCACCTATGGCACCGTCATGCGCATGGAATGGATGAGGTCGCACCCCTGGCAGAGCGTAGTCCTCGACGAGGCCCAGGCGATCAAGAACGCCGCCGTCAAGCAGACCCGAGCCGTCAAGGCGCTGCACTCCGAGTGGCGTCTGGCGCTGACCGGCACCCCGGTGGAAAACAGCCTGGGAGACCTGTGGTCGATCTTCGATTTCCTGAATCCGGGACTCCTGGGCTCGGCGAAGGCATTCAGCCGCCTGTGCAAATCCATGGCATCGGGCCAACACGGCGGCTACGCGCCGCTGCGCAAGCTCGTGCAACCCTACATCCTGCGCAGGCTCAAGAGCGACAAGAGCATCATCACCGATCTGCCCGACAAGACCGAGGTCAACGCTTACTGCTCGCTGAGCAAACACCAGGCCGCCCTCTACAAGCAGTCGGTCGACGAGATGAAGACGGCCATCGAGGCGCTGGACGGCATCGAGCGGCGAGGGGCAGTGCTGGCCTTTTTGATGCGCTTCAAGCAGATCTGCAACCATCCGTCCCAGTGGCTGGGGGACGCGAGCTACGAGCTCGCACAGAGCGGGAAGCTCTTGCGGCTGCGTGAACTCTGTGAGTCGATCGCCGCGCGCCAGGACAAGGTCTTGGTCTTCACCCAATTTCGCGAGATGACGGCACCTCTGGCAGCGGTCCTGGCTGAGACCTTCGGCCGCAGTGGCCTGGTCCTGCACGGCGGCACCCCGGTCAAGAAACG
>JADFQD010000203.1 GCA_022561975.1 Acidobacteriota bacterium
TACGTACTGTGTCCCCTTCAGATAAGGTGGACTCCACTGATGCGGGTCGCGATCACAGGAGGCACGGGACTGATCGGCCGCGCGCTGGCCGGCGAACTCGCCGCTGCACGGCATGACGCGGTGGTTTTGAGCCGGCGGCCGGGAGTCGTCGAGGGTCTTCCGGCCGGTGTCTCGGTCCGGGGTTGGGACACTGTGGACGTCGACGACTTGGTGCCGGTGCTCGAATCGGTGGACGCGGTGGTTCACTTGGCCGGCGAGAACATCGGAGCCCGGCGCTGGACACAAGGCCAAAAAAATCGAATTCGCCAGAGTCGCGTGCGCTCGACCGAGGCGCTGGCCGAAGCCTTCGCGGCGTGTGCCAATCGCCCGGGAGTGCTCGTCCAAGGATCGGCAGTCGGCTACTACGGACCGCACGGCGACGAGGCGATCGCGGAGACGACTCCGCCGGGCTCCGATTTTCTCTCCGAGGTCTGTCGTGACTGGGAAGCGGCGAGTGCGAGCGTCGAGACGCTCGGCGTGCGGCGAGTGATTGCTCGTACCGGGGTCGTGTTCGCGGTCGATGGTGGTGCGCTGCCACGCATTCTCCTGCCGTTCCGGCTCTTTGCGGGCGGCCCGGTGGGCTCGGGCCGGCAGGTACTGTCTTGGATTCATCTCCAAGATCAAGTGCGGGCAATGATCTATCTTGTGGAGGACGAGGGCGCCGAGGGCGCCTTCAATCTGACTGCGCCCGGAGCGGTGTCGAATCGCGAACTCGCACGCGCGATCGCAAGAGTGCTGAAGCGGCCCGGTTTTCTGCCGACGCCGGCGATTGCCCTGCGGCTGCTTCTCGGAGAGATGGCGACCCTGGTGCTGGATGGGCAACGAGCGGTTCCGGCGCGGCTTCTCGAGCGGGGATACGAGTTTCGATTTCCGGACGTCGAACCCGCGCTACGAGAGCTCTTGAGCTAGTTTGCGAATTGGCCATGGAGGGAATCCGGCAGGGAGATATTCCGGGAGTTCAGCTCAAACGTCGAGTCGTGGTGCCCGGAAGCTCGCCGGAGAAGGTCTGGCCGTTCTGGGTCGAAGCCGACAAACAGAGTTGCTGGCTTGGCGACCGGGCTCGACTCGAGGAGGGACCTCCGACGGTGTTCTGGTTGGAAAGCGACTTGGTGCAGGGAGGCGTTCGGCGCGAGTATGTCGAGGTCGTCGAGCGGGTCGAACCCGAACGCTTGGTGCTGGGATTTCGGCAGTTGGATGCCGGTTGGACCGCGGCCACGAAGGTGACGGTCGAACTCGCGCAGTCCGAGGCCGGCTGCCACGTCATGGTCCTTCAGGAAGGGTTCCAGAAGTTGCCGCTCTCCCTGGGCCTGACGGCCTGGGAACATTCACGCGCGCGCTGGGGTCGGGCGCTCAAACGCCTGGCGGAAATCGGTCGTCCGGAAGGGGCGCCTTAGCGACGTCTGCTCGCGACCAATTGGACTTGCTATCCAGGGCTCCTGGGCCAAACTTTCGCGAACGCCGCGGCGACTTCGTCCCGGATCTCGGGCGGTGTGTAGACGCGGAAGCGTTCGATGCGCGCCAGATGCCGAATGAACTGGCTCGATTCCTCCAGCGGGTGGAGGGAGCCGTCGGAATGACGCACGTGCACGCGAGCTTGTCCGAGGCGGTGGGGATCCTTGGCCGAGTTCGAGACCATCAGGGCGTGGTTCCGAAAACGGGCCCGGATGTCGCCGAGGACGTTGGTGAAGTCCTCTCGTTCGGCCCGTGAGAGGTGTTCCGCGGTCTCGAAAGCCAGGCGGTAGTAGAGGCGTTCGACCACCGCCCGTGCGTGTGGGCTGTCCGAGGTTCTCATCAAGGCCATCGCCGAGATGTCGTCGTGCTTCAGAAAGTCGAGTGCGGACGAGGGCCATCGTCTACCCTGCTCGAGCAGCCACTCGCTGAAATGAAGTTCCAGCGCCTTGCCGGTCAGGTTGAAGTAGACCTGGGTGAACATGTAGTAGCGAGCCATGACCAAGGCTTCGACGGCGTGCACTCCGCCCTCTTGGACACCAATGCCCCAGTCGCCGGTTTCGGGGTCTCGGATCGGCTCGATGGTTTCGAGAATTCTGTCCAGGTCGTAGTTGCCGTAGCGCACTCCGCAGTAGAGGCTGTCGCGTAGAAGGTAGTCCATCTTGTCGACGTCGATCGGGCCGGACAGAATTGAGCGAGCCAGCCGCAGCGAATGGGAATCGCTGCGCGGCGCGAGGATGTCGAGAACCTCGCCGGCATCCACGTTCCATTCCGCTTTCAGCATCTCCGCCAGTTCCCCATCCGGAGCGAGAAACTCCGCTGCGAATTGTTCGTGCGACGGCAAATCCGGAAGTTCCATGTCTTCGATGGGATGGCAGAACGGCCAGTGGCCCAGATCGTGCAACAGGGACGCGGCCAACAGCACTTCGGCGTCGTGGCTGCTGAGGGCCTCGCAAAACCGCTCGTCCTTGCCGAGTTGCCGCAGGTATTTCAGGGCGTTGTGAAACACGCCCAGCGCATGTTCGAACCGCGAATGCGTGGCGCCGGGGTAAACGCGCGACGCCAGTCCCAATTGCGTGACGTGCGCGAGGCGCTGAAACGCGGCGGTATCGACGAGCGCCCGAACGCGAGGCGTAAACGGGACGTCCTGTTCCATCGGAATCCGCACCAGCCCGCGGTCCGATTCGAGTTGTTCCAATTCCGGGATGTCTGCGTAGGGATGTGGCATCACTCGGTTTCCGGGCAACTGGTTTCCAGTGCACGCCTGCAGCACCTGTTGGGGTTGGCAGTCGAATCGATTATATCGCCGCGAATCCGGGCTGCGGAGG
>JADFQD010000103.1 GCA_022561975.1 Acidobacteriota bacterium
AGGCCGGTGGGAGCGTAACGCAGTAGATCCAGGCATTTGCGACGTCGCAGTAGAAGCTCGGTGTGAAGGTCAGGCTAGCCCTCCTCACCGAAGTTGTCGGCGATCAAGGCGCAGAGGGAGCCTAGGGCTTCGGCTTTGTCGGTTCCGTCGCAAGAGATTGTCAAGATCGTACCCTGGGCAGCCGCCAGCAACAGGATCCCCAAGATGCTCTTGCCATCCACTTGCTCGCCGTTCGCGGAAAGGGTTATCCGGCAGCCGAAGCCGCTCGCCAGATGCACCAGCTTCGCCGCCGCTCGGGCGTGCAGCCCGAGCCGGTTGGTGATTTCGACTTCCCGCTCAGCCACAGGCGGGGTCGCTCTCAACGGGAGCACCGGGTTGGTACCGGCAGATGCTCTGCCTGCCCTTCTCTTCCAGCCATGCCGCCAGTTCGCCGACCGAGCGCTCCCGGCAACCCGGGCAGCACAGCCTCACGACCATCGCCAGATTGACGCCCGAGAGCACCTCGACGCGACCCGGTCGAGCGAACTTGGCGGCGACGTTGAACGGCGTTCCGCCGGGCAGGTCGGTCAGAATCAAGACGCCTTGGTCGGCTTCGCCGTCCTGGATGCCCTTCTCCAGGGCCGCCGCCACTCTACGCTCGCTGATCACCGGGCTCTCGTCCCAGGCCAGCGACACCGTCTCGAGCCGGTCCGCTTGGCCGGCTATCGTGTGCGCACCGCGGACAAGCTCTTGTGCCAAGCCGCCTTGGGTTACGACAAGGATTCTGGCCATTGCGGCTCGTTGCCCCTGGTGATGTCCCGGTGATTGACCTGGATCGACTGCTTCTCGGTGCGAAGGGTGGCGGCCAGCGCATCGGCCATCGCCACCGAGCGATGCCGCCCGCCGGTGCAGCCAATGGCGATCGTCAGGTAGCTCCTATTCTCCCGCTGGTAGCGAGGCAGGAGGAAGCGGATAAAGTCTTCGAGCTTCCTCTGGACCTCGCCGAACTCCGCTTCGGAATGCAGGAACTCCCGGACCTCCGGATCGGTGCCGGTTTTCTCACGCAGCTCAGGAACGAAATAGGGATTGGGCAGGAACCGGACATCGAAGAGCAGGTCGGCGCCGGTCGGGATGCCGAACTTGAAGCCGAAGCTGGTCAACGAAACCACCAGATTGCCGGTGCCCATATCGGCGTACTCGCGAAAAATGTGCTGCCGCAGGTCGTGAACCGACCATTGGCCGGTGTCGATCACCAGATCCGCGCGCGCGCGCAGCGGGCTCAGCAACGCGCGCTCGGCCTGTATACCGGCCGCCACGGTCTGGTCGAGGGCTAGCGGATGAGGCCGGCGGGTTTCAGAAAATCTGCGCACCAGCGTATCGTCCGAGGCTTCGAAGAAAATCAGAATCGATTCAGGAGCGCGGTCCAAAACCGCCGGAAACCTCTCCACAAAGCCCGGAGAGCGCACATCCGCCACCACCGCGATGCGGTCGTGATCCGGCACCAGCGCCGCAGGTTCGAGCAGCAAGCGCTCCAACAGTTCCAGCGGCAGGTTGTCCACACAGTAGTAGCCTGCATCTTCGAAGCACTTGGCGGCGCTGCTCTTGCCCGATCCTGACAGGCCCGTTATGACCACCGTTCGCGTGGTCACGACTCGGCCCCCTCACGCTCGGTGGTGGCCGCGCCGAGAGCCGCAGCAGGTTTGCTCTTCTCGCCGGCGAGCCGCTCCTCCAAGCGCTGGGCGAACTCCCGGGCGGAGTGGTGGCCCTGGAGCTTGAGGACATGATTGCGCGCGGCGACCTCGACCAGAATGGACAGATTCCGCCCCAGGGCGACCGGCATCTTGATGTAGGGCACCGGCACATCCAGAATATGATGAACGGTCTCGTCGAGACCGAGGCGGTCGTAGGCCCGGTTTTCGTCCCACGGCTCGAGCTCGATCACCAGGTCGATCGACTTGCGCTCTCGTACCGCGGCCAGTCCGAAGAGATCCTGGATGTTCACGATCCCCAATCCTCGCAACTCCATGTGATGGATCAACGGTCCTTCGGAAGAGCCCATCAGATCGCCGTTCGGATAGCAGCGGGCCGTGACCCGGTCGTCGGCAACCAGAGAATGTCCGCGGGTAATGAGATCGAGGGCACACTCGCTCTTGCCGACACCGCTTGGACCGATCAACAATACGCCCAACCCGTACACGTCCAGGAGCACACCGTGGATATGCGTGGACGGGACCAGATGCTCTTCCAGAAAATTGCTGACCTTCTTGATGACAATCGACGACAGGGCCGGCGAAGACAGGACTGGGCGCCGCCGCTCGGTGCACAGTTTCAGGAACTCGGGGAAGGGCTCGAGTCCCTTGGTGATGATAAAGACCGGCACCTCGATCGCGCTGATCGCCTCGAATCGGGCGAGGCGGGTTTCGGCGCTGAGAGTTTCGAGGAAACGAGTCTCGCTTTCGCCGATGATCTGAACCCGGCCCGGTCGAATGTAGTCGTAGTACCCGGCGAACGCCAGGCCGGGCTTTTGCACCCGAGCGTTTGTGATGGCATTGTCCAGACTCTCCTGGCCGGACAGCTGGACGAATTTCAGCCGTGAAAGCTCCTCGCCCAACAGTTCCTGTACGCGAACGGAGGTGGTGTCGTGTTCGCTCAAGTTACACCGACGTCGATGGGCGGAGTGGGCTGACGCAGGAGGTTCAAGATGCTTTCTCGATCCGGTTGTTCGAGGATCCTCTCGACATGCCCGTCGGCCTGGATCCACTTCGAGATCGCCGCCAGCGATTTCAAGTGCGCGGCGGGCGACTTCTCAGGAGAAAGGACAAGAAAGAGCAGTCGAACCAGTCGGCCATCACTTGCGCCGAACTCCACCGCCTCTTGCAGGATCGCAACCGCGATGATGACTCGATCGAGCTTCTTCACCTTGCAGTGCGGTATCGCGACGCCGTTGCCGACCCCCGTCGAACACAGATTCTCCCGTTCGAGCAGCTTCTCATGCAGCGCACGAGCACTGCTGACGATTCCCTGCTCGACCATTCGTTCCGAGAACGCCAAGAGGGCCGAAGCCTGATCGCTTCCAGGGAGTTCCGGGAAGATCAGCTCGGGCCGGGTGAGGGTCGACAACTCCATGTCGCTAAAGCTCCGGCGTGATCAGGCCGTAGTTCTCGTCGCGACGGCGATAGAGAACGCTTACCCGATCGCTGTCGGCATCTCGAAAGACCACGAACTGGTTTTCCGAACTCTGCAGCTTGAGGGCGGCCTCTTCGAGATTCATCGGCTTGATCGAGAGCTGAATCGACTCGACAATTCGGGGACCGTCTCCCGCGGCCAGCGAATCGGAAGCGAGAATCTCGAGCGGCCACTTGTCGCCACCGACCTTGTTGTTGCGTCGCTTGCGGGCCTTGGCCTTCTGGCGCGAGCGTAGCGCTTGCTTCTCGATCTTGTCGATCGCGATTTTGATTGCGTTCTCGAAGGTATCGGTCTCTTCGGTTGCTTGGAGGACGCCGAACCGATGCGAGGTGTGAATGTCCACAACCCTACGGTGCTTTATTTCATCCAAGATCACGCGAATCTCGATCGGCTCTTCCAGGAACTTGGTCAGCTTGCCGAGCTTCTTGTCCGCATAGTCCCGAGTCTTGTCATCCAAGCGAAAATGGCGTGCGACGTAGTCGATCTTCATTTCCTGCTGTGTACTCCTGTTTTCGCGACCTGTCTTCGCAGGCCTGTTTTGCGGGGTTCCTAGAAAATCTCCTTGCGCTGGGTCGAGGAACCGATGCCCAGTTCGTCCCTGTACTTTGCAACGGTTCGGCGCGCGATATTGATTCCCTCTCGCTTCAGAATTCGGGTCAGTTCGCTGTCCGACAGCGGCCGCTTCTGGTTCTCGGTCTCGATCAGCTGTCGAATTTTTCGCTTGACCGTCAGCGACGAGATGTCGCCACCGTAATCACGTTCGATTCCGCTGTGGAAAAAAAACTTCATCGGGAAAACACCGCGTGGCGTGTGCATGTACTTGTTCGACACCACGCGACTGACGGTTGACTCGTGCATTCCGATATCGTCCGCGACGTCTCGCAGGACCATCGGTCGAAGTCGGTCGATGCCGTTGTCGAGAAAGTCTCGCTGCTGTCGCACGATCGAGTGAGCCACCTTGTAGATTGTCCGCTGGCGCTGATCAATGCTCTTGATCAGCCACAACGCCGATCTCAGCTTCTCGCGAATGAAGTTTTTGGCTTCCGTCTGGCCCGAGTCCGACTTCACCTCGCGCAGCATTTTCCGGTATGCGCCGCTGATCCGCAGTTTCGGCAAGCCGTCCTCGTTGACCTGGATCACGTACTCCCCCCTCAACTTGATGACGTAGACATCGGGTTCGACGTACCGGGCCTGGTCGTTGTTGAATCTGCGCCCGGGACGGGTCTCTAGGCTCTTGATGCTTTCGAGGACCGGTTCGAGCTCCGCCAGCTCGGCGCCGACCTTCTTTGCCAGAGCCGGAAACTGCCGCTTCAAGAACAGGTCCCAGTGCTCACCGACAACCTGCCGCACCAGGGAATCTTCGGGCTCGCCGCGTGCGTCGAGTTGCCGCAAGAGGCACTCGGAAAGGGTCCAGCAAGCGATACCGGGCGGGTCGAAACCGCGCACGAAGGCCAGGGCGCTATCGACTTCCTCGGGCGAATACCGGGCCTCGCCGGGGATCCCATCCCCCATCGCCCGGATCTCCTCGGCTGTGGCAACCAGGAATCCCTCCGGGTTGAGATTGCCGACGATCAACTCGCCGATCTCCCGCTGACGATCGGGAAGCTCGGCCATGCGGAGCTGCCACAGAAGGTGATCGTAGAGATCCGGCTCGCGGCTCAGGGTCGCTTCCAGGGGCGGTGCCTCTCGATACTGCAGCCGGCTACCGGATGCCAGTCCCGGACCGCCGTCGAGGTATTCGCTGAAGTAGGCCTCGAAGTCGATGTTCTCCATCGGGTCCGCCTTCGCGGCTTCAGCTTCCGGCGACTCGGCTTCGGCGTCGCTGTCGTCGTCGGTTGCACTCTCTTCGAAGTCGCCTTCTTCCAGAACCGGGTTCTCGACCAGCTCTTGGGTGATGGTCGTTTGGACCTCCATCCGGGTCATCTGCAGCAGCTTGATCGCCTGCTGGAGCGACGGCGTCATGACCAGCTTCTGGGCCAGTCGTAGCTGAAGCTTTTGCTCGAGTGCCATGGGTTCCGCTATTCCGCTAGTTGGTCTGGGTCCGAGTCCTAGAGGACGAAGTCTTCCCCAAGGTATATTTTTCTGACTTCGGGGTCCATGGAAAGGGAGGCAGGATCGCCGGAACGTAGGATCTCACCGTCGTTGATGATATAGGCGCGGTCGGTGATTTTCAATGTATCGCGCACGTTGTGGTCGGTAATCAGAACGCCGATTCCCATGTCGCGCAGATGAGACACGATCGACTGAATATCGCGTACTGCGATCGGATCGATGCCGGCGAAGGGTTCGTCGAGCAAGATGAACGACGGATTGATCACCAAGGCTCTGGCGATCTCCACGCGACGTCGCTCGCCACCGGAAAGCGCGAAACCAGGGCTCTTGCGGACCTTTCCCAGACCGAACTGGTCGATGAGTTGATCCAGGCGCCGGGCCTTCTCGTCGCGCGAGATGCCGCTTACGGTCTCGAAAATGGTTCGCAGATTGTCCTCGACCGACATTCTGCGAAACACCGAGGCCTCCTGTGGCAGATAGCTGATGCCCTTGCGTGCGCGCAGGTACATGGGCACGGAGGTAATCTCCTCTTGACCGAAGAACACGCGCCCGGCGTCCGGCTTGACCACCCCGACGACCATGTAGAAGATGGTCGTCTTGCCGGCTCCGTTGGGACCCAGGAGCCCGACGATCTCACCCGCGGCGACCTCGATCGAAACGTCGCGGACCACGGCCCGTCCGGCGTACACCTTGCGCAGCCCGCGCGCCGAAAGTACGAGTGCCGAGGCGCTCAAATCCCGCCGCCCTCGCTCGCTCTCTCGCCCTCGTTCTGACCGCTACGGCTGCCAGCGCTCTCAAACTGGGCGATCGAAGTCTCGAAATCGTAGATCACCCGACTCGCACGAATCACCGCGCCATCCGGCTTTTGCAGAATGACCGGGCTCCCCGAAACCTCGACCTTGGAGTCGTCGGGCCGGTAGAGAGCCTTCGAACCGCTGATCTTGTGGCCTCCGATGCGGTCGTCGATCAGGGTATCGCCACGGCACTCCATCCGATCCAGAGACGAGTCGTCCCGAAGATGGACCGACAACTCGTCACAGCTCATCACCCGTCCTGAATCCCGGACTTCGGGATCCCCCTTGTACTGGATCAAGCCCTCGCCTTTGGTGTAATCGAAACTCGCCGCGGTGACTCTCACTCGACTCGGTCGCTCCTCTCCGTCATCCCCACCTTCCGACATCGCACTCGAACTGCGCTCCAAAGTGGTCTGGATCCCGCCCTCCCCTCGAATGCGACCGCCATTCTCTCCGATTAGGCGCTGCGCGGTCAGAAAACTCTCCCCCTGCCAGGCGCGCACGTTGCCGTCGAACTGAAACCGGCCCCGGGTTTGGCCCCACGTCGCCGAGTCCGCAGTCACCTGAATCGGCAGCTCGCTGGTGGCCTCGGTCGCTGTAACCATGGTGAAACCGCTTTTGGGTGGGAACCAGGCTCGGACTCCGTCGCGCGCGGTCAGCTCCCCGGTACCGATGCGGTAGTCGAGACCCGGAGCGCTCAGCTCGCCCTCCCAGGTGTAGACGTGCGCCGGCGACCCTTCGACTCGGACCAGATCCCGAGCCAGTACTGTGAGCGTCTCCCCGGTGGTTTGAATCCCGGGTCGGTGCAACTCGGCGCCACCTGCGACCGTGACCTGGACCAGATCTCCTTGATTGTCGAACTTGGCCGTCGCCGAACCGCCGCAGACGCGCCCGAGTTCGCGGCTCGGGTCGAAAGAGAGAAACTCGGTCATGATCATCGCGCCACCGGTTTGTATTTTCCGAATCTGTCCTCGCGCGAAGGTCGCCTCGATCCGGCGGCTCGAAAAGCGCCTAACCAGTCCGCTGTCGTCGCTGGCGTCGAGACGGGCCGGCTCGTTGACGGTGCCGGTGATCTCGGCCTGGCGCGGCTCACCGCCCTTCTTGTCGTAGGCGATCGAGATCTCCTCGCCGGCGAACTCGAGCCGTCGATCGAAGCCGCGGGCATCGTGGGAGACCAAAGAGCCGGCCACGTTCCACCGGGCGCGAACGAACCTGGCTCCGGATCCGCCGTCAGCGGCCAGAGTTACCGCAATTCGATCGCAGGTCATCTGGTCGCGGCCGCGCCGAAACCTGATGCCCCCTTCGGCATGAATCCGGTGGTCCGACTTGTCGTAGATCACACGCCCGGCCTCGAGACTCAAATCATCCTCGGGCCCCGCGCCCTGGCTGAAGAGCCGAACCTTGCCGCTCAGCTGGAACCGATCTCTCTCGAGATAGGCCTCGATTTCGTCGGCCGAACCGGTGAGTCCCCGGCCGACCGCGAATTCGATCGGTCCCCGGCTCTTCACCACCGAGCCATGGCGCAGCAGGTCGAACCTCTGTCCTCGTATTTCGAGACCGTCGGGCCCGGAGAGAACGGCGTCCCCCTCGACTTCGGCGGTGCTGCTGTTGGATCGGTAGGTGCCCTTCTTCGCCGCCAGCTCATAGACCTCTCCCGAGGCGCGCTCGACGGTGATGACTACGCCTGTCAGAGTGATCACCTTGTCCCGATTCGCGACGATCCGATCGGCTCGGATGTGGTAGAGGCGCCGCTCTCCGTCGGTCACTTCGTAATCGAATCCCCTACCGGAGAGAAGGGTCTCGGCCAGATTCAGCTCCAGGTCGTTGCCGGCTTCGGCCTCGACGTTGCCTTCGGTATTGATGCGGTTGGCGAGAAAAACCGCGACGACGCCACCAAGAAATAGCGCCAGGGCGGCCAGCAAAGCCCCTCGAAGAAAGACCACAGGACGGTAGCTCCGGGATTTGCTCACCGCGTCATTCTATGGGGCTGGGATAGACCTTGCCGGGCCGGCAGGCTATCCATAGCTATTAGCTTAGCTAGACCGATGCCGCACGGGCATCGACGATCTCGACCGAAGCACGTCCGAGATAGCTGTCGAGCTTGACGTGGCCCAAGACCTCAAAGGGTTCGGAAAACAATTCGGCGCGCTCCGCCCATCGCCAAGCGACCAAGTCGAGCGTGGCACCCGAACGGTCTCGGGCCCTGAGCCCGAGATGATTCTTTCCGAACGGGCGTGGTGGAACCGCCAAACTCAGTGGACCCAGCCGGAAGAGAGGCCGGCGGTTGGCCATGCCGAAGGGCTCGAGGCGGCCGAGTTCGCGCTCCAGATCGAGAGTTACCATCTCGACCTCGAGGTGCTCCTCGTACTCGTAGCTCGGCACCAGCACTTCCGGGTCCCAGGCCTTGGCCGCCTCCTGACAAGCCAGATTGATCTCTTCCAGGCGCTCCGCCGCGATCGAGATCCCGATGGCCTGCGCGTGGCCTCCGAAGCGCAGAAATCGGCCTTCGAAAGCGGTCAGAAACTCGTGGAGATCGACTTCGCGAACACTGCGGCCGGAGCCCACGGCGATCTCGGCTTTGCCGTCTTTGTGCAGACTCATCAGGACGGTGGGTCGGTGAAATTCGCGCGCCAGCCGCCCGGCGGCGATTCCCAGGACACCCCGATGCCAATCCGGGCTCCAGGCCATCAAGAACCGTGGCAAGCCGGCGCCGCCGTCGAGAAAACGCGCGCGCGCTTCTTCGACCACCGACAACTCGGCTCGCTGGCGTTCTTTGTTCCATCGATCGAGCGTCTCGGCCAGTTCCCGGGCGCGAACCGGGTCGCGCTCGAGCAGAAGCTCGAGCGCCGGTTCCGGCTTGTCCATTCGCCCGGCCGCGTTGAGTCGCGGTCCGAGTCGGAAGCCGACGTCGTCCGCGGTGATCGGGTGGCGCGCGCCCGAGACCTCGATCAAGGCCTTGAGACCGGCCGAGCGGGTGGAGTCGAGCGCGCTCAATCCGAGAGCGGCAATGGTTCTGTTCTCGCCCGTGAGCGGCACCAGATCGGCGATCGTGCCGAGGCAGGCGACCCGTAGAAGAGCCATTGGATCGACGTCTCTGCCCACGGCTTCGGCGAGTCCGGTCGCCAGCTTGAAGGCCAGGCCGGCGCCGGAAAGCTCCGGGTAGGGATAGCCGCACGCTTCCTGATGTGGATTGATCTCGATGACCCGCGGATCGTGCGGCGGTCCGGGTATGTGATGGTCGGTCACGATCACCGAGATGTCTCGTTCCAGAGCGATGCGAGCCGCTTCGATCGAGCGCGAGCCGCAGTCCGCCGTGACAATCAGTCGGGCGCCGGCCGCCTGTGCGCGCTCGACGTGGATCGGTTGAAATCCGTAGCCCTCGGCCATCCGGTGCGGCAGCGTCGAATCGGCCTCGAGGCCGCACGCTCGAAACACCGCCAGCAGGACCGCGGTCGCACTCACCCCGTCGACATCGTAGTCGCCGACGATCGCTACCTTCTCGCCGCGCTCGCGGGCGGCGAGAAGCCGCGCCACCGCCTCCGGCAGGCCGGCCAGCAGCTGCGGCCGGTGCAAGTCGGAGAGCGAGGGTTCGAGAAACCTGCGCATGTCCTCCTGGTTCTCGAGCCCGCGGCGCGCCAGAAGCCGGCGCAGCCGTGGATCCAGGTTCCTTGCCGCCTCTACCAGAGCAACCTCGGGGTCTGGGGCGGCTTTCCAGACCGCCATTGGCCTAGCCATCACAGCCATCAGAGCCGGCGCTAGTTCTCGGTCAGGAAACCGATCTTCCGGAACCGATCGTAACGAGCCTGCAAAAGCTTGTCGATCGAGAGGCGTTCCAGTTCGGCCAGACCGGCCGCGATCGTAGCGCCAACATGTTGGATGGTCTCGTTGGGGTTGGCATGCGCGGCTCCTGCGGGCTCGGGGATGACGGCGTCGACCACGCCCAACTCAAACGTGTCGGGTGCCGTCAGTCTGAGGGCGTCGGCCGCATTCTCCTTCTTGTCCTGATCCCTCCACAAGATCGCGGCGCAACCCTCCGGAGAGATCACCGAGTAGATCGAGTACTCGAGAATGTAGACACGATCTCCCATGGCGATCCCGAGAGCGCCGCCGCTACCGCCCTCACCGGTGATGGTGACGATGATCTGGGTGCGAAGGCCGGCCATCTCGATCAGATTGCGAGCAATGGCTTCGGCTTGTCCACGCTGCTCGGCGCCGAGGCCCGGATAGGCGCCGGGGGTATCGACAAAACACAGGAGCGGCAGGGCGAAGCGCTCCGCCATCTTCATCAGGCGCAGGGCCTTGCGGTAGCCCTCGGGGCGAGCCTGGCCGAAGTTGCGATGGATCCGTTCCTTGGTGCTTCGGCCCTTCTGGTGGCCCACGACCGCGACCGACCGGCCCATGAAGGTCGCCAGGCCGGCGACAATCGCCGGATCATCGCCGAAGGCCCGGTCCCCATGCATCTCCACCCAGTCGGCCATCAGGTGCTCGACGTAGTCGAGAGTGTGCGGACGCTTCGAATGCCTCGCCACCAGGGTCTTCTCCCAACGCGACAGGCCGCTGTAAACCTCCCTCGTGTCTCGTAGCAGTTTGGTCTTGAGGCGCGAGATCTCCTTGCTGCGGCCGGAGCCCTGGGGGTAGCTCTCCAGCTCCTCGATGCGGCGGCGCAGGTCCTCTAACGGCGCTTCGAACGGTATTTCGCTGGGACGCATGGCGGGCGGTCAACGTAGCATGGCCCCGGGCCTACAACAACCCGCTCCAACAACCCGCTATAGCAACTCCATCGGGTCGACATCGACGATTATTTCGGAGCCTGCGCGTTCGGGGAGGCTGGCCTGCACCAGACGGCGAACGCGACTCGCCGACTGGGCACGGACCAGGATCTGAAACCGCCACTTGCCACGCAATCGCTCGAAGGCTGCGGGGGCGGGGCCGATCACCCGAACGTCGCCGGCGCCGGCTCCGATACCTCCCACATCCGGCGCGCGGCGTCCGAGCTCGTGCGCAAGGCGCTCGGCGGTCTGTAGCGCCCGCTCGCGGTTGCTATCACGCACCAGAAGCTGCACCATGCGGGTAAACGGTGGGTAGTGGAAGATTCGCCGAAAACGCATCTCTTCCTCGCGAAACGCTCGGTCGTCGTGCGCGACCACGGCTTGGATCGCGTAGTGCTCTGGATGGTAGGTCTGGATCAGGAACTTGCCCTTGCGCTCGCCCCGGCCGGCTCGTCCTCCGAGTTGAATCAGTAGATTGTAAGTGCGCTCGACCGCGCGGAAATCAGGAAAACTCAGGTAGGCGTCCGCCTGGAGCACAGCGGCCAGAGCTACACCAGGAAAGTGATGGCCCTTGGCGACCATTTGGGTGCCGATCAGTGCCCGGGTCTCACCGCGCCCGAAGCGGTCGAGAACATTCGTTGCACCACCGCGGCGGCGCACAGCATCGCGATCCAGAACCGCCACCGGCACGCTTGGGAACCGCTTCTTGAAGTCCTCCTCCACGCGTTCGGTGCCGGTACCGATCGGCTCGAGAGCCGATTCGCCACAGCTCGGACAGGCATCCGGCACGGACCGGCGAGAGCCGCAGTAATGGCACTGCAGCTCACCGAAGCGCTTGTGAAAGGTACGCGGGAGCCCACAGTCGTCACAGCGCAAATCCTCACCGCAAGCGCGGCACAGCAGGGCCGGCGAGTAGCCCCTGCGGTTCCTCAGAAGGATGACCTGGTCGCCGGCCGAGAAGGCCTCCTCCATCTCGGCGAGCAACCGGGGCGAGAAGTGAACCGTCCCCGGACGGCGTATTTCGTTCGACTCGCGCAAGTCCACCAAGACGCTCTCGGGCAATTCTCCAATCCCGACTCGCTCGGTCAGCACCAGCGGTGACAGCTTGGCGCGCTCGACGTTCAGGCGGCTTTCGAAACTGGGTGTTGCGGACACCAGCGCGACCGTCGCATCGGCCTCGCGCCCGCGCCACAGCGCCACGTCGCGGGCGTTATAGCGCGGCGTAGATCCCTGCTTGTACGCCGAGTCGTGCTCCTCGTCCACAACCACCAGCTGGAGATTCCGGACCGGGGCAAAGATGGCCGAGCGGGGCCCCAGGACCAGCCGGGCTTCTCCACTGCGGATCCGCTGCCATTCCTGGTGACGCTCCGGAGCGCTCAGGCCGGAATGCAGAATCGCCGCGTGTTTGCCGAAGCGCTCCCGCAGAGCCTGCGCGAGGACCGGCACCAAGGCGATCTCAGGCACCAGAAGGATTGCCGAGCCCTCGGCGGCCAGCACCTTTTCGACCGCTCGAAGATAGACCTCGGTCTTGCCGCTGCCGGTCATCCCATGCAGTAGAAACGGGCGAAACCTGCGCGCATCGAGTGCCGCGAGCAGACTGTCGACCGCCGCGGCCTGATCCGGGCGCAGGACGATCCTGCTGTTGCGGCTCGCCTCGGCCCCCGACTCGGTCCGATACTCAGCTCGATGCTGGGTCAACTCGAGGCGAGCGATCTGGGTGAAGCTTCTGAGCACTCCCAGCGTAATCAATCTGCGTACGACTCCCGGCGAGACCTCGAGCTCGGCCTCGAGTTCGGATCGAAGCGCCGGCCGCCCCGCGTTCGCCAGCCATTCGACGACTGCTCGGCCGGGCTTCGAGCGTCCACACTTCTCCAGCAGCTCCTCGAGCGCTCCCTTGGCCAACTCGACCGCGGTCACGTAGCGGGAACCGCGGCTGCGGGACTCCGACACGCTGAGCCATCCCTTTTGGCGCAATCTCTCGACCGCTTCGTGTATCGGGATGCCGCCGCAGACCTCCTCCAACTCCGCCAGGCTGATCCGGCCACCGGGGCGTAGCGCCTCGAGGATCTTCTCCTCGTCGAGATCCCGCGCGGTGCCGGCAAGCGCCCCGCGGTCGCTCAACCAGACTCTTTGGCTGCCCCAGGCCTCGAGTCCTGACGGCAGCAGCGCGCGGTAGACCTCGCCGATCGGTGCCAGGTAGTACTCGCTGACAAAACCGGCGAGATCCATCAGCTCCGGTGGCAGGATGGGCGCGAGGTCGATCACGCCCTCGATCGGTTTGAACTTGATCTCGGTGCTGTCCGGAGAGCGGTCGTGTCGCTCGACCACGACCCCGGTGAGCTTGCGTCGGCCCACCGTAACCCGAACCCGGACACCGGGCAAAGCGCGCAGACCGAGCGATCGCGGCACCAGATAGTCGAGCGTCCTCGGGATGGGCAACGGCACCGCTACCGCCGCGTAGGGCCGCTTGGAGGAATTTCCCGACACGGCAGGAGCCTAAAGCAAAACAGCCACCCATCGAGCGCCCGTCCGGAAATCGAAGCGCTCCGTCGGATGACGGAAACGAGGGGGTGCCGGTTCGAGAGTGCCGGACTAATTCAGCTCGGGGTAGGCCTTCCGGCGCTTTTCGATGCCCGTGTGCAGAGCCTTCTCGACCTGCTTGTTCGCCGAGTCTTCCTCGATCTTCCTGACGTGGGCAACCTCGCTCACAATGAAATACCGCGCCCGTTCGTACATCTTCTTTTCCCGAAACGACAGGCTCTT
>JADFQD010000104.1 GCA_022561975.1 Acidobacteriota bacterium
AGCGGATCGCCGCCGGCCAGGTTCAGGTGGTCGTCGGCGCCCGCAGCGCCATCTTCGCACCGACGCCGCACCTTGGTCTGGTGGTTCTGGACGAGGAGCACGAATCGACGTTCAAACAGGCAACCGCGCCCCGCTATCACGCACGCGACGTGGCGTTGTATCGTGCCCAAACTGAAAACGTGCCGCTTATACTGGGTTCTGCGACGCCTTCGCTTGAAAGCTGGTATCGAGCAGCCCGCGGCCAGTACCGGTTGATCGACATGCCTCGCCGCATTTCCAACCGGCCCTTGCCCGAGGTCGGAATCATCGATTTGTCGGACGAATTTATCCATCGGCGCAGTCGGGGTGCCATCAGCCGTCCGCTGCGTCGTCTCACCAAGGACACCGCTAACGCTCTTCGACGTGACAAACCCGTGGTTGTCTATTGACACGATGGTTTGTGAAAAATGTCTCCATGAGCCGCCTGCCGGCTCGAAAGCCTCGGATTCGAAAGAGTGTTCGACTACGTAGCCGGTATTGCCGACTGGAAAGCGGCGGGACTGCCGGTGGATGGCAAGGCGCCGTCGGTGCAGCGCGTTGCGGATGCAACCAGGTCGGATGTTCCGGCGGTCCACACCCGATCGGCCCGGCACCGGTTCCGTTGTGCTTTGGGGGCGTGCGCGGCTTTGGCGGGATTGGTCCGGAGCAGTCCGCGGCGGATGGCGTCGTCGAGTCGACAACCGGCGGGTTCAAATTTCCGGACGGGACAACACAGACATCGGCAGCGGTGGCAGCGGTGGTCGCGGCGGTCGAGGACACCGGGCAGACGCTGTGCTATGACTCCGCGGGCACCTTACGCTTCTGCGCCGGGACTGGAGAGGACGGGGAGTTTCAGGCGGGGGTGACACCGCCGACGCCGCGGTTCACCGACAACGGCAACGGCACGATCACCGACAACATGACCCGGTTGATCTGGCTGCAAGACGCCAATTGCACCGCGGGAACAAAGGGATGCGGAAGGACATCGTACCCCCCTTTGTTGGAGATTCGCAGAGCGAAGAGCGAGTCGAGGAGAAGGACGGGGAAGTCGATGATTGCGATGGGCAGGTCGGGGTTTCGTTTTCGAACGATGTCCCAAGGCGACTGGTTTTCCTTGTAGGAGTTTTTGCGGGCACAGTTGAACCAGAGGTTGTAGGTATAGGCCTTGTGCAAGAAGTCTCCGAGAGTGTCGAAGCGTTCGACTTCGTAGAACTCGTCTTCGATGATCCGGTGTACGGTTTCGACATCGGCCTGGAAGGTGTGGGCCCCCGGTGGGATGGTTCGATGTACGGCCCCTGCCTTCTGGATGGCATTGGTAAAAGAGCTATCGTTCTTGGCATTCCATGAGCCGATGAACTCAGAGCCGTTGTCGGTCTGGAAGTGGCAATCGGCGATGTCGATGCCGCAGTGTTCGAGGTGTTCGATAATGAGCTCGACAAAGAGAGTCGAGTAGGCCAGGCATCGCTCGTCGGCGTAGGCGAGAAACTGGAGTCCACTCGTGACCTCACGAGCGGTGTACTGGATCAAGGGCAGGCCGTTGCGTTGGATCTGAGGCCACAGTTCGGGTATGTCGTCGAGATCCTTGGTGTCGACGTCGGTCTGCTCGAAGAGCTTCCAGCGCCTCTTGATCTCGCGTAAGTTCTGCTTGGTCTTGTGTTTGCGGCGTTTTCTCTTGAGCAAGCCCTCGGCGCGCCAGATCTTACGGATGGCCTTCTCGCTGATCGAGAGTTTGAACTGGTCTTTGATGCGCTGAGCACCCCAGGAGGGCAGCTTGCGCTTGAGCTCGAGGGCGCGTCGGCGCTGGGATGGTGGGATCGGACGGGCTGGGTTCTTGGGCGCCCGGGAGCGGTCGAGCAGAGCCGCGTAGCCGTCCTCCTCGTAGCGGCGCAGCCACTTGCGCACGGTCTTGCGCCGGGTCGAGAAGGCCTGGGCGGCCGACCGAATGCCGTGCTCTTGCGCGAAGCGCACGAGGCGCAGCCTCAGGAAGCGGGAATCCTTACTCTCGCGCATGACGTCGTAGTATGGGAGTGGGTGGCTGGTCATGGTCCTCCTGTCGTCGGGCTTCGAACTCCGAGACAGTGTGGCAGACCAGCCACTTCTCGTTGCTGGTGCCAGGGCGCGAGAGGGCTGTGGGAGGTGCGGAATCTGCCCACCCGAGCCCCTCCCTGGAAATCCCTCCGGGATTCCCACAGATACCGCAACTCCCACAGCCCCGACGGCGACGACGAGAGGTTCTCTCACTTCAGTTTCCTCCTCAGATCCCCCACCCGACCCCGCAGCACCCAAAGCTTCGCCAAGGGGGTACGATGTAGGTTCCGTTTCCCAGACGAATTCCTCGGCAGGCTTCTTTTTGGGCACCTGTTGAACTAGAGTTACAGTCCCCGCCGGTGTTCTGTCCGGCTGATCCCAGCGGAAGTGGCGGAATTGGTAGACGCGCTAGACTTAGGATCTAGTCCCGCAATCGGGGTGGGGGTTCGAGTCCCCCCTTTCGCACCAGAGTTAACCCTTTCGATTCGATTTTCCAAACACCAGCCCATCCAATGAGCGTAGTAGTTTCCATCGAGGACCTTGGCGGCAGCCAAAAACAAGTCAAAGTGTCGGTGCCGGTTCCAGCGGTAGAGGCCGAGACCGATCGGGTAACCGCCGAGTACCGGAAGAACGCCAAGATCCCGGGCTTTCGTAAGGGCAAGGTGCCAAAGTCTATGGTGTTGCAGCGCTTTGCCGACGATATCGAGCGCGACGTCGTCGAGCGGCTGCTGCCGCGGTACTGGAAGCAGGCCGAGGCCGAAAGCGAACTCGATCTTCTGCTGGCGCCCGAGGTAGGAGCTGTGAATTTCGAGTTCGGCTCCGAGTTGACGTTCGTCGCGACGGTCGACCTGAGACCGGAGTTCGGCCTCGGCAACCTCGACAGTTTCGACTTTCCCGAGGAACCCAGAGCGCTCGTCGACGAGGACGTGGACCAGGCGCTCGAGGACCTTCGCAGGAGGGTGGCGGACTGGAAGAGCGTCGACCGTTCGGCGGCTCGGGGCGACCGCGTCCGAGTCGAGATCACGGAAATCAAGTCGGCCGACGCTCAAACCGACGAAGAATCCGGCAACCAGCCGCAAAAGAGGACCTTCGAGGTCGGTGCTTCCCAGGTTTGGGAAGAGCTGTCTTTGGCAGCGACAGGATTGAGTGCGGGGCAGCGCGGAGAGTTCGAGCGGGAGTTCCTCGACGGCGCCGAGGTCGGCAAGAAGAAGTTCGAGTTTCGTGTAGAAGCCGTCGAAGAGCGTGACTTGGCGCCTCTGAACGATGCCTTTGCCGAGAAGTACGGCAATTTCGGCGATCTGGCCGATATGCGCACTGGCGTTCGCGACAACTTGACCCGAGTCCGCAGAGAAGACCATGAGCGCGCCCGGCGCGAGGCGCTGATCGAGCAACTCTGCGACCGGCATCCGTTCGAACTTCCCAAGCGCGTCGTTCTCGAAGAGACCCAGGAGATGTTGAAGGAGTACGCCGGCAGCCTTTCGCGGCAGGGGCTCGACGTCGAGCGTGCCGGAATCGACTGGCAGAAGATGGGCGAGAACCTCACACCCCAGGCCGAGAAGCGCGTTCGTGCCCGGCTTGTTTTGGACGCCGCGAGCAAGAAACTCGGAGTCGAGGTCAGCGAGGAGGAACTCGAGTCCGCGCTTGTCGAGATCGCGAGATCACAGGGGCGTTCCTCCGGCGTGTTGCGTCAGGAGCTCGACCGAGACGGGCGTCTCGGCGAGCTTCGCTCTCAGCTCATGCGCGACACGACGATCAACCGCTTGCTCGGTGAGCCGGAGCCTGGGGCCGAGTTCGAAGCCGAGGCCGAGGCGGGCGCTGCAGAAAAATCCCGTCCAGCCGACCCGGACGGTTCGGTAGGTTCGGATGATCCGAATGATCCGAATGATCCGGAGAGTTCCTAGATAGTTCCTAGCTGGAGCAACAGGAGAAATTTTCGATGTTAGTACCGATGGTAGTCGAGCAGTCCAACCGCGGCGAGCGCGCCTATGACATCTATTCGCGCCTGCTCAAGGACGGCATTATCTTTATCGGTCGTCCGCTCGACGACGACGTGGCCAACGTAGTCATCGCGCAGATGCTCTTCCTGGAGGCCGAGAACCCGGAAAAGGATCTCTCGCTCTACATCAACTCACCCGGTGGCTCGGTGACCTCAGGTCTGGCCATCTACGACACCATGCAGTACATCAAGCCGGATATCGCGACCCTGTGTGTGGGCCAGGCGGCGTCCATGGCCGCGATTCTCCTGGCCGGCGGAACCAAGGGCAAACGATCGGTCCTGCCCAATAGCCGGGTACTCATCCATCAGCCGCTTCTCTCCGGCCTGCAGGGGCAGCAGACGGACATTGCCATCCATGCCAAGGATCTCATGCACATGCGCGAGAGAATCGATGAGCTACTCGCACTTCATACCGGGAAAACCAAGGAAGAAGTGCACGAGGACACCGAGCGCGACAAGATTCTGAGCGCCGAGGCGGCTGTCGAGTACGGCTTGGCCGACCAGGTGATGACCAGGAGACCGGTCAAGGCGACCAAGACGACCAAGGCTTGAACAGAAGTCTGGTATGATTCCTGTAAGGTTTCTGGCGAGAATCACTGAGGAACACTTCATTGGCGGAATACCTCAACCGCGATCTGCTGTTCTAAACTATGAGAAATCCAGGCGTGGCGCCGGACCGACTGCGTGGAGGATAGATGCCCAAAAAAGAAAATGGTGATGAGGCGCTGAGATGCTCGTTCTGCAATAAGAGCCAGCGCGAAGTCAAGAAACTCATTGCCGGCCCCACCGTGTTCATTTGCGACGAGTGCGTGGACATCTGTCTCGACATCATCGCCGAGGACCGGATGCTGGAGCAGAAGCAAGAGACGGATCTGCCCAAGCCCAAGGAGATCAAGGCATTTCTCGAGGACTACGTCATCGGCCAGGAGCAGGCCAAGAAGAAGCTCGCGGTAGCGGTCTACAACCACTATAAGCGGATCGAGTTTTTCGAGAGGGCCCGCGGCGAGGTGGAACTGCAGAAGTCCAACATCCTTCTGATCGGCCCGACCGGCACCGGCAAGACCCTGCTGGCACAGACCCTCGCAAGGCTACTCTCGGTTCCGTTCACGATCGCCGACGCGACGACGCTGACCGAGGCCGGATATGTCGGCGAGGACGTCGAGAACATCATTCTCAAGCTCTATCAGGCTTCGGGGAATGACAAGGAAAAAACCCAGCGTGGCATCGTCTATATCGACGAGGTGGACAAGATCTCTCGCAAGGGCGACAACCCCTCAATCACCCGGGACGTTTCGGGCGAGGGCGTGCAGCAGGCGCTGCTAAAGATTCTCGAGGGAACGCAGTGCAATGTGCCGCCGCAGGGCGGGCGCAAGCACCCGCATCAGGAGTTTCTGCAGATTGACACGACCAACATCTTGTTTATCTGCGGCGGGGCCTTTGTCGGACTGGACGACATAATCGCCGCGCGCGTAAACGAGAAGACCCTCGGCTTCGGAGCCGATGTCAAGACCGAAAGAGAACGCCGCTCGGGTAATCTGCTCGAACACGTCGCCCCCGGCGACTTGATCAAGTTCGGGCTGATTCCGGAGTTTGTCGGTCGCCTGCCGGTAGTTTCGACGCTTCAGGAACTCAGTGAGGAGGATCTGGTGCGTATCCTTCGCGAGCCCAAAAACAGCCTGCTCAAGCAGTACCAGACAATGTTCGAACTTGAGGACGTGGATCTCCAGATAACGGATGACGCGCTCGTGGCGGTCGCGAGCGAAGCCCAAAAAAGGAATGTCGGTGCGCGAGGATTGAGGATTATTCTCGAAGAGCTGATGCTGGACATGATGTACACTATTCCCTCCCAAGAGGACATCACCGAGATAGTCATAACCAAGGAGATGGTTCTCGACCGGGTGCAGCCGGTTCTCCTCAAGAAAGCGGTCTAGCGGGCCTCTCCGAGGGACCCTACTTGACCATCAAAGAGAGAAAAAGAGGCATGAGTCACAGGCCGAACTTCATCAAGACCACGCGCGAGAGTCTGCCTGCGGTCCCGTTGCGGGACATGGTCGTCTTTCCCCATATGATGGCGCCGTTCATCGTCGGGCGAGCCGGCTCGGTTCATGCCCTCGAGCAGAGCCTGGCGCGCGGCGATCGCAAGATCTTCTTGATCGCGCAGAAGGACCCCAAGGTCGACGATCCCGGGCGCGAGGACATGCACAAGATCGGTGTGGTTGCCCGGATTGTCCAGAATCTTCGCCTGCCGAATGGCAACGTCAAGGTGATGGTCGAGGGCATGCAGCGCGCCGAGTTGATGGAGTTGAACGAGGAAAATGGCGCGTTTCTAGCCGAGGTCGAGGTATTCGAAATCGATCTGCAGCTCGACGAGGGGCTCGAGAAGTACATGAGCCGGATCCTGAGCGTCTTTGAGCAGTACGCCAAAATGTCTCAGCACCTGGCCTTCGAGGGGCTGGCTTCGACCATCAAGACCGACGAGCCCGACCGCTTTGCGGATCAGTTGGCCGCTCACCTGCTGATCTCTACCGCCGAGAAGCAGGATCTGCTCGAACTGCTGAGCCCGTACGAGCGCCTGCAGCGCCTTCACGACCTGCTGGATGTCGAAGTCGAGAAAGTCAACATCGACAAGCGCATCAACGTCAAAGTCAAAAAGCAGATGGAGAAGGCCCAGAAAGAGTACTACCTCAACGAAAAGATCAAGGCGATTCATACCGAACTCGGACGAACCGACGACAAGAGCGATGAGCTAGCCGACCTCAAGAAAGATATAGAAAGCTCGGGGCTGTCGAAAGAGGCTCGGGACAAGGCGGAACAGGAGCTGAAACGACTCGAGGCGATGCCTCCGGTTTCGGCCGAGGCCACGGTTTCACGCAACTACATCGAGTGGCTGGTGAGCGTACCCTGGAAGAAGAAGAGCCGGGAGATCAAGGATCTCGACCGCGCGCAGAAGATCCTGGACCAGGATCACTTCGGCCTCGACGAAGTCAAAGAGCGAATTCTCGAGTTTCTGGCGGTGCGGCAGCTGGCCGACCAAACCCAAAGCTCCATTATCTGCTTCGTCGGTCCTCCCGGAGTCGGGAAGTCGTCGCTAGCGAAATCGATCGCTCGCGCGATGGGCAGGAAGTTCGTTCGCCTGTCGCTGGGTGGAGTTCGTGACGAGGCCGAGATTCGCGGCCACCGCCGGACCTACATCGGTGCCTTTCCGGGTCAGATCATTCAAATGATGCGTAAGGCCGGAACCGTGAATCCGGTTTTCCTGCTCGACGAGATCGACAAGATGGGGACCGATTTCCGGGGCGACCCGTCGTCTGCTCTGATGGAAGTGCTCGATCCGGAACAGAACAACGCCTTCAAAGATCACTACTTGGATACCGAATTCGATCTATCCAAGGTCATGTTCATTGCGACGGCCAACGTCAGTCATACGATCCCCGCCGCGCTTCGGGATCGGATGGAGATCATCCATCTTTCCGGCTACACGATGACCGAGAAGCTCGCGATTGCGGAAGGTTTTCTGGTTCCCAAGCAGGCCAAGGCCCACGGATTGACCAAGGGCAAGATCAAGTTTTTCGAGGATGGGCTGCGCAAGTTGATCGAGAGCTACACCCGCGAGGCCGGCGTGCGAAACCTCGAACGAGAGGTCGCGAAGATCTGCCGTAAGGTGGTGCGCGAGATTGTCCAGAAGAAGAAGAAGGGCAAGGCCAAGGTCACTGCCGAGAGCGTGATCGAGTACCTGGGCAAGGAGAAGTTTCGTCGTTACAAGTTCGGCGACAAGGCGGAGGTCGGTGTTTCTATGGGGCTGGCATGGACCGAGGCCGGGGGCGAGCTGCTGGAGACCGAGGTCAGCTTGATGAAGGGGCGCGGCAAGCTGATCCTCACCGGGCAACTCGGCGACGTGATGCAAGAGAGCGCCAGAGCCGCTGTGTCGTTTCTACGCAGCCGGGCCGATTTGCTGGGTGTCGACCCCGACTTCAACGAAGGCAAGGATCTCCATATCCACGTGCCCGAAGGCGCGATTCCCAAGGACGGCCCGTCCGCAGGAATAACGATGGCGACAGCACTGGTTTCGGCGGCAACCGGTTTGCCGGTTCGTACGGGCCTGGCAATGACCGGCGAGATCACACTGCGCGGCAAGGTTTTGCCGGTAGGCGGCGTCAAACACAAGCTGCTTGCGGCCTATCGTGCCGATATCAAAGAAGTGATTCTGCCCAAGGATAACGAGAGAGATCTGGACGAGCTTCCGGATGAAGTCCGCGAGGACCTGGAGGTCCACCTAGTCGAGACCATGGACGAGGTTCTGGCGTTGGCCTTGGAAGGTGAGATTCGCCCGCTGCCGGGAGCGGAAGCGAGCTTGAAAGAGACTCCGGCAAATCCCAAGCCGGGGCCGGTGGCCCACTAGGTCACCACCGGGCCGCTGTTCCGGCGGCCATCCTGTCTGCCAGTCACAAGCATTTTTAAAAGTCATGTATCCGGCCTCCGCCGGGTGCGAATTCGGGAGCGAGGGGTGGATTTTCAACCTGTCTGAGGTGGAAAAGTGAGGGTCAAGAGTGCTCAATATCTGCTTTCAGCCGTTCGCTCGGAGGATTTTCTGGACGGCGGCTGTCCGCAAATCGCTTTCGTCGGCCGTTCGAATGTCGGAAAATCCACGCTTCTCAACAGGTTGGTGGGCCGGCACAGTTTGGCGCGAATCAGCTCGAATCCCGGCAGGACCCGAGCCATCAACTACTTCGAGATCAATTCCCGTTTCTACTTCGTCGATCTTCCCGGATATGGATACGCCAAGGTTTCCAAGAAAGAAAGAGAGAGCTGGGGCCGCCTGATGGCCAGCTATTTCGAAATGGCTTCCGGCAGCGCGATGGTCATCCAACTCGTTGACGCCAAGGTCGGCGCCACCGAACTCGACCGGCAAAGCGCCCAGTATCTGCGTTCCGTGGGCGTCGATCCGGTCGTGGTCGCGACCAAGGCGGATCGGCTCAAGAGGGGCAAGCTGGAGGCCGCCCTCGCCTCGGTGCGGCGAGATCTCGGCCTGCCCGACTCGATCGTCATTCCCTTCGAAGCTCCGAGCGGAAACGGAGCCAAGCAGATTTGGAAATCCATCGAACAATACCTCGACTCTTTTGAAGCTCGAGATTTCAACCAAGGGGGCGATCATGCCTGAATCCGTACAACAGGAAAGTCCGACTCGCGAAGCGCTCGGGAGCTACGACGGGCTCGACATCAGGACGCTCAAAGGGATGAAGGGCGCCGAACTCACGAAGGTCGCCGTCGGCCTGAAAGTCGAGGGCGCGACTTCGCTGCGCAAGCAGGAGCTGATCTTCAAAATCCTGCAAGCCCAGACCGAGAAGAGCGGGCTGATTTTCGCCGAGGGTGTGCTCGAGTGTCTGCCCGACGGCTTCGGATTCCTTCGGGCTCCCGAATACAATTATCTGCCGGGGCCCGACGATATCTATGTGAGTCCGAGCCAGATCCGAAGGTTCGACCTGCGCACCGGCGACACCGTTTCGGGTCAGGTGCGCCAACCCAAGGAAGGCGAGCGCTACTTCGCGTTGATCAAGGTCGAAGCGGTCAACTTCGAGCATCCGGATATTTCCCGCAACAAGATCTTCTTCGACAATCTGACGCCGCTCTATCCTCTGGAGAGACTCAATCTCGAGGTACCCGGTGACATGTCGTCCCGAGTTCTGGATCTTGTGACGCCCATGGGCAAGGGCCAGCGTGCCTTGATTGTGGCGGCGCCCAGAACCGGTAAGACCATGCTCTTGCAGTCGATCGCCCACGCCATCGCCAAGAATCACCCCGAGACGATTCTGATCGTTCTCCTGATCGACGAGCGGCCGGAAGAGGTCACCGACATGGAGCGTTCGGTCCAGGGCGAGGTGGTGTCGTCCACCTTCGACGAACCACCCACCCGGCACGTACAGGTCTCCGAGATGGTGATCGAAAAGGCCAAGCGTCTGGTCGAGCATCAGAAGGACGTGGTGATTCTGCTCGACTCGATAACGCGTCTGGCCCGCGCCTACAACTCGGTGCAGCCGCCCTCGGGCAAGGTGCTTTCGGGCGGTCTCGACGCCAACGCGCTGCACCGCCCCAAACGGTTCTTCGGCGCGGCGCGCAACATCGAGGAGGGCGGCTCGCTCACCATAGTCGCGACCGCTCTGGTCGACACCGGTAGCCGGATGGACGACGTTATCTTCGAAGAGTTCAAGGGTACCGGCAACTCGGAGATTCACCTCGACAGGAAGCTCATGGATAAGCGGGTCTTCCCGGCAATCGACATCAACAAGTCGGGTACGCGCAAAGAAGAGTTGCTCATGGACGAGGACGAGCTGCGCCGGGTCTGGGTTCTGCGCAAGGTCTTGAACCCGCTCGGGACGGTCGAGGCGATGGAACTGCTTCGCGACAAGCTCGGCAAGACCAAACTCAATCAGGAGTTTCTCGACGCGATGTCCGGCAGGTAAGGGGCCTCGGGGAGACGATCTCTTGGTGTCCCTACGACTGCCGGTTGCCGGCGAGGTGCTTCGACCGGTGGTTACGGGGCGATCAGTGGATTCCTCACCTTGACGCCGGGAAAGCGCCCGAAGTCCCGGTCAGCGGTCCAGATCTCCTTCACGCCGTGGAATCGACACAGCGCTGCAACCCGCGCGTCATGAACTCTGGCTCCAGTGGCGCGACCCGCAGTCAGTGTCTCGCTGAGAAAAGGCCAGTAGGCATCGGACTCCGCCAGAAGGGCTAGGCCGGGGCTTTCGAGCCAGGCCTCGATCTGATCCAGAGCTCGTGTCAGAGGAGTGGCGGGTGAGTAGATCTTCGGATGCGTGATGATGGCGAGGAACTCGTGAATGCACGGCCACGGGATTGCCCAGGCGCCAGTGTCTTGGGCGAGTGTCTCGATCTGGCGGGCTGCCGGCTCATGCCACTCGGAGTCCTCCCGATGTGCGTAGACCAGAAGGTTGGTATCGATCGCGATCACTCGCCACGGTCTCGGTAGATGAGGCCGCGAATCGTGTCCCAGGATCCCTCCTCGATTTCGGGAAGAATTCCCTTGCCCGAGAATGACGCTTTGCGCAGCCGGAAGCTGCCGGACTTCTGACGTTTGGCCAGCGTCTGGCGTAGACCTTCCTCGATCAAGGCACGAACCGTCGTGCCTTCCCGAGCCGACACCTCCTTGGCGGACTGCAGGAGAGCATCCGCGATGTCCACGGTGGTCTTCATATGGCAGACCGTATCAGAAAATATGGGTGTATGGGAAAGTGGACACTGATAGGGTCGTTTTCTAGTGAACAAGACACGGTTACCAAGCGGGATCCGGTACTCGGGGGTTCCGGCCCGGCGAGAGTAACTGCCTGTAATGAAGAAGCTCCGTGTCGGTATCGTCGACTACCTGAACTCGCGGCCCCTGGCATGGGACTTTCTGTCCGGGGCGCTGGCGGAGCGGTATCAGGCTCTCTACGAGCCGCCGGCTCGGGTCGCCGATCTGCTGGCAACGGGCGAGATCGACGTCGGGCTCATTCCCTCGATCGAGTATCAGCGGATTCCAGACCTCCTTGCCGTTCCCGGCCCTTGTGTTGCCTCGGACAGCGCGGTCCGGAGCGTGCTGCTGGTCTCGAACGTGCCGTACGGCGAGATCCGGTCGCTGGCACTCGACGAGAACAGCCGTACCTCGGCCACTTTGGTGCGGATTCTCCTCAAAGAGCTCTACGGCGTGGAGCCCGACTCCGCGCCGGCCCGGCCCGACCTCGCCGCCATGCTGGCCGAGAACGACGCGGCTCTGATCATTGGAGATCGGGCTTTGCGGATCTCGATGGAGAGCGGCCGGGTATTGGACCTCGCGACCGCCTGGCACGCCCTCACCGGCCTGCCCTTTGTCTTCGCGTTTTGGGCGATTCGCTCGAGCGCCGTGCGGCCTGGGCTGGGGACCGACTTCCGGCGTAGCGCCGAACATGGAAGGCAGAACTTAGGTGTGCTGGCGCACGAGGCCGGGCGTGAACTGGGGATTTCCGAGGACCATCTGCTCGACTATCTCGAGAGCAACCTGAGCTTCGAGTTCGGCGATTCCGAAATAGCCGGACTCGTCGAGTTCTACCGGCGAGCCGCACCGGTTCTCGAACTCGAGCCGAAGCCGCTGCGTTTCGTCGAAGAGCGGGCGCACCAGGACGAGAGGTCAGCCCGATGAGCCGCGCGAGCCAAGCTTGGGAGCCAAGCGCTGAGGGAGTGGCTGGCAGGACTGCACGGTCCTTGCCGCGGGTTGATCGATTCCATAGAGTTACCATCTCATGAGCTATGCTCCCTCCGGCCGCACGGTTACGGCCATAGTCGACGATGCTATTGGCGGTCGCCGGATCTCGGCGGGCGATGCCCACCAGTTGCTGCTCGAAGGCGATCTGATCGACCTCGGCCTGGCAGCCGAA
The DNA here is from genome assembly GCA_022561975.1 of Acidobacteriota bacterium. Classification (GTDB taxonomy): domain Bacteria; phylum Acidobacteriota; class Thermoanaerobaculia; order Multivoradales; family JAHEKO01; genus CALZIK01. The sequence continues at coordinate 12,448 of JADFQD010000104.1, forward strand.
GAGGTTCGCAACCGCTTCAACGATCCTGGCGCCGCGAGCTACAACATCGATCGCAACGTCAACTACACCAACATCTGCGTCTACAAGTGCCGATTTTGCGCGTTCTATCGGGAACCGGGCGACGACGAAGGCTATCTTCTGTCGTTCGAGGAGATCGGCAAGAAGGTCGAAGAAACCCTGGCGCTCAACGGCACCGGCATTCTCATGCAGGGTGGTGTGCATCCGGACCTGCCGCTCACCTACTACGAGGATCTGCTCCGGTACCTGAAAAGTGAGTACCCGGAGATCCACCTGCATGCGTTCTCGCCGCCGGAGATCAAGTTCATCGCCAAGCTCGAGCGGATGAGTTTCTATGACGTGATCGCACGCTTGAAAGACGCCGGTCTGCAGTCGATTCCGGGCGGCGGTGCCGAGATTCTCGTCGACAGCGTTCGTAAAGACATTCTCGCCTACGGCAAGACCTCGTCGGACGAGTGGCTCGACATCATGCGCCAGGCGCACAGGAACGATCTCCGGACTTCGGCCACCATGATGTACGGCATGGGCGAGGGATTGGAGGCTCGAGTCGAGCACCTGCAGCGCGTTCGAGACCTGCAGGACGAAACCGGCGGCTTCACGGCGTTTATCTCGTGGACCTTCCAGCACGACCACACCGAAATGGAGGACGTGCCCGAAACCTTCGCCCACGAGTACCTGACGACGCTCGCGGTGTCGCGACTCTTCTTGGATAACGTCGAGCACCTGCAGACCAGCTGGGTGACGCAGGGCAAGAAGATCGGTCAGCTGGCGCTCAAGTTCGGCGCCGACGACATGGGCTCGATCATGATCGAGGAGAACGTGGTTTCGGCCGCCGGCACCGCCTTCAAAATGTCGCAGGACGAGATGGAGCACCTGATCCGCTCCGCGGGCTACGAGCCCAAACAGCGGACCAACCTCTACGATCGTCTCGTGACTCGGGAAGACACCGCCGAGCTTGCCGCGAAATACCGCTCGTCGTTGACCGCGGCCAATCGCGAGCTGGCGTCGTCGCCACTGCCGGTGATCGGGTAGAAGCGGTCGGACCGAGAGTCCGGATTCGCGCTCTCGTCTCGCGTCGCCGCCGCGCGGGC
>JADFQD010000105.1 GCA_022561975.1 Acidobacteriota bacterium
GTTCGGGCCAGCCCCAGCAAGACGGTCGACACGGAGGTCGACCGCTACAGATCGCCTCGACGCCGCCGAGCCTCAGGCATCCGAAGGTTTCGATTCAATCCGAGAAGCCGGTCACGGCCGAGCCGACTCCTTCACGAGCCCGCCGGATCGTGCAAGCCGCAAGGTTCGAGAGCCGGTAAGGCCGTGACCGGCCAGCTCTCGAAGCACGATACACTCTTCTAGTAGGGGAGACTCTTGCCTTGAAACCACCTGAAATCATTCGCCTCACGCCCGGCAAGCGGGTTCTCTATCTCACCAAAGACCCGGAGCTGATCTCCCGGCAGCTGGCCGGCGAGCTCGATCTCGAGATGGCCCACTTGAACGTGGCCGACCTGCTCGACGACATCAATACAGACGCCATGACGCCGGCCTGGGTGTGCTTCTCGTACCGGCCGGAAGACATCGCGCGAGATGCCTACGCCGGTTTGATCAGAGATGGCGAACGTCTCTTCGGGCACGATGCGCTCATGAACGGCGGCTTCGAGGTCATTGTGTCGGGGTACCGGAAGGGCGTCGGCAGTTCGCGCGAGACCGCGGTGCAAGCCGAGAAGTGGTGCGGCATTCGCATCGCGATTGCCGCATCTTTTGCGCCGATTCATGCTGCCAACAACATCAACCAGGGTGTTCTGATGGCCGACCACGAGGTTCTCCGGCGCCTCGAGGCCGGCGAGGGCGTGCCGCTCGAGGACTTCCTCTCCGACCACGACCCGATCACCCAGCTGAAAATTCGCTCGGGCGGGTTGTTCGCGTTTTCCAAAGCACTTGCCGAGGGCAAGATCGAGCTGCCGCCGGTCACCACCGGGGCGCGCAGTCTCACCATGTGCGAGAAGATTCTGGCGAGTCGTGCACGGCCGGCACGCGAGTTCGTCAAACCCGGCGACGCCCTGGTCGTGAACGTCGACGGCGGCTACTCGCACGAGTTCACGACCGCGCAGGTTCACTACTTCTTGGAGCAGGAGTACGGCAAGGGCTACACGCTCCAAGACCCCGGCCGGTTCGCGATTTTCGAGGACCACTTGATCTACGCCGACGAGGTTCCCCAGATGAGACCCTTCGCCGACAAAATCAACACCTTGCGCGAGCTGCAACGCGTGTTTCAGAATCACTCAGACGTTCAAGACTTCTCGGCCAAGGACGGCGTGTCGCCGGGAATCTGTCATGAGATCGCGCGGGAACAGTTGGTGTCTCCTGGGCAGTTTATCCAAGCCACCGACAGCCACACCTGCATGGGCGGATGCAACAACGCCCTCACCTGGGGAGTCGGAGCCACCGAATACGCCAATCTCATCCATTCCGGCTTCACCACCGTGGAGATCCCGGAGTCGATTCGCTTCGACCTGGTCGGCAGCTTGCGAGACAACGTCACGGCCAAAGACCTGATGCTCTACGTGCTGCTGGAGTTTGCGAAACCGCAGAAGACCCTCAAGCGGGTGATGGAATTCGGCGGACCGGGACTCGCCAACCTGTCCATGGACGAGCGCGCGACGCTCACCAACATGGCCACCGAGTGTTCGGCGCGAACGGCGATCGTAGAGGCCGACGACAAGACCTACGACTGGATTCTCGCGCACCGGCCGGAACTTTCGAGGTCGGAGCTCGAACGAACCTCGATCGGTCCGGATCCCGAGGCGCGCTATGACGGGGGCCGCCATACTCTCGATCTCGCCGGCATTCGACCGATGGTCGCCCATCCCGGGGACCCGGATGTCGGAATTCCTTCCGATCCCACCAACGGTGCCTATGTGGACGAGATCGGCGAGGTCGCAATCGACATCGCCTACGGCGGCAGTTGCACGGCGGGCAAGATCGACGACCTGATCTTCTACCACCGAGTGGTGAAAGAGGCGGTCGACAACGGGCTCACGGTGGCCGCCGGAGTCTCCTTCCTGATCCAGTTCGGTTCGCAGGAAGTCCAAGAGTATTGCCGCGAGAACGGATTCATCGAGACTTTCGAGCAGGCCGGCGTCCGGCTGATCCAGCCCGGCTGTGGCGCCTGCATCGGATGCGGACCGGGAGTGTCGGATCGCGAAGACCAGGTGAGCGTCTCGGCGATCAACCGCAACTACAAGGGAAGGTCGGGGCCGGGGCGCCTGTATCTCGCATCGCCGCTCACGGTTGCGGCGTCGGCCTTCACCGGCAAGATCACGGCATACCACGCGGGCATGTTCGCCCTCGTGCCGGCCTGACCCGAGTTGGCCCGGCCTCTCACCAGGATTCTCCTGTGGCGGTGAAAACCAACCAGATTCCTGCGAACTCTCCTGCGAACTCCCCGGAGAGCCCCCCTGAGAGTTTCGATGACCGGACCCGGCTTCGCGGCCCCATGGCCGGGAGCTTCGAGGCGCTCCGGAGGCGAGATGACTGAGGGCTACTCGCGCGTGGCGCGTTCGCTTCGTGGCCGCTGGGTCGAGAACCTCTATTTCGGCGTCGTCGCGGTGGCGACTCCCGACGGCAGAGTGATCGCTCATCTGGGCGATACGAGCCACGGGGTTTTTCTTCGCTCGGCGGCCAAGCCGATTCAGCTTCTGCCCCTGCTTCTCGCCGGAGGGGAGGAGCGCTTTGGGCTCTCGGGCGCCGAGATTGCTCTCATGTGTTCGTCCCATGCCGGTACCGATGAGCATGTGCACGCGGTGCAGGCGCTCCTGGACCGACTCGAACTCTCAGAGAGGAGTCTCACCTGCGGCAGTCATCCTCCGCTGGATCGCAGGGCGGCGGCGGCCCTGCGGGACCGAGCCGAGAGTCCCGGGGTCTTGCACAACAATTGCTCCGCCAATCACGTTGGGCAATTGTTGACTTGCCGGATTCTCGAGCTGCCGACCGAGGGCTATCACAAGCCGGAGCACCCACTCCAAGACACAGTACTGGACCTGATGGCCCAATGTACGGGTCTAGCGCCGGACGCGATCCAGACCGGGGTCGATGGTTGCGGGCTCCCGAGCTTTCGTTTGGCGACCGACCGAGCGGCCCTTCTCTACGCTTGTCTGGCCGATCCGGAGGCAGGCGCGCTGGCGCCGGATCTCGTGCAACACATTCGGGTGATCATGGAGGCCATGGCCGCGCATCCTGAGAAGGTCGCCGGGCCGGGCCGATTTACGACCTCCTTGATTCGAGCGACCGGAGGCCGGGTGATCGGCAAGGAAGGTGCCGAGGGCTTCTACGGAGTCGCGGTGCGTGGTCCGGTGGCGCTCGGGGTGGCCATCAAGATCATCGACGGTAGCGAAGAATGCCGCGACGGCGTCGTGATCGAAGTCCTGCGTCAAGCGGGGTGTCTCAGCCGGGCGGAGTTCGAGCAACTCTCGCCTTTCTATCGAAAAGAACTCCGCAATCACTCGGGCGAGGTCATTGGAGACCTCGCTCCGGATCTCGAACTGGTAGAGGGTGGAGTGCCGCACACGATTGAGTCGATACCGGCCGGAAGCGTAGTCTGAAGCGCTGCCACAAGTGTTCATCGACAAGTTGATTCTTTGAAGGAGACAGCAGGTGCAAAGTTCAACCAAGATCAGAATTGCGCACAGCCCGGATTCGGACGATGCGTTCATGTTCTATGCCTTGACCCAGGGCCTGGTGGATACCGGAGGGCTCGACGTCGAGCACCATCTGGACGATATCGAGACGCTGAATCGCGCGGCCTTCGAGGGCGAGTACGAGATCACGGCGATCTCGTTCCACGCCTACCCCTACCTGGCCGATCGCTACCGCTTGATGCCCTGTGGCGCCAGCTTCGGTGACGGCTATGGTCCTGTGGTAGTCGCAAACCACACCGTAGATCGCGAGGAGCTCTCGGGGAAGACGGTGGCCATACCGGGCGAGCTGACGACGGCTCATCTGGCTCTCAAGCTCTGGAACCCGAAGGTCGAGACCACCGTCGTGCCGTTCGACAAGATTTTCGAGGCGGTCGAATCGGGCGACGCCGTGGCCGGCGTCGTGATTCACGAGGGCCAGCTGACCTGGGGTGACCGGGGACTGCATGCGGTCGTGGACCTCGGAGCCTGGTGGCAGGACGAAACCGGCGGACCGTTGCCGCTGGGCGCCAATGCGATCCGCTCGGACCTATCGCTGGAGATGCAGGTTCGGCTTTCCAGAATGCTGCGAGCCAGCATTGACTATGCGCTGGATCATCGGGAGTCCGCTCTCGACTACGCCATCCGATTCGCCCGCGACATCGAGCAAGACCGGCAACGGTCGGATCGTTTCGTCGGCATGTACGTGAACGAGTGGACCCGCGACTACGGCGAAGCCGGGCGCGCGGCCGTGCGCCAGCTGCTCGCGCGAGGCTACGAGGCGGGTGTGATCGACCGCCAGGTCGAGCCCGACTTCGTGGAAATCTAGCCTCGGGGACACCCTCGGGGACACCTTTCCTAGGTGTCCCCTCCCGACTGGTTTTCGAAGCCTCTTTCCTAGCCCTAAAGAGTCAGCAGATGCTCGGCGCTCGCGCCGGTCACGGCCGACAGCGAGGTCACGCGGTCGAAGGTCACGAGGCGGCAGCCGTGGGCGAGGGCGAGGGCCAGGAGATAGATGTCTGTCACTTGCCTCGATCCGTGGATGTGGTCGGCGAGGATGATCTCGTCCAGGATACTGACATCGCAGGGGAGGAATCGGTGATGCTCGGTGCCGGTCGCGCGCCGCAGCCGTTGGGTGGCTGCCGCCGTCGAAACCGGGCTCGGGTAGCGCTCCTGCGTCACGACTCGGATAAACCCGTTCTGGGTGATCGCGCAGGACGCCCAGCCGTGTTCGATGTCGCGCTCGAGCCAGGCTCGGGCCGTTCGGTGGTCCACGTGGTCGGCGTCCAGGAGCGCCAGCAGCACGTTGACGTCGAGAAGCCCGCGCATCACTCCGCTTGGTCTTCGAGAAGGCGATCGATCAGCTCGTTGGAGATCGCCGGGCCCCGCCGGGGGAGCGGCTCGAAGCCGTAGAAGCTGCCCTCCTCGGCGACCTCGCCGGCGGTGCGATCGCGGGTCAACGCCTCACGAGCCAGTTCAGAGAGGACATCCCCGGCGCTTCGACCCTGGCGCCGGGCGCGCTCCTTGACCGCGAGCAGAATGTCGTTGTCGATATTCAGAGTGGTGCGCACGCATCAGATGCTAACACATCTAGCCTGGGAAGCGCGAGACCGGGTGCGGCAGCCCCGTGCCGCCGGGAACTTCGGGACGGGAGCGTGCCTGCGGTCACTGTTCCAGTCGATGGCCCTCCAATGACCACGGACCCTTCGGATCATCGTCGTCCGAGCGTGTGAGATGGAGAGTGAACGAGTAGAGGTCGCTTCGATAGTAGAGCTCGGCCATTTCGACGGGGCGGTCCTCATCGGTTCGGATGTGGTAATCGACGAGAAGGAGCGGGGCTCCGATCCGCGTGTCGAGCGACTGCGCCAGGTTGGCGTCGGCGAGAGTGGCCCTCACACGTTGTTTGGCGACTCGCAGCGGGATGCCGAGTTCGTCCTCGATGAATTTCAGAACCGAGCCGCTGTGCCAGTTCGATTCCGGGATGCGGCGGCCGATTTCGATCGGCACGTGATTGACGATGTAGCAATACGGTTGGTTGCCCAGTAGGCGAAGCCGCTTGCAGCGCAGGACCGGCGTACCCTCTGGCATCTTGAGGTCGAGGGCCTCCCTCGCGCTCGCGTCGGTCTCGCGCAGCTCGAGCAGTTGCACCGAGGTTGCCTGGCCCATCGAGATCAAGTCTTCGATGGAGCGGTCGAGCTCGAGGTCTCCTCCTGAGGTGGCAGTGTCGCTGACGAAGGTTCCCCGACCGGGCTCTTTACGGATGAGGCCCTCTTCTTCGAGTCCGGCCATCGCTTGTCGGACCGTCATCCGGCTGACGCCGTAACTGCTTACGAGCTTCGATTCCGGCGGAATCTGGTCTCCGGGACGATATTCTCGACTCGCTATTTTTTCACGTACGAGGGTCGCGAGTTGATAGTAGAGGGGTATCCCGGAGTTCTCGAATCGATGGGCCCTTTTCTCCGGGAGTCCTCGCTCGCTACTCTTCCTCCGAGACGGCTCGGCTCGGTCCGAGGGCTCGCTCACGCCGGTTCGCTTGCCTCCCGCTGGTCTTGCTCGCGTACCCGGCGTAGCGCTTGCTCTCCAGTTTCCATGGGTGCCCACGATAACGGCTCCGGGGCGACGGGGGGTTGTAGGCTGGTCTCCGCCTCGCAGGTGGCTAGAATCTCTTCGAGCGGCGGTCCGAGATCGAAATCCTTGACCTCGCCGCGTTTGGCCCGCATCGCTTTCCGCAGCTTCTCCGTGCCGGTGGCATCGCCGACCAGCACGCCGTAGTCGGATTCCGCCTTCTCCCGCGACACCAGTCCCTTGTCCACGTCGGCTTCGACTCGTTCCACGGGCCGGTCGAGTGGATCCTTCCAGCCGCCACCACCGGCGGTTCGGTAGACCAGCACGTCACCCGCTTGAACCCGTACTTCGTCACATTTGGAGGGCAGCCGTTCTTCGGTGCCGTCGATTCGCCTGAGAATCTTCTCCGAGCGTTTGCCTGGAAGACCGCCGAGGATTCCCCAGGGGTAGGTGAGCCAGCGATCGTCGTGGATCGAGATCTCACCGGGCTCGAGGAACACATAGAGTTTTTCGATGCCGTTGCCGCCGCGGTGAAATCCGGCGCCACCCGAGTCGGTAATGGTGGTGTAACTATCGATGCGCACGGGATAGTAGGCCTCGAGATACTCGGTCGGAATGTTCTCGAAGAGCGGCCACCACGAGTGGCCGTCCATGCCGTCGCCGATCGGACGCCCGGGGATACCGCCGTAGGAGATTTCCATCAGGTAGTAGAAGTCGCCGTTGCGGTCCCAGCCCGAGTACAGCATGTAGGGCGAGGTGCCGTAGCCCGCGGCGGTCGTGTGCTCGGGGCTCTTGCGCGCCAGCGTTCCACCCAGGACGTCGAAGAGCCGGGTCAGGGCATGGGTGCGGCAGCCCAGTGCCGCCGGGAACTTGGGATGGAGAAGACTGCCGTCCGGAATGATGACGTGCAGTAGCGGGTAGAACCCGTCGTTGAACAGGATCTGCGGGTCGAAGACCATGATCAGGTAGATGCCGATGAACATCTTGAACATGCCTTCGTTCAGGTAAAAGTTGATCGGACCCATGGCCTGCGGATCGGTGCCGGACCAGTCGAAAAAGGCGTGGTTTCCTTCGCGCCAGATCGTGAGCTTCATCTTGTAGGGCCCATGGCCGAGGCCGTCGTCGTCGACCCAATCCTCGAAGGATTGCGGCTCCTCCGGAATGTTCTGCAAGATGAGCTGGGCCATCGCTTTGTAGGTGCGGTCGAGAAGCGCCTTGCAGGTGGCCAGATAGGTGGATTTTCCGAAGCGCTCGCAGATCTCGTGCACCCGTTTCTCAGCCGTCCTGCAGCCAGCGACGATGCCCATCAGGTCGGCGCGATTCATGTCGGGCAGGCGTACGTTGTTCAAGATCATGTTGATGACGTCGTTGACCGGTTCCCCCTTGCGGAAGATCTTGACCGGCGGGATCCTCATTGCCTCGCCGTAGATCGTCTTGGCGCCGGTCGGCAGGGAACCCGGGAGCGGTCCGCCCATGTCCATCATGTGGCCGAACATCGACGACCACCCGATCAATTCTTCCTCGAAGAAGATCGGTACCAGTACCAGCCAATCGTTTACGTGGGAGATGGCGCCGCCGCATTTGTAGGGGTCGTTGGTCAGGATGACGTCGCCGGGCTCGACCGGTTCGGGGTAGGTCTCCATCATCTCGGAGATGTACGAGCCGAACTGGCCGACGACCATCCTGCCCAGCGGGTCGGTGATCATCGGGAACTCGTCGTGCTGCTCGCGGATGACCGGGCTCATGGCGGTCCGGAAGAGAACGGCGTCCATTTCGTGACGGGCGTTCTTGAGCGCACCCTCGATGATGTCGAGAGTCACGGGATCGACTTCGATGTCCGGAATCTGAGCGATCTTCACATCTTTCATGTTCTTGTGACCTCTGGTCTCAGCTGTTGGGCCGGTTGGGCCGGTTGGGGTTAATCAGGATGTTCAGATATTGATCGACCTCGGCCGAATAGCCATCGAGAACGACGGTAGTCGAGTCGTACTCGGCGATCACCGCCGGACCTTCGATCTTGTTGCCGGTCTGGAGCTTGGCGCGGTCGTAGATCTGGGTGGGCAACCAGTCGCCCTCGAAGTACACCTTGTGTTCGTCGATGATGGCGGCAGAGGCATCCGCGTCGCCGATTTGCTCCGCTTCGGGCCGCTGCGGATGTGCGACCCTACCCACGCCGACCGCCCGCAGGTTGACCATCTCGCACTCGGCCGGCATGCGGTAGCCGTAGTACTGCTCGTGGATCTCGTTAAAGCGCTCCGCAAGAAGCTCGAGGCCGTTTTTCTCCAGATCCTCGATCGAAACGGTTACCGGAATCTCATAGCCCTGGCGGTAGTAGCGCATGTCGACCGAATAGTCGACACTCTGCCGATCAGCGGCGATACCTTCGCGCTCGAGCCAGCCGCGCGCGTCCTCTCCCAGCGCGCGCAAGGTCGAAACAACTTCTTCGGCTTCGGCTCTGTCGATGGTGCGAATGTAGGTTTGGGCGAATTCCTCGCGGAAGTCGGCCACGAGATCGCCTTCGGCGCAGAGCAGACCGGGACCCGGGGGTACCAGGACCGGAAACGAACCCATGATGGCGGCGACGGCATTGGCGTGCATGGGCCCGGCGCCCCCAAACGCAATCAGGGCGAAGTCCCTGGGGTCGTATCCCTTTTGCACCGAGACCAGGCGTAGCGCGCCGGCCATGTTCTCGTTGACGATGTCGAGAATACCCTGAGCGGCTTGGTGGACATCGAGCCCCAGAGCCTCGCCGATCTTGGCTACGGCGGTCTTCGCTGCTTCCACGTCGAGTTGCATCTCACCACCGATCAGGCTCGGTGGAAGATGACCCACGACGACGTTGGCATCCGTAACCGTCGGAGCGTCGCCGCCCTTGCCGTAGCAAGCCGGGCCGGGATCGGCTCCCGCGGACTCCGGTCCGACGCGAAGCGCCTTGGTGATCTCGGGCACGTGGGCGATCGAGCCTCCGCCGGCGCCTACCGAGTGGACGTTGACACTCGGCACTTTGACCCGAAAGTGTCCGAGTTCGGTCTCGCGGGCGATGGTCGGGCGACCGTTTTCACACAACGCCACGTCGGTCGAGGTGCCGCCCATGTCGAAAGTCAGAATGTCGTCGAAGCCGGCTCGCGTGGCGACCGCGATCGCTCCCGCAACTCCGCCCGCCGGTCCGGACAGGATCCCGTAGACCGGCTTTTCCTGGGTGAGGGAGAGGCTCATGAGACCGGCGTCGGAGCGCAGAATGTTGACCGGACAGCTGACGCCCAGATCCTCGAGCGAACTCTCGAGATTCTTGATGTATCCGGCGACCTTGGGCCGAACGTAGGAATTCATGCAAGCCGTCAACGTCCTTTCATACTCGCGAAACTCCGGCAGCACGTCGGATGAAATCGTAACCGGGAAGTCGGGGTGGGACTCGGTGAGCAACTCCTTGATCCGTCTTTCGTGGGCGGGGTTGGCGTAGGAGTTGATCAAGGAGACGGTCAGCGACTCGACGCCCGATTCGATCAGGTCTTCGATGAGAGCCTGCACCTGCTTCTCATTCAAGGCGTCGACCACGTTGCCCTTTGCGTCCATGCGCTCGTCGGCTTCGCGCGTGTCCTCGAGCGCCGCCGGTGGGTCGGGTTTGATCATGATCATCCAGCCCGCCAGCGGCCCCGGCGTCTGCGATCGTGCCAGATGAAGTATCTGCCCGAACCCCTTGGTCGTGATCAATCCGACCCGTGCTCCTTTGGCTTCGAGCACGGCATTCGTGGCCACGGTCGTGCCGTGCATCACATAGTCGAGCTCAGCAGCGGAGACGCCACTTTCCTTCAGGATCCGGCGAACCCCGATCAAAACTCCCTCGGAGGGGTCCGCCGGGGTCGAAGGGGTCTTGACTCGAAAAACTTCTTCGGTTTTGTCGTGGGCCAGCATGAGATCCGTGAACGTGCCGCCAACGTCCACTCCTAGTCGATAGGCCATGAATTTCTCCCTCTCAAGCTAGTTGCTCGCAGCCTTTGAGGCCGCGGCGCGGGTTGAAATCTCCCGAATCGGCTGAGTCGGCCGTGCTGACGACTCGATTTCGCTGCCGACCTGTCTTGACATCTAGACAACTAGACCGTATAACAACAGTGCATTCGAGACAAGCCCCCACGCCGGTACGGTAGTTCAAGGCCGTGGGCTTAATCCAGCTACTCCGACGGGGTGAGAGCGTGGCTCACCGATCAGCGCTTGATCTGGCAACGTCGGCGGCAAAGGAGGCACTGTTATGGGAATCTGGAAGAAGCACAGTATTTTGGTCGTCCTGATCGGGCTGGCGATCCTGGTTGCGGGACCGGCGATGGCTCAGGACGATACGGGGTTATCCGAAGAAGCCGAAGAGGCCGAAGAGGCCGAAGAGGCCGAAGACGAAGGGCAGGCTCCGCAACAGGAAATCAGGGAGGTCATCACGGTAACGGCTCGGCAGACAGAAGAGGTACTGCGGGACGTGCCGGCCACCGTTACGGTCCTTACCGGAGCCCAGATCGAAGCGGTCGGCGTGAAGCGGGCCGAAGACTTCATCAAACTCGTACCCGGCGTGACCATGGTCAATGCCGCCGAGGTCGGCGACACGCAGGTCAACATCCGCGGCATCAACGGGTCGCGCGACGCCGAGAACAGTTTTGCGTTCATCGTCGACGGGATCTTGTTGACCAACCCGGCCGCCTTCAACCGGGAGTACGGAAACCTGAGGCAGATCGAAGTCCTGAAAGGTCCGCAGGGCGCCCTCTATGGGCGCAACGCCGCCGCCGGGGCCATGATCGTGACCACCCAGAAACCGGGCGACGAATCTGCGGGCGAACTTCGACTGGGCTTCGCGCAGAACTCCACGACTCTGGGATCGGTGCTCTTCGGCGGCCCGGCCGGCAGCGGCGGAAAAGCGAGGTACCAGCTCAACGCGGATTGGCGATCGACGGACGGCTTCTATACCAACACCTTTCAGGGTGCCGACAACGTAGACGATTTCGAGGCTTTCAACGTCGGCGGTCGCCTGATTCTGGAGCCGAACGATCGCACGACATGGGATCTCAAGGCCCGTGTCGGTGAAGTCGAAGCGGCCGCGATCACCTTCAACGCCGCCTTCGCGCTGCCTGGACTTGCCTCGGCCTTTGGGCTTGCGGGGTTGTTCGAAGACGTCAACGCTCACGAGTTCGTCTTCCAAGGCAACATTGACCCCAAGAACACGCAAGAGTCACTCGAGCTCTCCGCCAAGCTGGATCGAGAGTTCGAGTGGGGCGATCTGACCGCGTGGGTCCTCTATAGCGACATCCAGAACCAGTTTTTCGCCGACGGCACCAGCGGAGCGTTCGGCTTTTTCTGGTTCGAGCCCAACTGCCGCGCTACCACGGCGGCGCTCTCCGCTCAGGGTGTGACCCTGCCCCTACCTCAGATCCTCGCTCCGGTACCGGAGTTCTCGCTCTTCGGTCCCTACACGCCAACCAGCTGCGACGGAACCCAGTTCCAGGTGCGAAATCAGGAGGACCTGAGCTTCGAAGTGCGGCTGTCGGGTGAGGCCAACGATCGGCTTCGCTGGTCGGCGGGCCTGTACTACTTGGACATCGATCGCGAGGTCGGCGTCAACCTGGGAATCGATCAGGGGCAGGGCGTCGTCGAAAGCCTGTTCGTGCCGCAAAGCGGAGCCAACCCGACCGAGCAACTCGTGCACGACAACTTCCAGACACAGGTCACCGCTGTCTTCGGAGCCGTCCGGTACGACGTCAGCGAGGACGTCGAGCTCTCCGTGGCCCTTCGCTTCGACCAGGAGGATCGTGAGGTAAGGAATCTCGTCCCGACCGGCGCTCGCACGCAGTACGTCGACTTCAGCTTGGACGGTACGTTTACGGGCGACGCACCGCTGAATGCGGGCCTCGACCCGTTCTTGAACCCGGGCGGCATCGTTCCCCAAAGCGAGACCTTCGAGGAGCTTCAGCCCAAGGTGAGTCTGACCTGGGACACCAATGACTCGACCACCCTGTTCGGTAGCTGGGGAGTGGGATTCAAGAGCGGCGGGTTCAACAATCAAGGCTCGAATGCCACCGTCAACCTCTTCATCAACACGCTGCTCGGTGCCGACCTTCTGATCGAAGACCGGTTCGCCAAAGAGACCTCGAGTGCGTTCGAGGTCGGCTTTAAGTCCGACGTCACGGCCGATTTCTACCTCGAAGGGGCGTTCTATGACGTCGCCGTCGACGACATGCAGTTCTTCGAGTTTCTCGTCGGTCCGTTCGGTCTTCTGAGAGTCGTTTCCAATATCGATGAGGTCTCGATCCAGGGCTACGAGCTGGGTTTCGGCTGGCGAGTCAACAACTACCTCAATGTTTCCGCCGGCTTCAATGTGACCGACAGTGAGATAGAGAAGAACACCTCTCGGCCGGCGACCGTGGGCAATGAGTCTCCGTTTACTCCCGACATGACCGCGAACCTGGCTCTCGATTTCAGTAAGCCGGTTTCCAATCGCTGGGTCTTCAACGCGAGTGCCTACCTGACCATGGTCGGCGATACCTGGTTTCACACCGTCCAGAACAACGAACGCGTGTCGCTATTCAACGCTTTTTTCCCAGGTCTCGGCATCGGTGACTACTCGCTCACCCGCCGGGACGCCTATGAGAAGGTCGACCTGCGTGTTGGGATGCAGGAAGAGCGTTGGTCGATCACGCTGTTTGTGGACAACGTGGCCGACAAGAAATATCTCGAGGAAGTCATCACCGCGCCGGAGTTCGGTGGTTCGTTCATTCACCCCGGTTCTTTGCGACGAGCCGGCGTCGAGTTGGGCGTGCGGTTCTAGCCCGCTCTATCGGCAAGGAAATCGGCTTGGGGAAAAGGCCTCTCGATGGCGTCAAGGTTCTCGAGATGGGCCAGCTCATGGCGGGTCCTTTCGCGGGAACCTTGCTTGGCTATTTCGGTGCCGAGGTCATCAAGGTCGAGCCGCCGGGCAAGGGCGATGCCGTCCGCGGCTGGAGATTGCTCGATGAAACCGGTACCGCGGTCTGGTGGTACACGCTGGGTCGCAACAAGAAGTGCATCACACTCAATCTGCGCGAAGAGGAGGGACGACGCCTGGCCCGGCGTCTCGCCGATCGGGTCGATGTTCTGATCGAGAACTTCCGACCCGGAACGATGGAGAAATGGGGCCTGGGTCCGAGCGAACTCGAAGCCACGAATCCCGGACTGATCTATTCCAGGATTTCCGGTTACGGCCAGGATGGACCCTACGCGAGCCTGCCTGGCTATGCCTCCGTGTGCGAGGGACTGGGCGGCTTCCGCCATGTGAATGGATTCCCGGGCCAGCCGCCTGTACGTCCCAACCTGAGTTTGGGCGACTCGCTGGCGGGGCTCCACGCCGCGTTCGGGATTGTCATGGCCCTCTATCATCGGGACC
>JADFQD010000106.1:0-8807 GCA_022561975.1 Acidobacteriota bacterium
TGGTCATGATCTTTCCGCGATCGAGGATGCCGTCGGCGCCGCGGGAGAAGACGTAGCGCGTGTCCCAGATCACGGACACGCCGACGCTGATTTCCATGCCGATCTCATAGCCGTAGAAGGTATCCACGGTGGATTCGAAGAAGCCGTCCTCGTCAGTGCCGTCTTCGTTCAGCCTTGCGCCGATGTTGTTCTTCTGGTAGTAGGCCCTGGCGCGATTCAGACGCGGAATGTTGCGCAGCAGATCCTTGGCCAGCCGGGCGCTGCCGTGCACCTGCTGCTTTGGGTCGTCGCCGCCGGCGAGATACTGGTAGTCGGCGGAGGCGTCGAGGACACCGCCCAGATCGGTGCCGATGCGGCCAAAGATACCGGTCTGACTCCTATCGCGATCGAGGAGGGCGTCTTTACTGCGCGCCCGCCCCGTGGCCTCGTCGAGGCGCACGCGGTCGAGCTCGTAGAGGTTGTCGAAGTAGCCGCCGTCGAAATCTTTGCGGAAATGGCGGAACTCGAACTGGCCGCTGAGCGGCCCGAGTCCGAGCCACACACCCGGCGCGGCCAGGCCGAAGCCCTCGGCCTTGCGGTTGCCCCTGGCGACGCCCTGGGCGTCGGCCTCGAAGTTGGAGAGCTCGTCGTCGTCGTCGATCAGCATGGCGAACTGCCCGTAGAGCACAACCTCCATCTGGTCGCTGTCGACAAGCGGGTAACGGGCGTCGAAGCCGAGGATGCCGAAGCGGTCGCTGTCAGCGCGCCGCTTGTTGAAGGGATCGCGACGTGTGACGGTGCGGTCGACTGAGAAGCCCTCGAAATTCTCACTGACGTCGATGAGGGCCTGCCGCGTGTCCTCGGGCAGGCCGCTGCCGGCGTCGATGTCGTAGATGCCGTCATTGTCGTCGTCGCCGTCGAGGGCGTCGGCGACACCGTCGCCATCGTTGTCGAGAGCGAGATCCTTATCGTTGGGATAGGCGTCGACGACGTCGGGATAACCGTCGCCGTCGCGGTCGAGCAGGCCGCCGTACTGGTTGATGTCGACGACGTAGGTGACGCCGAGCTCGAGCTTGCCCGCCGCCCTGGTCGATACGCGCAGACCGACCACACCGCCGTCCTCCTGGAAGTCCTGGAAGTTATTGACGATACCCTCGATCTCGACATTGGATCCGCCGACGTTCTTCAGCTGGAACTGCAGTCCCGTCTTCTTGATGCCCGGGTATTCGAGGGCGTTGGTGTAGTGGTCCATGATGAGGCCGTAACCCAGGGTGACATTGTCCAGGGCGCCGACGCGGACATACGTGTCTTGCTTGGGCTTGCCGTAGCGCACGTAGTAGAGCTTGCGGAGGAAGGTGTCCAGCGTCTGTGTGGAGTTGCCGAACTCCCAGCCGCGGTCGTTGAAGTTGCCTCTGGCATCCATGAACAGCTCGATGTCGAAGGCGAAGCCCCAGTTGCCGATGGGGATGTCGGGTCGGAAGGACAGGCGATACCACTGCTCGCCGTCGACAGTGACGCTGCCTATGCTGCCGCTGAAGTGGCGAATGGCCTCGTCTTTGGCGGCGTCCTGGGCACCGGCGGTGGTGGCGAAAAGGATGAGGGTGAGGGTGACGGCGGACAGGAAGCGTCCGCTCGCGGACGGAATGTTCACAGGCCTTGTCGAAGAGTTAGGAACCGTAGCGAAAGTAGAGCCGGCTTCCGGACGTACGACCCTCACGGTCGCAGCTTGCCGGGTACTCGAGGGGACGCTCGTGGGCGACAGCATTGCGGTCGAGGGCGCTTGCCTGACCGTGGTTCGACAAACCGCCGGCTCCTTCACCGTCGATCTTGCCCCGGAAACGCTCACCAGGACACATCTCGGCCAACTCGAGGTCGGTGCGCAGGTCAACCTAGAGCGCTCGCTAGCGGCCAACGGTCGGATTGGGGGTCACTTCGTTCAAGGCCACGTGGACGGCACCGGCGTGATCCGAGAACGATGCCGGGAGGGCGACTCGTTGTGGCACACGATCGAAGTGCCTGCGCAAATCTCGAAGTGGCTCGTTCCGAAGGGCTATGTCGCCGTCGACGGCATCAGCCTGACGATCGTCGATGTTCTCGAAGACTCGTTTACGTTCATGCTGGTCCCGTTCACGCTAGAGCACGTCACTTTGCCCGGCAAGCCATTGGGCACGCGAGTGAATATCGAGGCCGACATCCTGGGCAAGTACATCGACCGACTCGCAGGAGGACTCATTGAAGCTGTCCAAGATTGAAGACGCCCTAACGGACTACCGGCAGGGGAAGTTCGTCATCATCATCGACGACGAAGATCGAGAGAACGAAGGGGATCTGGCTCTTGCCGCTCAGTTCACGACTCCCCAGAAGGTCCACTTCATGGCTCGGGAGGGTCGCGGGCTGATCTGCGTTTCGGTTACCCGAGAGCGAACCGAGCAGCTGGGACTGCCGATGATGGTCGATCCGGCAGAAAACTCGGCCCGGTTCGCTACTCCGTTCACGGTGTCAGTGGATGCCGCTCGTGGTGTCACGACCGGGATCTCGGCGTTCGACCGCGCGACCACGATCCATACTCTCGTCGATCGCCAGGCGAAGCCGCAGGATCTGGTACGCCCGGGGCACGTGTTCCCTCTTCGGGCGGCGGATCGTGGCGTGCTGGAGCGTCGCGGTCAGACCGAAGCGTCACTCGATATGGCGCGCCTGGCCGGACTGTACCCCGCCGGAGTGATCTGCGAGATTTTGGCGGAAAGCGGTGAGATGGCGCGCGGCGCCGAGCTCGACGCGTTCGCCGATCGCTTCGGTCTCAAGATCGTGTCGATCGCCGATCTTGTAGCCCACCGGAAAGGAGCAGAAGGTCGAGCGGTGCGCGGCACAGAGTGTCGCCTGCCGACTTCCTTCGGTGAGTTTCGCGCTCGAGTATACGAAGACACCTCGACCGGACTCGAGCACGTTGCTCTGTGGTTGGGAGACCCCACCGCAGCAGGTACGCTGGTACGATTGCATTCCGAGTGTCTGACGGGTGACGCGCTGGGATCGCGTCGCTGCGACTGTCGGGAGCAACTCCAGGATGCGCAGCGCCATATCGCGAGCGAGGGCGCGGGAATTCTCCTCTACTTGCGGCAGGAAGGGCGCGGAATCGGCCTGCGCGAAAAGCTTCGAGCCTACGCGCTTCAGGACACCGGGCTCGACACCGTCGAGGCCAACCACCGTCTCGGGCATCCGGCCGACGCGCGTACCTATGAGACGGCGGCTTGGATCCTGCGTGATCTGGGCTGCCGGAGCGTGCGCCTGCTGACCAACAACCCTGCAAAGATCAAGGGCCTAGAGCAGCACGGTGTGGAGGTGATCGAGCGTCGCCCTTTGCTGCCCAGGGAATCTCCGGAAAATCAGAGCTACTTGGCCACGAAACGGGACCGGCTCGGGCACTTCTTGCCCGACTCCAACCAGCAGCCGGCAGCCACAGGCTGGAGCGAGGAGGAAGGTTGATGGGTACGACATTCGAAGGCAGCTTGGTGGGAACTGATTTGAAGATCGCCATCGTGGTGTCACGCTTCAACGACGCGATCGGCAAGGAACTCTTGGCCGGTGCCAAGGCCGCACTCTTCCGCCACGGCGTGGCGGCAAAAGACGTCGATCTGGCCTGGGTCCCAGGAGCCTTTGAAATCCCTTTGGTCGCTCGACGATTGGCGGCGACAGGCCGCTACAACGGGGTGCTATGCCTCGGGGTCGTGATTCGAGGTGCCACGCCTCACTTCGACTATATCGCCGGTGCCGCCGCGAGTGGAATCGCAGCCGCCATGAGCGAGACGGGCGTGCCGATTCTATTTGGCGTCCTGACGACCGACACCCTCGAGCAAGCACTCGAGCGAGCCGGAGCCAAGGCTGGAAACAAGGGCACGGACGCCGCCGTAGCGGCGATCGAAATGGCCAATCTCATGCGAAGCTTGGATGCGTGACGCCTCGAGCAGCCCCTTTCGACGGCTGCGGACTCGCTAAGAGTAGCCGGCGTCGGCAGGAGAGCCACGCCTCCGGAGGGCTTCGGCGCGCTCCCGGGAAGCTTGTGCCTCGGCACGAGCCGACTCGGCGTCCCACTCTCCGGGCTCCGGCACCCAGCCGCTCAGGTTGCTTCGGATCAGGCCGGCGAGTGCTCGAACGTGTTCTGCGCTATCGTTGAGGCATGGGATGTAGCGGAAGCGCTCGCCCCCATTGTCGAGAAAAAAACCGCGGTTCAAAAGGTCGATTTCCTCGAGGGTTTCGAGACAGTCGATCGCGAAGCCCGGGCAGATAACGTCGAGATTGCGGACCCCCGCCTTTGCCATGGCCCGTACCGTGACGTCGGTGGTGGGCTTGATCCACTCTTCTTTACCGAAGATGGACTGAAAGGACACCTCGTATTGTTCACCGGGGAGTCGCAGCTCTTCGGCAACCAATCGAGCCGTCTTGTGGCACTCGCAATGATATGGATCTCCTCCCGCGAAGTAGCGCAGGGGAATGCCGTGAAACGAAAACAATAGCTTTTCGGGCTTGCCGTCTTGCCGCCAGACTCGACGAATCGATGCACTGAGCGCTTCGATATAGGCCGGTTCGTCGTGATACCGGTGAATCGTTCGCAAGCTCGGCACCGCACGCCAGGTCCTCAGCTCCGAGGCCACGGCGTCAAACACCGAGCCGACCGTGGTGCCTGAGTACTGGGGGAACAGAGGCAGAACCAACAGGTTGGTACACCCTTTCTCCCGCAAATTGCCCAGAGCCTGCCGGATCGACGGCCGGCCATAGCGCATGCCAACGGCGACCTGAACCGGCGACGCCACCCCCAGGCTCAAGGCCTCGGCAAGTCCCTCGCCGAGTCGCAACGTACCGTTCAGAAGTGGCGATCCGTCCTCTTGCCAGATCTTCCGGTAGAGCGCAGCCGACCGGCGGGGCCGGAACGGAAGGATGAAGAGGTTCAAAATGACCCACCATTTCCAGCGCGGCTCTTCGATGATTCTCGGATCGCTCAGAAACTCGCGGAGAAACTTCCGCAGCGCTGTTGCGGTGGGGTTTTCCGGCGTGCCCAGATTGGAGAGCAAAACGCCGACAGCAACCAGGCTTCCGTGTTCGAACTCTGTTTTCGCGCTGTAGGGACTCATTGCATCTCTCCTAATTTTCAGTTACTCGTTTACGGCCTTGCCTAGGAGTTTTGGCGCCAACCGAAACATCACGATCACGCTCCTGCCCTAGCGGCAGGATCATTCCGAAATCGGCGAGATCCAGGAAAACCGTCAGCGCCCAGACCGCCGATCGGGATCACCCGGCCCGGCTGTTCTCTCGAGGCTCGGCTCGGCATTAGAACGCGGACTCTAGCAGCCCGTGGTAGAAGTCTAGATCGTAGTGGCACTGGGGGGCGGTTCGCCTGTTCGCCGCGAGGACGAGAGGACGAGGTGATGCGGTGACGTCGTTGACGACGAGCGAATTAGCAGGAGTGCCCTAACCTCCTGTTTGAGCCAAACAATAGCTGCTGTTACCTGCCAAGGGAAAGCATCTCTGAAGGTAAGCGAACACGATTTATGCTAGCCTTAGGGAACTTCTTAATCTGGTCGCTTGGTAAGCCTGCCTGGCCGCGGCCATTTGGACTGGGAGGAATGTGACATGCGACGTAACGTCATCTGTGGCCTAGCGATTCTGCTTATCAACTTCACCGCCGCCGGCGCGAACGCCGAGTTCGCGGTCGACGAGAACACCCAGAACGAAGAGTTGGCCGCCGGAATGGAGTTGCTCTTCATGGAGATGCTCGGGGGCTCCGAAGGTAAGCCGGTCTTCCGGGACCACGGCAACGGCGTCTACTCGCTGTCGGTCCCCCTCGACGAACTCGAGCGCGGGAGCCAATTTCTCGCCGGCGTCTCCACGGCCAAAGCGGTCACGAACCTTCACCACGGGCACATGGTTTCAACGCCCAGCTCCCTCAGCACGCTGATTCATGCGGCCTCGGCTACACTCAACATCGGCTACAACTTCTGGTGGGCAGCGGTCAACACCAGCGCGGACGACGTCGAGCTGAAGACGAAATGGTCGCACAAAGGCCCCGGAACGGACGAGAAAGGCAGCGAGGACCTTGTCTACGCGGCCGGGACAATCATGGCCTTCTTTGTCCCCGACCTGGTCCACACACAAGCCGGCGTCTTCAAGTCGTCGGTCAAGATCAGCGGCGCGAGCAATTCCAAAACCAAGGGCGGGTGCTTCGCACAGTAGGCGGCCGGCTGAAGCCAACCTACCCTTTCAGCCCCTTACCGTTCTCGACCTCGAATCCGTCCTTTTGTTCGACGATCCATTCCCGGATCTTGGTCTGTAACACTCGCATCGGCACTGCGCCGTCCTCGAGCATCGCGCGGTGGAAGGCCTTGATGTCGAAGTCGTCTTCGAGCTCGTTCTCGGCCTCCGCCCGCAGGCCTGAGATCACGCGCTGCCCGACCTTGTAGGCCAGCGCCTGGCCGGCGAAGACGATGTAGCGCTCGACCTCGGCGATCACGTCACTCTCGGCCATCGACGAGTTCTCGAGCATGTACTCGATCGCCCGCTCGCGGCTCCAACCCTTGGAATGCAGTCCGGTGTCCACGACCAGCCGCATGCCGCGGAGGAGCTCATCACTGAGGCGACCGTAGTAGTCATAGGGATCGTCCAGAAGCCCCATTTGCTTGCCCAGGGACTCGGCGTAGAGCGCCCAACCTTCGAAGAAGGCCGTCTGTCCGCCGAAACGCCGGAACCTCGGTAGATCCTCGATCTCCTGCGCGATCGAGATCTGGAAGTGATGGCCGGGGGAAGCTTCGTGAATCGACAGCGTGGTCATACCGAACTTGGCCTGCGCCTTGAGGTTGAAGGTGTTGACGAAGAAAGCGCCCAGCCGGCTGCCGTCAGGGGTCCCAGGCTGATAGAAGGCGGCGGCCGACGACTGCGCCATGAACTCGGGCACTGGCTTCACCTCGTAGTCGGCCTTGGGAAAGATGTCGAAGAGGTCCGGGACAGCCGCGTTGACCTTCTCCTGGAGGTCACGGTAGCCCTGGAGGAGCTCTTCCGCATCGGTGTAGTAGAAGCGCTCCTCTCCTTCGAGATGATCGAAGAAATCCTGAAGCTCACCTTCGAAGCCGACTTCCGTCATCACGCCGCGCATCTCGGCGTGGATCCGGGCGACCTCCTCGAGCCCGAACTGATGAATCTCGTCCGGCGTCATGTCGGTGGTGGTCATCGTCTTGACCCGGTAGGCGTACCAGGCTTCACCGTCCGGCAGGTCCGCTAGCGACGTCGTCTGGCGGCAATTCGGAATGTACTCCTCCACCATGAAAGTGTGGAGCTTCTTGTAGGATGGGATGATCTGCTCGAGGATTGCCTGCTCGTAGGCCTCGGTTAGCTCTGCCCGAGCTTCTTCGCCGACCTCTTCGGGAAAATTCTGGATGGGCCGGTAGAAGACGCTCTGCGTCGCATCGTCGACCAAGTGCGCCTCGAGCTGCGGAAGCACTTTTTCCATCAACGCCTGGGGCTGGACGACTCCCATTTCGATGCCCTTTTTCATGTTGGCGATGGCCTGGTCGATGAGAACCTCCAGGCGGTCCACCCGTCCGAGAAAGTCTCGATAGTCCTTCTCGTTCCGGAACGGTTGGATGCTCCCGCCCGAGCCCAGCTGAGCGAAGAACGAGGGGATGCTGAACATCTGATTGATCGGCAGCAAATGAGACGGGAACCGAGCTCCCTCGATCGCCATGTCGCGCTCGTAGACGAAGATGTCGCGGCTCAAGCGGTCTTGGCCGGATAACAGCTCGCGGTCGATCTTCTCGACCTGGGTGAGCCAGCGCTTTTCGAGCAGCTCGTCCTCGACCTGCCTCTCTTCGCTCAGGAAGTTGGGCATCCGGTCGTTGTACCTGGGATCGCCGATCGCGGTCGCCCGGATCGGATTGCGCACGAGGCTCTCCTCGAAGTAGTCCTCCAGCATTTGCTCGAGCTTTGCGGCCTCGACCGCGGTCCTGATCTCGTCGGATTGGCCGGCGGCGCTCTCTTCGGCAAGCACGCTCGCTGAGTTGAGACCCAGCGCCAGAAGTGCCGTGAAAACAAAAAAGTTTCGGCGCACCCAGAGGCCCGCCCGGACGGGGGTTGGCGATCTCACGAGCACTCTGCGATCGGTTCGGCTATCGATCAGCGACGACGCCGGGAAGGCAACTCGCAAGCTGGTGCCTCCCGGGAGTTGGGCTTTCCCTTCGGGCACCCTCGCCCGTCAGGCTCATTCGCTGCTAACCGTGGTGACCTTGAGCTTGTTGGAGAACTTGGACTTCTTCGAGCCGGCCCGGGCGCGGACCCGGAACTTGTAGGTCGTGGCGGGCGTCAGGCCGGTGATCGTCACCTTGCGGACATCGGTCCCCACGATCGCGGCTGTGGCGAAGCGCGCTCCCGGTGGCTTCATCTGGATCTCGAACGAATCCTCGTTGTCGGATCGGTCCCTCCAGCGCAAGGTGACCTGGGTGGATGCCACCTTTGCCGCGCGGAGTTTCTTGGGCTTTTTGGGCTTCGAGGGAACGAACTCGGCCGCCGAGTGGACGATCTTCCCGCCGACGAGTGTCAGGACGGACGACAAGGTGCGGATCTCCTGGTCCGGAACCGACAGGTAGTCGTCGCTCAAGACCACCAGGTCGGCCAGCTTGCCGACCTCGATCGAGCCCAGCTCCTCTTCCTCGAACGTATGCCAGGCGCCGCCCGTCGTGTAGATTCGAAGCGCCTCCAGCCTGGTGATCTGCTGACCGGCGTTCACCACCCTTCCGGAGACGTCCCTCCCGGTAACCATGTGGTAGAGCGAGATCCAGGGACTCATGGGG
>JADFQD010000106.1:8817-13468 GCA_022561975.1 Acidobacteriota bacterium
GATACGGGGGCCCGCTACCTCCCAGCAGGTACTGTTGGTTCTGAACCGTCGCGCCGGCGCCTATCTGGTCGAGGCGGCCGATGTGGTCGGCGCCGATCGAGAAAACGTGCTCGACCGCCCAGCGCATCTCGGCGATGGGGACGACCGAGTCGACCGCCTCGAAGGCAGCGATGTGGGCTTCGTTTTCCGCGGGGCTGATCGAATGCTGGCGCAGCGACCAGCCGCGCTCTGCGATCTGTCGGTAAGCGTCCTCGAAGGGCGCACTCGTCGAGCCGAAGTTGCCGACCACGAATTCTCCGGTCGTGGCGAAATCGAGCATGTCGTCCCCGCCACCCAGATCCTCCAGCTCCTGCAAGGCATCTTCCGTATCCAGCACGACCTGATAGAGGCCTCCTGCACCGGTTTGGGTGCCCGTACCTCCCACCGAGGTGCGAATTCGCAGCAGCAATCCCGCTCTCCGCCACAGGTCGAGGAAGTGCTCCGCGCACAGAGTGCCGGCCGGGAGCCGACCGAAGCCGCCGCACCCCGAGTAGTTCTGGACCATCGTCAGCCCCAGAGAGGCCGAGAAGCGCATGTACTCTTCCACCGTCCGCAGGGCCTCGTCGTTCGTGAACTCATCGAAGAGGGCCTGCACCGGCACATCGGCCTGCCCTCTGTCGAACGTGCCGCTTGAGTTGACGCCAAGCCCGTGGGCCTCGAAGTACTCCCTCCCCAGAGTGTTGGTCACGGCCGGGCCGTCGAAGCCCGTCTGCAGGTAGACGGGGTGACTCGGCGCGGCGCCGTCCAGCTCCTCGAGCGTCGGCAGCCGGTTTTCGGCGAATTGGCTCGGATCGAATCTGCCCAGGACGGTGACGAACTCGCCGGCCGGCACCGAGGCCGCCCGCTCGGTCACCGCGTCGAGCAGGTCCGGGATCGTGAAGACCCGCTCGATGGCCGAGAGCAGGTGCCCGGGGATATGCGCATCGCGGTAGTAGTGGATGTGGGTATCGATCAGCCCCGGGGTCACCGTCCTGCCGCCGAGATCGATCACCTGGCCGTCAAAGCCCTCGACAGAGACGTCGTCACCAACCTCGACGAACCTTCCGTCGCGGATCTTGACCCCCGAGACGACGCGGTCGAACCCGTCCATCGTCAGGATCTTTCCGTTGATCAGCACGAGCTCGCCCGGTTCCTGCCCGCCGGCCGCCGAGGAACTCTTGACGCCGCCGGCCAGGAGATCGCCCACCCCTGTGCCCCGCAGCTTGACTCGAAGCTCGCGCTGGTCGGGATCGCTCGACTCGACGACGGCCCGAGCTCGGTGTAACCCGGGTCTCTCCGGCTCGAAGCGAACCTTGAACCTACACGATTTACCGGGCCTCAGGGTCTTGCCCGAGCAGTGGTCCTTGGCTGAGGGCAAGGAGAACTGCGATGCGTCGCGACCGGCAATCTCGATCCCGAAGATGTCCACATCCGCGTTGCGGTTGTTGGTGAGTTTGACCCTCCGCTTGGGCGCCTTGCCCACCTCGACGTCCCCGAACCTGCGCTTCGCGGGATCGGCGGTCAGGCCGCCGGTCGGACCGCCAAACTCGATGTCGACGAAGAAGGCCTGATGATCCGAGCAACTTCCGTCGCTGGTGTTGGCAGTGCAGCTGTCGTCCGCTCGGGTATTCGACAGCGAAGCGCCGTTGACCAACGCCTCGTTGGCCAGGATCCACAACACGTCGGGCTTGGGATCGGGATTTTGTGTGTGCTCCCAGGTATCGACGAACCCGGAGGAGAGGAGCTTCTCGATGGTCTCGGGACTGAAGCGCGGGCTCGTGTTCAGATCCCCAGGCGCCAGGATCATCTCGGGGCTGTTGGCCGGATCCGCGACCCGCAGGAGGTCGTCGCCATCCGTCGCGTTGCCATCGCCGAAGCAGAAGTGACTGTTGAAGAGGCGGAAGGAGGCTCCACCCGGCAACTCGATCGTCGCGACCGTACCTTCACTGCAGGTGCCGACGCCGCTGGGCCCGTCGCCCGACACCGTCAGGCCGAGGGACCTATCCACCAGGATCGGATTGTCACTCCCCGGCTGGAAGAGCTCGTAGCGGTCACTGAAGGCCGGATCCGTCATCAGGTCGTTGATCGCCCTGCGAGCCTCCTGGATCGCGATGATCCCGGCGCCGGACTCCAGGAGATAGTCCATGATCTCCCGTCCTGCCTGGTTCCATGTGCCACCACGGATGTTCCACTCGACGAGTCTGAGTGTCGTGCCCTCCGCGGCGCCCGTGCCCACGGTCAACAAAGCGAAGACCACCGAGATTCGAGTAAAGGTCCACATAGTGCGCCTACTGACCTCAGATGCTCAGAAGGCGAAGATGGTTACGGAATCGAGGTGTGGCTGGACCCGGGCCCGTCCGCGGCGAGCCAAGGTACCCCTTCAACCGATGTTCTGGCTCTGCATGCGGCGCAGCTCGAGCGCCGTGTAGCGATTCGCAACGATCTTGACCAGCACCGCTCCGAAGAGGATTCCCAGCAAGCCCAACGCGATCAGAGGGGTCCTCACCCAGGCGGGTTGCTGGGACATCACCGCGGAAACGCCGCCAATCAATGCCGTCCAGCCCAAAGCGATTTCGAACCAGGGGAAGGCCAGGCCCCAGGTGCGCGCCTTGCCCCGGCGGGCCAGCCCAAAGGTCAGCCCGCTCGCGAGCACCAGCACAAAGCTACCGAGAACCAACATCGCCTCTCCTACGATCGGAGTCCACCACCCCGGCCGGGCGCCGGTTCCGGCAGCATCGACCATGATCTTTGCCATGCTTTCGGCGCTCTCGTACTGGACGAGTTTGAGCGAGCCGAGAACAACCGTGCCTTTCCCCGGCAGCACCAGGTTCAAGATCAACACGCTGGGACCTAGCGGCGAGTCCATGAGCGAGAAAGACAGCGCGAACTCGCGCCAGCCGGACGAACCGCTGATCTTCCGCAGGGGTCCGAGGTCGGCCAGGGTGCGGCTGAAGTAGCGCGATCCGTCCGGAAAGACGTTCCACATCTCCAAGTAGCCGACGCCTTCGACACCATCGTAGCGAACCGTGCCGTGCAGCGCATAGTTGGAAGCCGTAACGCCGGGATTCTCGACTCTTGCGAACGTCGCCGTCATCGGAACCCCGGTGTCATTCTCGAAAGCGAGGACAGCGCCCTTGCCTTCGGAGTCTTCGATCACCTGGCCGGCGAGCGGCCGAGTCGTATCCCAGGACAGAGTTACCAGTTCCTCTGGGAAAGCTGGAATGGATATGGCGAAGGCGATAGCGAAGGTCATCGAGATCATCATCATCTTCTGCATCGAGTTCCTCTACTTTCTTGCCAGGTCAGCGCGATGCTGGGCGAGCAGCACCTTCATCGACTCGAGGTCGAGTTTTCCATCGGCATAGCGAGAGCGAAGCTCACGCTCGAAGGGACTATTGATTTCCTCAGCGAGAAGCTCGATTTTCTGGATGAGGCGGTCGAGCCGCAGGCGCACCGTCGGATAGCTAATGCCATAGGCCTTGGCGGTCTCCTTCAGCGAGCCGGAAGCGAGCGTAAAACGCTTCAGAAATGCCAGATCCTCATCGTTGAGACTGTCAACCCAGCACTGAGGGGTGTGAAGGGAATGCGGTTGAATAAAGTTCATCTTCTCATCCATTATATTCATATTTTAATGAAAGTCAATCTTGAATATCCTAATCACTGAACGGGCTCCGCAAGGCTACTTGGTGGCTGTCGAGTCTTGGGCGAGACATTCTCAGAGGACGGATCCGCCCTGTTTTGTTACTCGATTCGTAAGTGAGTCCGCTACGAGATGGAGAGCCTCCCCAACTCCGTCATGGGTGCGAACAATTTCTGTCAACGGCCGACCGTTGCGACCCGAAAGAGTCTTGCTTCGGCGCTCTTTCGCCGTGGCATGGCGCGTGCGTGAGGCCTTGTCCGGAGTCGGTCGCCTTATTCGGCAGTGCGGCATGAAGCCCGGTTAGATCGACGCGCGAGCGAATGACCCCGAGATCGGATGTGAGGACTGCATGCAACTGACCGACGTCGAAAAACAAAGAACCGGGCTGCTCCAGTTTCTCATCGTCCTGATCATGATCTTCCTGGCGCTGATCATGATCATCTCGTACAACCAGGGACTGGGGTACTCGATCCTCGCCCTGACTCTTCTCGCCCTGGCCGCGTGTCTGTACGTGGTTGCCAAAGAGAGAAATCTCAAAGAGCTGGACTCGACCTTGAGGCGGAATCTGGTCAAAGAGGAGCGCAAGGTCGCCCGTCTGGACATGAGACTCGCAGAAGAGCAGCACGAGTTGGAAGAGGAAAAGGGCCGATCCAGCGACATAGATTTGCGCTTGAGGGAGATTACCGGACTGTACCGGGCGATCAGCACGGTGAACGCGGTCAGCGATCCTGGGAAGACCTACGAAACCGTGCTGCGGGCGGCGCTGGATCTAGTGGGCGCGGATCGAGGATCGATCATGCTGCTCAACGAGGAGCGCAACCGACTGTTCATCGCCAGCGCGCACGGTTTGGACGAGTCGGTGATCAAACGGACCTCGCAAACCGTCGGGGAAGGCATCGCGGGTCACGTCGCCCAGACGGGAGAGCCGGTTCTGGTGAGTGGCAGAGCCGAGGAGGACGACCGCTTTTCGCACCCCACGGTTCTCAGGGAGGA
>JADFQD010000107.1 GCA_022561975.1 Acidobacteriota bacterium
CTCAACCTGTTGCGGCTCACGCTGCTGGGGGAACGGTAGTCGGCGCTCGACGTAGCCCAGAAGATTAACCGCGACGACACGACGAGGACACGCAGGTCAGTTACTCGACGCCTGGGCGACGGGCTCGCTCGATGCCGGTTCGGGGGCGGCGAACGATCTGAGGAGTTGGCCGCCCTCGACCAGCCACACAAAGAGCGTGCTGTCCTGGCCGCCGGAGATGGCGATGCGGCCGTCGGCGCTGATGGCCGTCGAGTACATGAAGTCGTTCGAGCCCGAGTAGGTGCGCTCCATCTTGCCGTTGTCGGTGTTCACCAGCCGCACCGTTTTGTCGCCGGAGCTGGCCACGACCTTTTCCGTGACGCCGACGAAGGCCAGCGAAGTGACTTCCTTGCCAAAGCCCTGCGTCGTGCGGCGCTGATCGCCGGTCCGGTCTAGTCGCGCTCCATGAGGCGCAGGAGCTGTTTGACGTTGGTCGACTTGGAGAGCGCCATGTCGCGGTCGAGGATCGCGCCTGGGCCTTGGAGGCCGATCCTGAATGGAAGCGGCCAGGTCCGAAGCCAGCAGCCGGACGTTGGGGGCGCCCAGGTCCCTGGCGTTTTTTGCGGCTAGGGCCAGAGCCCCGATCGAGTTATCGACGGCTACGACCGCGGCGCCCGGGTGCTCCAGTGCCAGGGTTACCGCGATGCAGCCCGAGCCGGTGCCCAGGTCCAGAATTCTCGGGTTCTTGCCCAGCGGCAGGGAGAGCGCGGCCTCGACCAGGTGCTCGGTGTCGGGCCTGGGGATCAGAACGCGCCGGTCGACGTGGAAGGCGCGGCCGTAGAACTCGCGCCGTCCGAGCAGGTAGGCGGCCGGCTCGCCGCACAGCCGGCGGTCCAGCAAGCCACGAAACGCGCTCTCGGCTTCGGGACTCACTTCATCGTCCCAGTGGGCCATAATCTGTGCCTCGGACAGGCCCAGAACGTGCCCGAGGAGCAGGTAGGCCTCGCGCGAGGACACCTCGAACGGGGCTTCGAGCAATTGCTTGCGGCCGTTCTCGACGAGTTCGCGGACCATCACGGTCTGGAGTCTACCGTTGGGCTGCTAGACGCCGGCTCAGGTGCGTGCCTCGGCGGCCTCGCGCATCTGCAGGGCTTGAAAGTGATTGGCGAGCGGATCGATCAAGGCGTCGAGATCGCCCTCCAGAACCGCGGGAAGCTTGTGCAGCGTCAGACCAATGCGGTGATCGGTGACCCGGTTCTGCGGAAAATTGTAGGTCCGGATTTTCTCCGAGCGGTCGCCCGCCCCGACCATTTTGCGCCGTTCGGCGGTGAGTTCGGATTCGGCCTTCTCGCGCTCGATCTCGAGCAGTCGCGACTTGAGAACGCGCATCGCCTTGGCTCGGTTCTTGATCTGGCTGCGCTCATCCTGGCAGCTCACGACCAAGCCGGTGGGCACGTGGGTAATGCGAACGGCCGAGTAGGTCGTGTTGACGCCTTGGCCACCCGGTCCGGATGAGCAGTAGCGATCGATCCGGAGATCTTTCTCCGCGATCTCGACTTCGATGCTTTCAGCCTCGGGCAGGACCGCGACCGTGACCGCGGAGGTATGAATGCGACCCGACGCTTCGGTCGCGGGAACTCGCTGAACGCGGTGTACGCCGGCTTCGTACTTGAGTTTTCTGTAGGCGCCGCGGCCTTCGATGATGGCCGAGACCTCCTTGATGCCGTGAATACCGGATTCGGACAGATCGATGATCTCGATTTTCCATTTCTGGTTCTCGGCAAAGCGGCTGTACATGCGAAAGAGCTCAGCGGCGAAAAGTGAGGCCTCGTCGCCGCCGGTGCCGGCGCGGATTTCGAGAACCACGTTGCGATCGTCGTTGGGATCCTTGCGGACCAGCTCGAGCCGGATCCGCTCATCCAGGGCCGCGAGATCTTTGCTCAGCTTTTCCTGCTCTTCGAACGCCATGACATAGAGTTCATCATCTTTGCTCAGCGAGTCGAGGAGTTCCCTGGTGTCCTCGGCCTGGCTCCGGAGGCTGCGCAGCTCTCCCAATAGGGCGACGATCTTCGAAAGCTCAGCCAGCTTCTTGCTGGTCTCGCCATAGGCCTTGGGATCCGCGAGCAGCTCGGGGCTGGCCAGCTTCTCGGAGAGTTCCGAGTGCTGCGCTTCAATGGCTTCCAGTTGTTCCAACATGCCGGTTTCTCCAGGTTTCCAGGTATTCGACTTTCTCAGGCGAGTATCTCAGGAGCGGACGCACTTCTTCCCCGGTGCGGCGAACCGCACCGCAGACGCATCACAGCACGGCTAGGAAGCGGTCTGGAGGCCGTAGCGACGCTGGAAGCGTTCCACACGACCTGCCGAATCCACCAGTTTTTGTTTGCCGGTAAAGAACGGGTGGCAGGCACTACAGATTTCGAGCCGCAGCTCGGACTTGGTCGAATGAGTCTCGAAGGAATTTCCGCAGCTACAGGTGACCGTGATGCGATGGAGTTCAGGATGAATGTCGTTCTTCATGGGATGGGTCCTTACCTGATTTGCCGTTCGGGTTGGAAAACGCCGGGCTGCTCGGGGAAATTCCCGGCACTCCGAGAGCGCCAAATCGGCCGGGAATCGCTACTGCAGCGCAAGGCCGTCGATCGAGACGTTCAGTCGCTTCATCATCTCGTGCAGCGTCGTCGGCTTGAGACTCAGGAGTTCGGCGGCCCGCTTCTGTACTCCGCCCGAGGCCTGTAGGGCCTTGATGATCAGCTGACGCTCGTAGGAGCTGATCGCTTCCTTGAGCGAGATACCGCCGTCGGGCAGCGTGGCCGGCGGCGACGAGACGCCGTATTTTCGCGTCACGCTTGGGGGCAGAGAGCTGCGGTCGAGTGTGTCGCTGGTTGAAAGCACGACCGCGCGCTCGATGACGTTCTGCAGTTCGCGAACATTGCCGGGCCAGCCGTAGTCGAGCAGGGTCCCCATGGCTTCGGAGCTGATGGTCGCCACCGGTTTTTCGTTCTCCTCCGCGTAGATGTTCAGAAAATGTCGAATCAGCAACGGCACGTCTTCGGTGCGCTCGCGCAGCGGAGGCAGGTTAATGGTGATCACATTCAGTCGATAGTAGAGATCTTCCCGGAAGACTTTCTCACGAACCGCCGTCTCCAGGTCCGCGTTGGTGGCGGCGATGATGCGCACGTCGGCGGTCAGAGTCTCGACCCCGCCCAGGCGCATGAACTCTTTTTCTTGAATAACCCGCAGCAGCTTGGATTGGGTGTCGAGAGGAATGTTGCCGATCTCGTCGAAGAAAATCGACCCCTTGTCGGCCAACTCGAACAGACCCTTCTTGATCGAGTGGGCCCCGGTGAAGGCGCCTTTTTCGTGCCCGAACAATGTACTTTCGAGCAGATCTGGAGGCATCGAGCCCGAGTTGACGGTGACGAACGGCCCTTTCGATCTTCTCGAGTGGTGGTGGATCGCCTTGGCGACGAGTTCCTTGCCGGTACCGCTCTCGCCCAGCACGAGAATGTTGCTCTTTGCCGGCGCGGCCAGCTGGATCAACTCGAACACCTGCTCCATCAGCTTCGACTTTCCGATAATGTTGTCGAACCCGTACCGTTGCCGAAGCTGGGCTCTGAGGCTCTTGTTTTCTTGCGCCAGCCGGCGCTGATCGAGCCCGTGTTCCACGGTCAAGAGCACCTCTTCGTTCTTGAACGGCTTCGGAATGTAGTGGAAGGCGCCATCGCGCATGGCCTGAATCGCGCCTTCGACCGAGGAGAAGGCGGTGATGACGATCACGATCTGCTCGGGGTCACTTCCTCGAATGTCCTTGAGAAGGTCGAGCCCGGATCCATCGGGAAGCATCAAGTCGACCAGGACGAGGTCGATTTCCTCGGCGGCGAGGACCTGCCGCGCCTCTTTGGCGGTGCGAGCGCTCGAGGTCTCGTAGCCCGCTTTGCTCAGCAGGGCCGTGAGCACGTCTTGTAGGACCTCCTCGTCGTCGACGATCAGGATCTTCATGCGCGCGGTACGGATTCGCCGAGCGGCAGCTCGACCACGAACCGGCACCCTTCCCCCGGATGGCTGATTACGCGGATGTCGCCCCCGTGCCGTTTGACCAATTCGTGAGCAATCGACAGACCGAGACCCGTCCCTCCCTGGGCCAGCTTGGTCGAGTAGAACGGCTCGAAGATCTGATCGAGCTGCGCAATCGGAATCCCGGGTCCCGTATCTTCGACCCCGATCCGGATCCAGTTGTCGTTGGTCTCGACATCGACCACGAGCTTGCCGCCTTCGGTGCGCATGGCATCGATCGCATTCATGATCAGATTGGTCATCACCTGTTGTAATTCGGCTTCGTTGACGTGTCCCATGATCGGTTGTTCCGGCGGCGACCACTCGAGTGTGATCCGCTTGTCCGCCATGCGTTCCCTGAGCAGATCAAGGCACTCGGAAACCAGCGGCACCAGGTCGATGGGTTCCCGCTCCCCGTCGCGCTTGCGCGCGAGGTTGAGTAGGTTGTTGACGATTTTGGCCGCGCGGAAGGTCTGTTTCTCGACCTTCTCGAGCAATTCTCGGCGTGGGTCTCCTACCGGGGTTTCCGCCAGTAGCATCTGGGCGTAACTCGAGATCCCGGTAAGAGGCGTGTTGACTTCGTGCGCGACGCCGGCCGCCAAAACCCCGAGTGAGGCGAGACGATCACTCTCTTTGAGAGCGGTCTCCATGGCCACGCGTTGGCTCACGTCCTGGACCACGAGCACGGTGTTGCCGGCTCGTTTCGGGTCGGCGAGCGCACCGACGCTGGCTTGCACGGTGCGATCCTCGCCTTGGGCCGAGCGGTAGCTGATCTCGCGGATCCCCTCGCCGGGCTTCGGCAGCGACTCGATGGGGAGCATCGCGAGCAGCGATTTTCCGCGAACCACGTCCAACTCCTGTTCGACGAGCTTGGCGAAGGCGCGGTTGGCCGAAAGAATTCGATTCGATTGGTCGAGAACCGCAATCCCCGCCGGTGAGGCGGCGACCACTTCCTCGTTGAACCTCTGGAGCCGGCTCATTTCGTCGAGCTGGGACTGCAGGCGGTGGAGAAGTTGGGCGTTTTCGATCGCGAGGGCGGTCTGGTTGAGAACGTTGCGCACCAGGTCGATATCGTCGCTGTTGAGGGGAATACCGCCGCTCTTGTAGCCGCAGACGAACACGGCGAGGCCGCTCTCGCGTACCGTGAGCGGAAAGGCATAGCGGTAGCCTGCGCCGAACAGCTCGAGTTCCGAGGATCCCTGATCCGGTAGGCCGACCGCGGGCAGGCCATGTACCGCCGCGGTCCAGAGGTTCGGAGGAAAGCTGTCCACGGGAAGCGGCTCCTCGAGCCCGCCGTCACCGCGCCAAGCGACCAAAACGTCGCCGCGGCGCAGGAGCACATTGTTGAGCCGGATGTCGAGCCCGGTTCTGATCTCGTCGCACAGTCGCTGGCAGAGCTTGTCCAGGTCGCGTTCGTTCAAGAGCTCTTTGCCGATTTTGGCCAGAGCGCGCCGACGGCCGAAGCGCCCGCCATACTGCAAGCGCTCGAACGACTGCCCGAGGCCGCGCCGCGTCGGCACCATGAGACCGGCGATCGTCAAACCCGAAACGAACACCAGCAGATTGCGTCCGAGCACCAGGTTGTCCGGCACCAGCCGGTTGACCATCAGATTTGCGAGCGCGAAACCGCCGACTCCCAGAAGGACGGTCACGGCGAGTGAGGCGGTGTCGCGAACCAGCACGCCGAGATCCCAGAGCCGGTAGCGCAGGATCGCGTAGGAGAAGGTGATCGGCACCAGGGCGAGGAAAAGAACCGTGATCGGTGCCAGGGACTCGGGCCAGCTCGCACCCAAGGATCGCGGCACAACGTAGAGCAGCGCGAACGGCAGATACCCACCGAAGAGGCCGAATGCGATCCACGTGGTCTGGCGCTTAGCCTCTCGTCGGGTTGTGCTCCAGAGGCGCCAGCCCATGACGGCTGCAGAGGCCAAGCCGAAGAACACCAGATGAAAAAGCTCCAGGCGATCCAAAACTCCGAGTGCGGCAGCCGCGTGGGCGCCGAAGAACCAGCGGCCACCCGTGAGCAGCAGATCGCTTTGCAGGAGAATCAAGAACGCGGCCGGCAGATAGAAGAACGAGATGGCCCACGTCGAAGTCCTGCGTCCCCGGTCTCCGACCCGGTTTCCAATGGGCCGCCGCGGGAAGATGGTGAACAAGTGCAGTGTCAAGGGAGCCAGCAGGACGCGGGCGAGTTCTTCTCCGACATAGAGGAGCTTATCGACGAAGTCGAAGGGCCCGACCGGAGAAAACAGATAGACGATCGCCGAGGTGATCGCCCACACAAAGAACACGATCGCCGGCGCGCGCTGGTCGCGGAGCAAGGTGTAAAGACCCACCAGCAGATAGACGCAGCCGATGAGGGCCAGCACGAGATAGGCGAAGTCGATCTCGAGGGGCGGCAGGAAATAGGTGAGATCGACGATCTCTCCGTCGCGCAGAAGCAAGAGCTTGGTTTCGACGTGCTGGCGAAGTGTTGCCTGGAGATCCGCGGTGCGCGCGAACGAGTCGCCGTTGACCAGCAAGATCTGGTCGCCGGCGAGGAGCCGGGTATCGGGCTCGGCGGTGACCACCCGCCAGTTGCCGGTTGCTCTCTCCGCCTCGAAGCCGAGGGGCTGGAACGACTCTATTTTTCGATACGAGCTGGTCGCGCCGCCGATCACGACGACGGTCGCGAGCAGAATGCTCAGTGCGAGCACGAGTTTTCGGCTGTACGACGGAGTCTTCACAGGTTGCTAGTGAGCAGGAACCATGCCACGAATCGGTTCCTTGAATTGTCCCAATAGCCTTCCAAAGAGGGCTATCAGGGGATCTTATCCAAAAATATGGACTGTGTCCGGTGGTTTGAATTCAGCTTTTTGAGGCGCTGAATGGGGACCGGAGCTAGAACGTTACGGCGAGTCCGCCGGTGATCCGCCTGCGCAGCTCATCGAACAGCTCTTGGGAAGCGCCACCGCGACTCAGTTCCATGTCGAGGTGGACCGCGAGGTCTGAGGCCATGCGACTCAGGAATCCGAGATCTTGACGGATGCCGATTTGCAGGCGTTCCAGGGCAACATCGGAGCCGGAGCCGACTTGCGTGCCGAGCAGCGGCGTCAGCTGTTGCTCCAGACGGTGGAAGGCGAAGTAGAGGCCCGTGTCGGTCCCTTCGAACTGTGTGTCGACGGAAGTCACCAGGTAGCGGACCTCGTTTTCGTAAAAGGAATTGTCGGCAGTGCGCATCAGGCCGCCACCGCCGGCTCCGACGTGCGATTCGATGCGGGTCAGGACGCTCGGCGAGATCCGGTGCGTCACCTCGACCTTGAGCTCGGGGAGCCGGTCACCATCGACGAGATAGAGGCTGTCGAAACGATCGAAGAAGTCCGAGTCGAAAAACAACCTCTGGGTTTCGCCGATTTTGCGATGACTCGCGCCGAACTTGATTTCGCCGTCCTGGCCGGAGGTGCGCGAGAGCGAGAACTCGTAGCAGTACTCTTGCGCCTCGCCGCAGCTGCGCGCATCACGGTAGTAGGTGGGGCTGAAATCGATCCGTCGATAGCCGTCTTTTTCCGAGCTCATCCGCCGGCTAGCAAGCGTCGAAGCCTGCCAGTGGTCGCCGAGTTGCACAACCACGCCGCCCTGGGGCGCCAGCGAAAGGGTGCCGTCTCGAAGCGCCGAATAGAGACCGTACTGGACGACTACCGCCGGTTTGACTTTCCAGCCGGCGCGACCGAAAAGTTCGACGGTTTTCTGGGGCAGCGGGTTTCGAACATCGGCCGTACGATAGTCGGTCTCGCGATCGCGGTAGCGGACGCCGGCCTTGAAATTGGACCGGTCGGTCAGTTGATTCTCGTAGGTCCCTTCGATGCGAAAGGAGCGTGAGGCTCCCGGAATCTGCGCGGGCGCCAAATACGCTGCTTGGCGGTAGAAGTTGCTCTCCTCTACGTATTGAGCCGAGAAGGTCGAGCTGGCGCGTTGGCCGAAGGGCCGTGTCCAGGTGAGCTGATGGCGCTCGAATTCGACGGACTCGGCATCGTTCAGCGAACCCGGAGCCGCGAGGTGGCTGCTGCTGCTGCTGAAGCCGATCGTCGAGCGGTCCGAGTTGGCGACTCGAAGGCTCAAGGCCTGGGTCGAGCCGTTGGCGCCGCGATCGCCAAACGGGCCACTTGCAAGCGCGGTGTAGCCGCCCTCGAGATCGATTCGCAGGTCGTTGACCTGGCCGGTCACATCGAACTGTGCGCCGCTGAGTCGAGACACTCCGGTGTCGGGGCCTTCGTGGGTTCCGGTCGTCGCCCGCATGTGAGTCTGGAAGCCGGATCGGGACACGGTCTCTTCATAGGCCGGCGAGTCCTGGCTACCGGGGCTGCCGGGGTCGACCGCAAAAACGGGAACCACCGGCAGGTCGATATCCCGGAGCACGTCGGTCGGGATCGACTCGCGAATTTTCCAGAAGGAGGCGGCGGCGTTCTCGCTGTAGTCGGGCGGCGTGTTGAGCCGTACCTGGAGAAACTGTATGGCGTCTTGCGACGCGCGGCTCAACATCACAACCGCGGGCATGAAGCCGCGCTTGAAGGCGATAATCTTGTACAAGCCGGCGGGGAGATCGTCGAAGAGAAACACCCCCGAACGATCGGTGATCTCCTTGCGCAGGCTCAAGTCGGCGAGCGCATAGGCATAGACCCGAACCGTTGCAAGCGGTGAGGTGGAGGTCTCGACGCGACCCGCCAGAGCACCTCCGTCCGCCCACGCGACGGCGACGCTCGCAAAAAGCAGCGCGAGCGCGGTGAAGAGTCTATGGCTCGACCTAGGCATAGCCATCTATACGTCCCGAGAGTATAGGGAGGACGTAGCAGAACGTCAAAGATCGCAACAATTCTGTTTTTTCGATACCCCAGCTCGAACCCTGGGCTCAATACTTAGGCCTGGGCGTGCGGCCGGCCACGGCGGCGCCGACCCAGGTGGCGCCAGCGGATCGCAGCGCTAGCGCCGCCGCTTCGAGGGTGGCTCCCGTGGTGTAGACATCGTCAATTAGTAACAGGCGTTTACCCTCGCATCCGAAGCCGTCTAGGCGTCGCCGGGGGGCGAAGGCCCGGTGCAGATTGCGCAGCCGCCCGGCCCGGTCGAGACCGGATTGCGGCGGGGTGGACCGGCGACGGACCAGGGCGTCTTCGAGCCGCCAACCGCGGCGGCGCGCCAGCGGCCGGGCGATCTCGGACGCTTGGTTGTAGCCGCGAGTCCACGAGCGCAGCCAGTGGAGAGGCACCGGTACGACCGCGTCGATTTCGAGATCCTGTGGCAGCAGCCGGCTCAGTTCGCTTGCCAGCTGCGTCCCGAGGTAGGTGAGATCTTGAAACTTGAGACCGTGGATCACTGCGTCCAGGGGCTCTTGGTAGCGCCAGGCGCAGAACAGGCGGTCGAGCGGCGAGCGTCTCTGCATACAGGGAATGCATCGGAGAGTCGCCGTGGCTCGTGGAGTCTCGAGCGCTACCCCGCAGAGGTCGCATGCCCGCCCCCGCGGTGACCCGCGCGGTGACCCGAGCGGTGACCCGAGCGGTGAGATGCACTGTGAGATCAACGGCCTAAGCCGCTGCCGGCAGCGACGGCACAGCCCGAGGTGCATGGATCCCGGTTCGGTATCGAAGCAGTGCAGGCACCGGCAGGGCACGAGAACGTCCATCAAATAGCCGGCCATGCGGCGAAGCGGTTTCGTCATCGTCGCCCGTCACCGAGTCCAAGACGCCATCCGAGCCGGTATACTGGCGCTCGGAGCGCGATCTCTTGTCTGGAGCCGACCGGCACCGGCTGGCTCTAGTCGGGTTCAGATAAACGCGGTCCGGACCTTCACCGTACGCGATGGTTGGGAGAGACCACTTGAACCGAGTCAGATATGCATTCCCTGTTGTCTTTGTTGTTTTCGTGCTGGCCTTACCGGCGGCGGCTACTGCCGAGGACTCCGTCTACAGCGTCAATTTTTGGGCCGGCCTGGGCGGGTCGTTCGACGACAACGATGCCGGGCTCTCCAACTCGTCCTTTCAGTTCGGCTTTTCGGTGCAGCCCGAGGACGAGCTGCTGGTGGGATTGCGGGTCGGCGAACTCGACTTGAGCGGCGGCTTGATCGGCGATTCACTCGATACATCAATCGACTACGCTACCGTGGTCGGCGAGTATCGCTTCACCGAGACCTTCTATGAGTCGGGCATCTATATCGGGCTCGGCTTCTACAGCCTCGATGGTGTCCACATGCTGGGCGATAGCTTCTCCGAAGAGTCGGTCGGCCTGGTGCTCGGGATCAGCGGAGAGTTCGTGCTCACCGACCGCATCGGTTTCCTGCTCGAAGTGTCGGGCCATGCGACCAGACTCGACGCGGTCGACACCTTGATCATGGGACACGCCGGTCTCGCGATTCACTTCTAGTAGCCCTCTTGCAAGAGCCATCCGTCAGTCCCGCGTCACGGGCCTTCCTCATGGGACTCGTGCTGCCCTCGCAGCCCGGGTACGTTGTCGAAGAGAATCTCGACGAGCTGGCGGAGCTTGCCCGAAGCACCGGCATGGACGTGGTCGGCAGAAGCTTGCAGGGCCGGCGCGCACCGGACGCGAGAACCCTCATTGGCCGCGGCAAGGTCGAAGAAATCGCACGAGCTGCGGACGAGCTGCGCGCCGACGTCGTGATCTTCGACGACGACCTGACGCCGAATCAAGTCAGAAACCTGGAAGAGACGATCAAGTGCGCGGTCATCGATCGCAGTGGATTGATTCTCGACCTCTTCGTCCGGCAGGCGCGCACCCGCGAGGCTCGAACCCAAGTCGAGCTGGCGCAGCTCGAGTACCAGTTGCCGCGCTTGACCCGCCGTTGGACCCACTTGTCTCGGCAGGCCGGTGGCATCGGGGTTCGGGGCGGTGAGGGCGAAACCCAGCTCGAGGCCGATCGGCGCATGGTGCGCACCCGGATCAAGCAGCTGAAGAAAGAGCTGTCGAAGATCGAGCAGACGAGAGAGCTTCATCGTCGGGGACGGCGTGACGTGCCGATCATCGCCTTCGCCGGCTACACCAACGCCGGTAAATCGACGCTCTTCAACCGCTTCACCCACGCCGGCGTGCGGGCCGAGAACAGGCTTTTCGCCACCCTTGACCCACGCTTGCGCAAGGGCTCGCTCGGCGGCACCAGGACGGCGGTCTTCGCCGACACCGTCGGCTTCATTCGCAAGCTACCGCATCATCTGGTGGCTTCGTTTCGAAGCACTCTCGAAGAGATCACCCAGGCGGACATCGTCCTCCATGTCATCGACCGCAGCCACCCGCGCTGGCGCGAGCAAATGGAAGTGGGCGAGACAGTGCTGGCGGACATCGGCGTCGATATGAGTCTCGTTCTGCCGGTGTTCAACAAGATGGACCTTTGGGGCGCCCCTGGCTCCGATGGTCCCGAACCGAGCGGGGCGAACGATGCCCTCGCGGTTTCGGCCCGAACCGGAGCCGGCATCGAAGAGTTGAGAGCTCACCTGCTCGAACAGCTGAATGGCAGTGGCGCGGGCGGCAACCGCTCCTCACCCCTATCATTGACACCCTAGAACAGCCGCCGCTAGACTCTCGCTCCCGCATGGCGGGAATTCCCGGGGCCGTAGCTCAGTTGGGAGAGCGCTTGAATGGCATTCAAGAGGTCGTCGGTTCGATCCCGATCGGCTCCACCATTTAGAATCATCGACTTAGGAGGTGCCGCGGGGCGCCTCGAGTTAGTTTGGGCAATCAGATAGCAATCAGTTTCTGGCATCTCACAGCCGTCTAGCGCTCCTCCGGGCCGCTGTCGCTCGTCGACGTTCGCTTGCGCTCAGCAAGCCATGCGTCGAGATCTTCTCGCTGATAAACCACTCTGGCCCCCAGCTTGACGAAGACCGGACCACCCCCGCGAATGCGGTATGTCTCGAGAGTGGCCGGACTCAGCCGAACATAGTCGGCGGCCATCGGAGTCGTCAGTGTTCCGGGCTCTGAGAGCAGGCTCGCACCGCTTGCGTGGACGGCTGCCCGGCGTCGCTTCCGCCGGCGGCCTTTTGGTTCTTTGTTTTGGTTCTGGCGTCGTAAGGAAGGAGGGTGGGGGATGAGGGGCGGGGTAAGGAGCTCAGCGTAGTCTTGAAGTTGTCCGATTCGGACGTTCGAAGGTAGCTCTCCAGATTCTGACGCAAGAGTCTCCTGGATACGCTCAAAGGAAGCAGAGTCATCTAGGAGACTCATTACGAGGTCGAAGCCGGCTTCCAGATCTTTCCGGATGTTTTCGAGGGCGTGGCCTTCGGCCATCTCGATCTCGACTGCTATTTTCTTACGCCTGACCGAAAAGGAAAGGTCCACTCTCGCACCCGAAGTCTCATCCTCGACGACGGGGGAGAAGCCTTGTTCCCGTAGCCACTCGGAGATGGAGTTCACCCACCACTGATGGGCGATGCCGCCCCGGCCGCGACCGGTGGGCGGGGCGATTCCATAGTTCGCGAGAGTCTGCCTGCCCGTCGGCGTGAACTCGAGGAGCTTGAACCGCTCTCCGCGACCACCCGGATTGATCGGCACTTCTCTGACGAGATCTCTCCTAAGCAGTTCGCTCTTCACCCGCTGGCCTGTTCCCGCGCCTAGGCCGAGGTACTGGTTGCGCTCGCGGACTGAGAGGAAAGGCTCCGTCGCGACGAGCTCGAGGTAGTCCAGCGCCTCCTTGTCCAACTGCGGCTGCGGATCTTGCGCCTCCTGAGGCTCGTCGACCAGCTCTTGCCTGTCAGGCGGCGGGGGCGGCGCTTTCACCTCGGGCTCAGGACCAGCCGCCGCTGCCGTCTTCCTCGGCGCTTCCTTCGTGCGCAGCGGAGGCTCAGGGTCTCCGTCGTCGCTTTCTCGCCATCTCTGTCCTGAGAGATCCCGGAGAATCGCTATCCGGGCTTGCGCCTCTTCACGATCAACCGGCGGCAGCTTCTCCGTGCGGAGATTGAAGTCGGCGTCACGACCGCCGACCCGGCAGATGGCTTCTCCTAGTCCGAGACCCATCAAATCCTCAGCCTCGAAGAAGCTGAACCCCCTGGCAAGATCCCGCGCGTCCGCTTCGCCGGCCCGAAAGCAAATCCGTGTGTAGGCGTTCGCCAGCAGCGAACGCTCGACCTCCGGGACGGACTTATGCAGCTGGTAGAGATCCTGGTGCGCTACCGTCAGACCGAGCCGGTACTTCCGCATACCCGAGAACAGCGATGCCATCGACGCCGTCGCCACGTGATGGAACTCGTCGATGTAGAGGAAGAACGGCCTTCGGTCTTCGATCGCCTGCGCTTCGCGCGCGAGCGTCACCTGATGAAACTTCGAGACCAGAAGAGAGCCGAGAAGCGCAGCGTTTT
>JADFQD010000108.1:0-5706 GCA_022561975.1 Acidobacteriota bacterium
AGACGTCGGGCAGGCGCCGCTCTCGAAACCAGGCGTATTCGACACCCGCCCTGTACTCGTTGCCGTCGTCGAGCTCGAAGGTGCCGGGCTGGATCCGGGTGCCTACGATTCCCTGGTCGCTTCCGAGGGAGTTGAGGGCTTGATCCATGAGGTCCGAGTACTCCACGCGATTGAGGTCGGCCGCAAGGAGCCAGCGGAGGCCGGGCCGGACGGAGACGCCGATGCCGGTGACGTCCGGGACCTTGAAGACGCCTTCACAGCCCGTGGCGGCTTGACAGCCGGGTGGCGGATTCGCCGGGCTCAGTCGAGAGATATAGCCAGGCCCGGCGATTCGCCCGAACATCCCGGCCTGGAAATCGAATTCGGGGCCCTGCCGGTAGACCGCTCCGGCCGAGATCACCGAGACGCCTTCGATCTGCCGGCCCGATTGCCAGAGCAGGCCGAAAACCAGTGCTAAGTCATCGTCTC
This sequence comes from Acidobacteriota bacterium, assembly GCA_022561975.1. GTDB lineage: Bacteria > Acidobacteriota > Thermoanaerobaculia > Multivoradales > JAHEKO01 > CALZIK01. Next base: position 469 of record JADFQD010000108.1, read on the forward strand.
CTTCCTGCTCCTGCGCCCAGTAAAGAATGATGTTCTCCGGGGCGTTTCCGAAGGGCGACCTGAGCCCCGAGGTGTCGTCCACGGGCAAATTCGGGTTGGCGGCCTCGCTTCGAAGCTTGTCCCACCGCTCCAGGCGCGACGACAGCTCGAAGTGCGCCTGCCCCAGCGTGGCTCCCAGCGAGAACCGCTTGCCAAGCCTCACTCCGACCGCGACGCCGAAGTTCTCGATTCGAAGATCATAGAACCCGTCGACCGGGCGAATGAACCCTCTCGACAAGCGCGGCGTCAGGATCGTGCCTTCGGAGCGAATCTCCGAACGGAAGCGGGCCGGCTCGTGTCTGAAGACACCGGCAACCCAGCGGCGGCTCTTGGCCGGATAGAAGGCCGAGACGAACGACAGTGCTTCGGCCCGATCATCGGTGAGCGAATACCCGATGCCTTCGCTGCTTCCGATCTGCGCCTGATTACCGCCATCGATCACCCGATTCGTGAAGCGCCAACCTCGCGTGTCGAGCGACACCTCGGGCTGGGTGAGCTGGATCAGACCGGCGGGGTTCGCGTAAACCGCGGTTGCGTCGTCGGCCCGCGCGGTGAAGGCTCCGGCCATGCCCAGGCTCCGAGCCCCGGGGTTGGAGAAATTGAACTGTATGCGCGCCTGGATCGGATCATTGCTTTGAGCTCCAACCTGGGAGCTCGCCAAGCAGAGGCCACCGAGCAGGATCAGGAAACCGCGAACGGGCGGACGGCGATGGTCAGCCTTCGTCACCGGCGTCCTCGACACCCCAACGTGCCAGTTCCGCGAAATGACCCTCGGGTCGAAGCTCCAGATATCCATGGTAGCGATCCATGGAATCACGAGCCCTGACCAGAGACCAGACCTCCAGGTCGAAGCGCAGTTGAGCCAGCGCCGAGGCGTCGGGCGAGCCGGGTTCGGAGCCTGCCCTGGCCGCGCCCGCGCCATAGAACGCGATGTCTCCCTGGCCGAGTGATCCGGCCATCATCCTTCCCCAGAGAGGTGTGGTGTGGGACTCCTCTGAGACCCTTTGTCGAACATAGCCGCCGAGCTCGTGGCCCAAGACGACGCCGTCCTGGTTCTGGTCTGCGGCTCCACCCAGACCCTTCACGATAGATCGCCGAAAGATGCTGAAGTCAGGGACCTTCTGCGTTTCGTCTCCTGCGGTCAAGAACATACGCACGTTGCGGTCGAGCAGATCTCGCAACCTCTCGGTACCCGCTGCCGATTCCACTCTCGCTCTGGTCGCCTCGAAGATCGTCCCGCCGAAACAGCTGTCGAACACGAAGAGCACGTGCCGGGCGAGCATCGAGCGAGCGTACCCTTCGAAGACGTCCATGCTGATGAGATGTAGGAACGCCGAATCGCCATGTAGTTCCGGGTGCGGCGTGTCCACCGGAACGATGTAGCCGTTCTTGATGTCGTGCGCCTCCTCGGTCCAACCATGTCCGGCGTAGTAGAAGACCAATCGATTGCCCGGCTTGCGGCCAAAGCGAGCCAGGAAGCTCCTCAAGGCCCTCTCCAACTCGACCGTCAATGTGTCGGTCAGGACTTCGACCTGGAATCCATGCCGCTCCAGCGCCAGCTTGACCGCACCGGCATCCTCCCGGGCTCCGGGCAGATCGGTCCAGCCGGTGTCAGCGCCGTAGTCGGACCCCGCCACGACCAGCGCATAGCTACCCGAGTAGAGGGCGCCGAATGGCGTGTCCTCCATCCAGCTCTCGAGCCGGTCGACGAGATCACCGGAAGGTCGCTCCAACTCCACCGCCTTTTCGAGACTGGAGCGTGCTGCCGTGAGGTTCCAGCAGTTCCGGTGGGCCTGGGCCTCGGCGAGGTTCGGCTGAAACGCGACCCTGCCGAGAGCGGTGTCTGAGCCAGGCTCGCCGAGGGCGGCTCTTGCCGTCTCCAAGAGAGAAAACGGCTGATCGCTGCAAGCGCCGAGCTCGATCCAGGCCAAAGCGGTGAGATAGGCGTCGAACGCCGCGAAACGCCCGGCTGGGGCCGCTCCGACACTCGGAGGACCTGGCTTCCCGGTGAAGCCACGGCTCGTGCCTGAGCTGTCCTCGAGCGAAAGGTCGCGGTAGATCGCCGCGGCATTGGGCCGCGAACAGAGCTCATGTGCTACGGCCAGAAGCGCGTAGGCTCGGGGAGCCAGCTCCTCTGCCTCCGGTGCTTGCATCGACTCGAGGACGAGCGTATCGAGAACACCGACCGCCTCCTCCGAGCAGCCCCCGCGCCTGATCTCCACGGCGGCTTGCTCGAGGCGGTTGCGTCGATCATCGTCGGCTCGCCTGCGGATTGCGACCAGCCCCCGCGTGGCCTCGGCCCGGGCCAGCCGGTCGGAATTTTCGATCCGAGCAGCCGTGCTTGCCCAGATCTGTTCCAGAGATTCCTCGGCGGCGCGAGCGGTTTGGGCCGCGGCTTCGATCTCGCCGGCCCCGGCCTGTTCCGCGGCTTTGCGCAGGAGCTCGGCAACGATGCTGGAAGCCCTCGTGTCAAGCACTCCGCTGCCGTCGCGAAACCTCAGAGACGAGACCTCTTCCAAACGCCGCCTGGAGCGATTCAAGCTGTCTAACTCTTCCCGCAGATCGGAGAGCTTTTCCAGCAGCCGAGCCGGAAGTGTCTCTCTCCGCTCGCGCATCTGCCGGTACTTGTTCTTGCTGCGCGGGTACTTGATCACCACCTGGGCCTCGGCCTCCTTCCAGGCTTCGAGAGCGGCCGCGTAGCGCTCGAGCTCGTAGAGAGCCAGGCCCAAATAGAAGTGCGGCACGTACGCCTCGAACCAGGTGCCGTAGGGGCGTACCAGCCCGCCGCTCCGAGGCTCGTCCTCGATGCCCTGCGAAAACAGGATCACCGCGTCATGCCACCGGTCGGCGTCAACCGCTCGCAGACCCTCGAGATAGGCCAACTTGTAGTCGCCTCCTCCACGAGTGGGCAAAAGGAACGCGGCAAGCAGACCGATCCACAGCACCCGATGAGGAAAACTATAGTTCTGGTCCGTCATAAGCAGTGAGAGTTGCCGGAACAGGGATTCTGCGATAATATTACAGCAAATATGCTTCTAAGCTCGGGGCATCAACTTTAGAGTTCGACGGCGGTATTACCTCATGGGACTGGACAATCGACCGGGGAGGCCAACCTTATGAGTATTCGAAAGACCGCAGCTATCGCCGCGATGTTGGCATGCCTGCCGTTTCTCACATCCTCGCCCGCGGGAGCCCAATGCCCGCTTGCCAGCGTTTCATCCTTGTTCGAGGAGAACCCGACCTTCAGCGAGCCCTCGCCTGACGACAACCTGTTCTGCGATGGCGTTATCACCGTCGATTGCGGCGGCTTCAACCCCGGCTTTCTCCTCGATCTCGAGCTCTCGGGCCGGTTCGGCGTCGATCTCACGTGCACCTCGACTCTGGCGGGCGCCCCCACGAATCGTGTTTGTGCGGTCACCAGCTCTTGCGACGCACTTTCCTTCAGCCACCCGAGCGGTCAGCACACCGTCAGGCTCTCCGGCGACTACGAGTCGACCAGCATCAAGCTCGCGGTGGTCGGGTCGGACGACACGTGTCATTCCCAATCTACCGTCCGCTGCGTGGGCAACTGGGGCTCGCCCTTTCAGTGCTTTCCGCTCAATCTCGAACACGAGGGTCAGGGGGCGGATCCCGTCGCGACACCGCGGCAATCGGAAAACTGCCCGCAAGGTGAATACCGATCCGGTGAGGACGTTGATCTCGAAGCCTCGCCGGCGGCCGGGTGGGAGGTCGACAGCTGGGAAGGCACCGACAACGACTCCAGCAGCTCGACCCAGAACAGCCTGACGGTCTCGGACGGGACGCAGGCCGTGACCGTGGTCTACGTAATGGCCGCACCGACCTGCAACGCGCTCAGACTCAGCCATGCCGGACAAGGGACCGACCCCACCGCCACGCCGTCTCAGTCAGACGGCTGTAATCCCGGCGAATTCAAGGGTGGAGAGACCATCCAGCTCGCGGCGACTCCGGCCGGTGGGTGGGAGATGGACAGTTGGCGGGGAACGGACAGCGATAGGAGCGCAACGACTACCAACGTCGCTACGATGCCGAACGCGCCGCATACGGTTCTGGCGGTCTACCGGGAGACCCATTTCAGATCGGGCTTCGAGGAACCGGACTTCGGAGACTGGTCGGACTACTTTTGCCCGGCGTGCAACTCGTTTTCGGCGTACGTCAACGAGGGAGAGTCGAGCCGGCCCCAGAGCACCTGGTACGAAACGGATGGGCCCGGAGTCCACCGTGGCTCCGTTCAAGGTGGCGCAGAGCTCGAGTTGCAACTCGAGTTGCTCAAGTGGGACGGCTCCGACTGGATGGCGGTGGCTACCGGCGTCGGAACCGGGAAGGCCGAGGTTTCGTTCGACGGCCCTCCAGGCGTATTCCAATGGCAGGTGAGCTCGACGGCCGGGAGCGGACCCTTCGAGCTCTCGATCGAACAGCCCAGCTCCAAAGCCGCGGTCAACCGGCTTGGTCAATCCGCCTCGGCGGCTCGCCAGGAGAGCTTCGGTCTCGAATCCGTCTACGTGGCCGGAGTGAAAGGCAAGGCCTTTCTCACCGACGAGAGCCCGGGCATCGGCGGCGGCGAGTCGGACTACCGGGCATCGTTTCAGATTCGCGCCACGCCCGGGCTGACCGTCAAAGGGAAAAAGCAGACCATCCTGGCAGCCATGCAAGGCGGATCACGCAAGGTCTTCGAGGTCTTTCTCCGCAAGACGCGGGGAGAGTACATCGTACAGGTCCGCCCCAGGTCCGGTGGCCGAAAGGGAGTGAAGTCGCCCACATTCGACATCAGCACCACGAGCTGGACCGAGATCGAGATCCAATGGCGGGCGGCCTCGAGCAACGGAGCGAATGACGGCTTCTTGAGAGTGCTCAAGGAGGGTGTCGAGGAGTGGGAAGTGAGCCTGGACAACTTTGGTGACCGGGTCGAGTCGGTGCGTTTCGGGCAAATCTCGAAAGGCAAGAGGCCTACTGCCGGCCTGGTCTACTACGACGATTTCGATTCCAGCTGGAGCAACTGAGCGCCTCCGAGAGGGCGGTATAGTCTGCGGTCGTGGACACCGCCGATTCCTCGGAGAGGGAGGCCGAGACCGTCGCGCTCGAGGCAGACGCCGAGTCCGGCACCGCACAGCACCCGGTGGGGTCGATCGGGAAGTACCGAATCCATCGCGAGATCGGCCGCGGCGGAATGGGCACGGTCTA
>JADFQD010000108.1:5716-13266 GCA_022561975.1 Acidobacteriota bacterium
GCCGCGACTATGAGTATGAGCAACTCGTCGCTGTAAAGATCCTCCAGGAAACGTCGACGTCGTCCGAGATCGTCCAGAGGTTCCGGACCGAGCGTCAGATCCTGGCCAATCTCGATCACCCGAACATCGCCCGAATCCTCGACGGGGGAACGACCGCCGAAGGCCGACTCTTCTACGTCATGGAGTACGTCGAGGGGCAGAAACTCACGCGGTACTGTGCGGACGACAAGCTCTCGCTCGAGTCCAAGCTACGGCTGTTCAGGAGTGTGCTCTCGGCCGTTCAATCTGCGCACCAAAGCCTGATCGTTCACCGCGACCTGAAGCCGGAGAACATCCTGGTGACCGCCGACGGCATTCCCAAGCTACTGGACTTCGGCATTGCCAAGATCCTCGAGCCCGATTCGTTTGCGCAGAACGTCGGCAAAACGCGGGCCGGATCTTCGCCAATGACCCTCGTCTACGCCGCGCCCGAGCAGCTCACCGGAAGGCCAGTCTCCACTGCAACCGACGTCTATTCCCTCGGTGTCCTGCTCTTCGAGATTCTGACCGGCGAGCTGCCCTACCCACCGGAACCAGCCAACACTCACGCTCTGGTGCACGCGATCTGCCGCGAACAGCCCATGAGACCAGGTCGAGCTGCTCCGGATTCGGGCATTCCCAGAGATGTCGACGCAATCGTGCTCAAAGCGCTGGAGAAGAGCCCGGAAGAAAGATATCCGTCTGCTGCCGCTATGGCCGAGGACATCGAGCGATTTCTGAGCGGCCACCCAGTTCTTGCCCGGCAGGCAGGCACCGGGTATCGACTGCGCAAATTCATCGGCCGCCATCGGCTCGGCGTGGCGGCCTCTGTTCTCGCGCTCGCATCCCTCCTGGCCTTCACCACCGTTCTAGCGGTCCAGAACCGCCGTGTCATTGAAGAGCGCGATCGAGCGCTGCGAGAGGTGGCCAAGTCCCGGGCCGTGAAGGTCGAAAATCTGAATCAAGTCGGTAGGCTCTTCCTGGCCGCGCGGCAGCTCGACGACGGGGCTCTGGCTTTCGAGCGTGCTCTCGAGATGACCGGAAGCGACGACGGTCCGAATCGCCGGGCCCGGTTCGAGAGTCTCACCGGGCTGGCGGCAACCGCCCTGGCTCGTGGAGACCCTGCCGGAGCCGTTGAGCTCTTCGAGCGAGGCTTCTCGGTTCTGGGATCGGGCTTTCGCTCGACCGACGTCGAAGTCGCGGCGACTCGCAGCGACTATGGGGTGGCTCTCCTGGAATCGGGGCGGCTCGAGGAAGCCGGCGTGGCGCTTGAGAAGGCGGAGCAGGTTCTGGTCGCCGGCCGTGATTTCGAGGGGGAGCGGCTCGCCCTCGAGAGGCTTGCGCTTCTGGCCGAGCGCCGCAGAGACGCGGCGGCCGCTTCGGAAGGGGGAATTCCTTAGTCTGGGAAAGTCAGGCTAGGGCTTCGTCCGAGTCCTGGGTATCGGTACCGTCTGCCACTGCAAGAGGTTCATCGAATAGGACGAGAGTTCCTGGCGCGCCAGGCCACGGGTCCTGCCGGTGCCGTCGACGGCAGTCGACACAAACGCTTCGAGGGGCGTGGCGAAACGCTCCACCCCGCCTCGCATGGTCTGGACCCTACGCTGCTCGAGATGTGAGAACTCGACGGGCGTGCTCGAGTTCGCTCGCACCGAAATCGTAACGAGTTGCTCGGCACCAGTCGTGTCCGCTGTTACGCGGAACCTAGGGGTGGTGATCGATTCGCCTGGCTTGAGCCGATTGTATTCGCGCTCTTGCCGGCTGGGGAAAACGGATAGGATCCCGAAAGTCCGATCGACGAACAGCAGGGTCACGTCGACCGCGCCACGGTACCGGTTGGTGGCACGGAAGGCGATCTCATCGTCGACGTGAAGAACTCTTCCACCGACCTCGAAGGGCACCGAAGAGCCGGCATCCTCGCGCCCATCGAACCGCACCAGCTCTACATCGACCCTCGGTCCGTCCGCAATCATCGGGTTGGCGGCCAGCCGCAGGAGGCGCGTCGTTCGCGCAATTCGGTCCAGAGCGGAAGCCAGATCTCCGGCCAGGCCCTCGACGGAGTCGGCACGGCCGAGTCTAAAAGTGTCCGAGCGGGCAGCTCCTGTCGGCTCCCCCGCTGCCGGCACCAGCACCAGGTCGTCCCCACGCCTGCGCAAGAACCAATCGGCCTCGCCCGGGTCTCGAGCACGCTGCCACGAGCTCTTTGCCGTTTGCGCCGACGCCAAGAGTTTCTCCAGCGGCTCGGGACCCTCTCCGGGAGCGTGATCGGCAATTACATCCGTACCCGTCTGCAGCCCGACACGCAACCCAGCCGCTGCCTGCCGAGCCAGAACCACCTCGCAGCGGGCTCCGGAAGGCAGACGATCCGCGGCCGCTGCTGCTCTATCCTCGAATGCCACCGGCACGACCGTCGATGAAAACGGCCGCACCGTCACCACCTCGACAAAGCCGAGGTGCTCGGCACCGGCTGCCGCATCGCCCGGCGCAAGAACCGAGAACACCGTACCCGAACCGTAACCGGTCATCTCGCCCACATCCACGGTGAGGCCGTCGCGGTTGCGGCCGAGCCGAATCGGTCGGGGGGCGAGACCTTCCCCCCTGCCGAACACCTGGCGGTCCTGAGCGCCACCCTCGATCACCGGCGTCGGGAACGAGCGGCCCGAGGCGCGGTAGCGGGCGGCGATGGCATCGGTCAACTCGCGGAAGCTCAGCGAGCCGCTCGAACGCATCAGCACCTTCGCCAGGGTGTAGGTGAAGATACCTTGGTAACGGCCTCCGCCGCGGGGAAGCTCCGACTCGACGGTCAGTTCGTGCGGCATTGACGCATACATAGCCACCAAGCCTTCGGCGGAGCCGAAGTCGAAAGGCGTTGTGCGGATGTCGACGCCGCGAGAACGTGGCGGAGTCCGGATCTTCGCCAGCGCTTCGGCTGCAATCAGGGCCTCGGGCTCAATCCGCCGCTCGCGCTCGCTCGGTCCCCCTCGGCTGAAGGTACCCGAGTTGCAAGCATCGACCAGAAGCCACACGAAGACCCCACGTTTGCGAAGAGTTTCCAGACGCTGCCGTATCTCGTCGTCACTGATCGCGTTCTCGACGACGCCACGTTGCCCGTTCCAACCGGAGACGTCTGCCGGCAGGAAGATCTCGTCCCAGCCGTCGATTTCGTCGCCGTCGGCGTCCGGTTGCTGACTTCCGTGGCCCGCCAGGTAGAGCAGAAACGACTCTCCCGGCCGAGCGGACTTCGCGAAGGAGTCGATCGCACCGAGAATATTTCCCCGAGTCGGGCGTTCCGCCTCGTCCTCTGGCCAGCCGACGAGCACACGCAGCGAGTCGGGTGGCGGTCCCAGAGCGCCGTCGGTGAGAAGGCGCTTCAACAACTCGACATCGTTGGCCGGTCCTTCGAGCCAACGATCGCGCGCCAGAAACGGATAACGGGTGCAGCCGACCAGAAGAGCGGTGGTCAAGCCGGATTCACCGATTCCGCCCCGTGCGGGACTTCTTGAAGGGGCGGCGCTCCCCCACGGTAACACGCAGACGAGAATCAGTATGGCAGTTCGCATCAGAGCGGCCTAGTTGGTCAGCAGACAGTACTCGTTCGGAGACCCACCGAGGTTTTCGATCTCGATCGCGAAGCCCTCTTTCTCATCCGGCCGCCAGGCAAGGAGACACGTGTCGAAATGGTCGGTGCGGGAGTCGATCACCGAACCGCCGCGATTGAAGACGTAGCAATCGAGATCGGTGGAGCCATCCCCTTCGACCCAGATCTCAGCCAGTTCGGCCCCCATGAAATCGATCTCGTACCGATGCACCCGATTCGGCTCGATCCGATCGCAATGCATCCAGATCCCTCCGGCGCGCCCCCGCGAGCGATCCAGAAGCTTGGCTTCAAGGCGCTCGACCAACCTTGTCGCGAGCGGATCCCCGAAGGCCATCTCTCGCGCCTGCTCGGCGATGGCGGCCGGGCTGTAGCGCGTCACCAAAATGTCGTGGTCGGACGGACGTGGCACACCGTCCGAACTGGTCTGTCCGCGGCGCTTCTCAACCTTGTTCCGGGCACGCCTCAGCACGGGCTGTTCGAGCAGGATCTCTGCCGCCACCACCAGCGCCTCTGGCGATCGGCTTTCGATGCCGTATTTCACGAGTTTTCTTGCGGTCGCAACATTCGACACCGGCCCGGACGCGGACCGCGCTGCGGTAGTGGCTTCCTGGGCGGTGGCCGGAAACGCCCAATCCAGAAACACAAGCAGGCCTAGACAAAACAATCGATCGCTTGCACTTCTTGACATCTCCTTTATCCTTGACGTGAATACTAACGTCAGTCGGCGGGTCTGCAGCATTCTCGCGAGACCATTCGTACAGGAGCAGCTGTCATGTACCACCAGCGACTTTCAAGACACGCTTGGTCGATAGCGGTTCTGCTCGGCTCTATTACGTGGGCCTGCAGTCCAGCCACGGAACAGGTCGTCGACACCGCGCAGGAGATCTGGCTCTTCTCCGAGGAGGACGCGGCCGAGCTCAGGGTAGCCAGCGAAGACTGGGTGATCCTGGACGTGCCTCGCGGGGATTCTCTCGGCCCCATGATCACCGTCGAGCGCCCCACCGTGATCCAGACACCCGAAGGACCGACCATCGAGATGTCGTCTCCCACGGCTTTCTTCATTCGCTTCGAGCCCAACTCGCAGGGCAGCGACGTTGACATGAGCACCGTCAGCATCGTGGCGAAACGGGAGAGGTTCCCGCGGTTGAAGCGTGACTTGACAGGCAAGCTAGCCGATTTCCTCAAACAGAACAGAATCGAAGCGGAGGCGATCAAAGTGCCTCGCGGACGCTATTTGGTCGACATTTCCATCGCCGATACCGCGGGAGTCCTAACCGTCGAGTCCTACAGGCTACGCGTGACCAAGAAGCGGTAGCCGCCGCCGTCGCCTACAAGTGGGGGTCAGGTCTCACATTCCAACATGGTCGGATCAGATCGGCCGGCCCTCGATCAGGCTGACCGGCTATGGCGTCGGCGTGACGCTGCTGAGTTCGAAACCCGCTTCTTGGAACAGGTCCTGTCCTCGTCCTCGGTGCGTTCCATCCCGCCGGGGTAGACGAGCATCTGAACGTCCATGTCTTTTGCGGGGGAGGGTTCGTTGCCCGGGGGTACGCTGGGCTCCACGACCAGCACCCGCCCGTCGGCCGGAATGGCCTCGCGGCAGTTGCGGAGGATCTGGATCGACGCTCGTCGGACCAATCGTGGATCATGTGCCGAAACAGGTATGCTCCGGCGCCTTGCGGCAGGGCGTCGAAGAAGCTTCCTCGTTGAACGCCGCACCTGTCGGCCAGACCGGCCCTGGGGATCGCTTCTTCGGCACGGTCGGCGACGTGACCCAGGTCGAACAACAGTCCCTTGAGCTCCGGATACCGTTTCAATGTTCCGATAAGCAGCGATCCGTTGCCGCCTCCGATGTCGGCCAGCGTGTCGATCCCCGTGAAGTCGTACGCCTCGAGCATCGCCGGAGTCTCCGGGGCAGAATAGCAGAGTAGATGCTATGTAGGCCGGTTCGCGTTGGGGCGGGTCGGTCCAGTCAAGAGGCTGCTGAGTGCCTAGTGCCGAGCGTCGAAGAGGAAGATCAGCGCCAGTGCCACCGGGAGCTCGCGGCGCTGAAGAAGGAGCGCACGCGACACGTGAATCGGATCAAGGGCCTGTTGGCCAGCCAGGGTGTGCGGATGAAGGTGAAATCGGACTTCCTGGCGCGGCTCTCAGAGGTGCGGTTGTGGGACTCGTCTTGCCTACCGGCGAGTCTGCGCAGTCGGCTCGAGCGGGAGTGGGCGCGGATGGAGTGTGTGGCGGAGCAGATTCGCCAGCTACGGGCTCAGCGCAAGCAAGTCCTGGAGGAGTCGGAGTCCGAGAGTGTGGAGACATTGCGTCGTCTGATGCGGCTGCGGGGGATCGGAGAGAACGGCTCGTGGTTGCTGGCGATGGAGTTCTTTGCCTGGCGGCGGTTCGAGAATCGCCGGCAGGTCGGCGCGCTGGCGGGTCTCGTGCCGACGCCGTACCGCAGTGGCGAGATGGACCAAGAGCTAGGCATCAGCAAGGCCGGCAGCCGTTGGGTGCGTGCGATGATGATCGAGCTGGCCTGGTGTTGGCTTCGGTTCCAGCCGCAGAGTGAGTTGTCTCTGTGGTTTGAACGTCGCTACGGTAGCGGGACGCGCCGCTCCCGGCGCGTCGGCATCGTGGCCCTGGCACGGAAACTCCTCGTGGCGCTCTGGCGCTACCTGGACCAGGGGGTGATTCCCGAAGGCGCGATCCTGAAGGCGTAGCGAGGGTTGCGCAGAGCGAAGAGGCCGACGTGAGATCTCGAGCGAGTGTGGACGTGTCGTGCAACACCCGGGTCGAAGAGACCGGAGTGATAGATGGAACCGTCCACGCTCGCGCTTCCGTGAGTTCGTCCATGAGCGAACAAAGCAGCTTGTGTCGGACCTGTGTCCGCACGGATAGGAGGTTGTTCGGGACTCTGAGAGTCCGAACTCTCCCGGGAAGCCCTCGCTCGAGTCACGCCGCCCCGACGCTTCCGCGCTTCGGTGCGCTGAAGGTCGACACTGCCAAGAGGAGATGACACCGAGGAAAAAGGAGGACTTGACACTCACGGCCACATAGGAGGGTGTTGCTTCGCGCCCACGGCAGTGTGGCAGGCGGCAGCTTCCGTTGGATGAGTCGTCCGAGCTCAAAACAGCCTCGTCGAGGGCTGGTGGTGGCAACCGGAGGGGCAACCTGGCCAGAGTGCCACGGTAGGCAGGCCGTTGGGCCTCACCGCGCGCTTTGGAGCCTCGACCGGGCGCACGAATGCCCGTCGCCGGAGGGGGGCCGGTTGTCGGCGAGCTGTGGCTCAGGAGAGGAGAGCGTCGGGGGCAGCTTCGAAGCGCGGCGGCGCCCTTTCTGCCAACGTAGCTGAGACACTAGCCTCGCCAAGAAATAGAGTAGGGCGGATGGAGGTGAGACGAAATGACAATGAACCCGAAGCAGAGTCTAGTAGCGCTGGAAGAGCCGGGATTTCCGGCCTCAGGGGAGGGGCACGAGGAGCGTAGCGACGAGAGCCCCTCCCCTGAATCTGGAGCAACCGCCGTACCCGACCCGGAGACGCCTGAGAAGGCGCACCGTCGGCGCTTCAAGGCCGAGTACAAGCTCGGCGTCCTCGAGGAAGCCGATGCGTGCGAAGCGTCCGGTGAAGTGGGCCGGCTCTTGCGGCGTGAGGGTCTGTATTCCTCGCACCTGGCCTCGTGGCGCAAGGCCCGGCGCACAGGGTCTCTGGCCGGGCTTTCCAAGCGCCGGGGGCGCAAGCCCACGCCGGTCAACCCTCTGGCCAAGAAGGTCGAGAAGCTCGAGCGTGAAGTGGACCGTTTGCATGACGATCTGCGCAAAGCTCATCTGATCCTCGATGTCCAGGGAAAAGTTGCCGGGCTGCTGGGATTGAGCTTCGACGACGGGAAGAGTTCCTGATGGCCGCGCGTGAGCTTTCCGAGCAGGTCGGCATCCAGCCGGCCTGCCGGGC
>JADFQD010000204.1 GCA_022561975.1 Acidobacteriota bacterium
GGTGTGGGGGTATGGGAGGCACGAGACGACACGAGGCGCAGCCGACTGACGTAGGAACTGTACGTCCTTTCTTTTAGAAAGAAAGGACCAAAGAAAGCGTCGAAATCGAAATCGCCGCGAGCAAAAGCCCAAGAATCGGGGGAGCTGGAAATTGACTCATCGTTGCTCGGCGACTCCGTCAGTGTAAAACGCTCGTCGAGGTGGCTAATCTCGGTATCGTAGCTCGGCATGCGGGTCATTTCAATCAGGTGTGATTCGACGCCTGATTTTTAGATTACACCATGTTACCATAACGGACGTTCAGAAGGCTTGCTGCCCCAGCGTCATGCAAAGTCGCATCGAGATCACCACGGGAAACCTGCAGGCCGGCGATACCATCCACATCCAGGGTCACACCAGTGATTTCACCCAGGTCGTCGAGTCGATGCAGTTGGACAACCAGGCGATCGAGGTGGCGATGCCGGGTCAGCGGATCGGCATCAAGGTGATCGAACACGCCCGCGAGCACGACAAGATCTTCAAGGTGACCACCTAGGACCCGGCTGTCCATCAGAGGGCCGTACGATGCACAGCGAAGACACGAAAAGCCAAGGACTTCTCAGCGATGTGGACACCGCCGAGTTTGACGATCCGTTTGGCCTGGAGTTGGACAAAGACTTCTCCACGATCCGCGCGCCATTTCTCGAACCGAACGTCACCCCGGTCGAGGCCGAGCCGGAAGTGACTTCCCGGCGCGATCCATTCCTGGTGGGATTCGGCATGTCCTTCGGTGTAGTGTCCATCGCCATTCTCTGGATCACCGTGTTCAACCACAAGGATTCCATCGTGGCCGGCCTGATCCCGAAGGCCGGAGAGTCTGCCGTAGAAGTGTCCGAACCACCGCGGCAGCCATCCGAGCTTTCGGTAGCAGAAACTCCCGCGGAGCTGCCCGAACCAGCCGACATCGAGCAAAGCACAGTGTCTCTCGAATCGAGTCGGTTCACTGAAGCCCAGCCCATCGAGAAAGCCCCGGAGTTCGCCCCCGAAGTCGAGGACTTCACTGCCGATTTCGAAGACAGCTTCGACTTGCCGGAGATAGAGGAAGAGATAACACCGGCACCCCCGGTCAGCCGGCCCGAGCCCGAACCCAACATCGTCCAGAGGACGGAGCCGCTGCTCATCCGCTTGCCGCGTCCCAGGTATCCGATGGCCGCTCGCCGGCAAGCGCTGAGAGCAAAGGTCCGGGTCAAGGTGCTGATCGGCGTCGATGGCGACGTCAAGGAGGTCAAGCTCGCCGGCAAGCCGGTCGGCACCGGCTTCGACGAGGCCGCCCTGACGGCAGCAAAAGGCACCCGATGGATGCCCGTCAGGGAGAACGACGAGTTCATCCAGACGTGGGAGGATCTGGTCATCGAATTCGAACCGTAAAGGCGCGAGAACCCTTAGCCCGGGTGCCGTGACCGAGTCGGGACCAAGTAAGATTCCGGGCGATCATGTCTCCGCGCACTCTCGGCACCGCGTTCGCGGTCGTCCTCCTCGTTTGCGTCACTTCGTGTGGCGGCCCGGACCTGGCCCGGGACCTGGGTACGCAGGCTGTCGTGATCGGCGTCGATGGCGCCGACTGGAAGATCATCGACCGGCTGATCGAAGAGGGCTCGATGCCTCGCATGAAGCGGCTCAAAGGCCGCGCGGCCTGGGGCAAGATCGAAACCCTTGCCGACATTCCGCTCTCGCCGGTGATCTGGACGAGTGTTGCGACCGGCAAGACCGCCGCCAAGCACGGCATCTTGGAGTTGCCCCGACTATGCGGAGCTCTGCGAAGGCCGCAGCAGCAAGTAGTTGATGACCGAGCATTTGCGTCCGCTAATCTCTCGGCACTCCGCATAGTCTCCATGACCTGTTCAGCCTCATTGGCGCGATGATGAAGGCGTCCGCCCAGAAGGGTGCTGGAGATCCCACCGCCGGGCAGCGCCTCCACGGCCAGCGACCACCGTCTCGCCTTCTTCGCGGCCCTCTGACTATGCGGAGTGCTACGCCACCGGATCACCCAAACGTACGCGGTTCTCAAGGCCAACTCCGCATAGTCCCGAACTCGGCATAGCCCCGATTTTGTGGCACCTAGAAAGGCCTAAGAATGGCCAGGAAGGAGTTCACAGATGGGATCGAGACGACGACGATTTGGCGACGAGTTCAAGCATGAGGCGGTACGCTTGGCGTTCGAGGGATCTCGGCCAGTGGCCGAGGTCGCTCGGGAGTTAGCCGTGCGGCCGGACCAGCTTCGCAAATGGCGCAGGAAGCTTGCGGGGCACGAGATCTCAGCACCGTCAGAGGCAGAGCGAGAGAATCGCCGTCTGCATCGGGAGCTGCGAGATACGCGGGAAGAGCGAGACATCCTAAAAAAGCATTGGCGATCTTCTCGGATCGGCGGCTGTGAAGTACCCAGTCGTCGAGCGCCTGTCCGGTGCTCACTCGGTGTTTCGCGTTTGCGTAGTCCTCGGCGTGTCGCCGAGCGGATACTACGCTCGACGTTGCCGCCGAGAGACCAAACGAGTTCGGGAGGATCGGCAACTCAAGCAAAGGATTCTTTCGATTGACGCCGAGATGAAGGGTCGCTACGGAACCCCCCTCTCCCTCTCTGGTGCCACTCATTAGGAGGCGGTATGTCAAGGGGTAGAGGTTTCCCAGTCGGGCGGGGGACGGCCCGAGTTTACAAAGGAGTCGAGGAACGAAGTGGCG
>JADFQD010000205.1 GCA_022561975.1 Acidobacteriota bacterium
AGAGATGGCCGGCCCATACGCTCGGCGTAGAACTTCGCGCACAGGCCCTCGACGAACTCGTCGAAACCCCCCTCGTTCAGAATCCCGTTCAGCCGTTCGTAGAAGGGCTGACCAGGGCTTCTCGCCAGCTCACCCGTCTCCACCCATAGCGTGTCCTGGCTCGACTTCTCCCGACGTCCCATCGCCATCGCTCATGCCTCTCCGAGTTGACCGTTCTGGACCTTCCTACACGCATTTCTCAATGCAAGACCCTTACCGACTTTTACCACGGGCTGCTAGTGAGGCTCCGCCTCTGACCGCCGAGAGTGTTTGATGAGAGGCTGTCGGTCTTGGACTGGAGGTAGCGATGGTGAGCGTAGCCGAGTTGCTCGAGAAACATGTCGGTTTGGAGATCGAGTCGTTGGATCGAATCTACCTCAACGGCTACGTGCCGAATCTTCAGGTAGGGGGCCAGGTGGTGAACTTCATGACGCAGCATCTGGATCAGCCCATTCCTTCGCCGGCCGTCATGGAGCAGATCGGAACGCGCTTTCGAGCGGATGTCCGGCAGTTCACCGAGGACAACGAAGTGCCCCTGATTCAGTTCAAGAAGCGGGAGCGCAAGATCGATCGGGTGCGTCCATTGCTGCGAACTGCTGAGAAGCAGGGACGTTGCGGCGTCGTGGCGGTTGGGGTGGCGCAGGAGTTTCAGCGGGTCTTCGCGTGCCATCGACGCAAAGAGCCGAGGCGCTCGGGTGCGCCCTGGTTCGACTTCGTCAAGGCGGACCGGCGCGTGACGTGCTACTACTTCTACATCCTCGACGAAGAGTTCGGCGAGTGCTTCATCAAGATCTGCACCTACTTTCCGTACCCAATCAAGCTGTGGTGCAACGGCCACGAGTGGGCCAAGCGACAGGCGGAGACGTTGGGGATCGACTTCACGCCGCTGTCCAACGGCTTTGCCAGCTGTGAGGATCCGGCCGCCTTGCAGGCTGTTTGCGACCGCCTCGGGCCGTTACAGATCCAGAAGCTGTTCGACCGCTGGATGCGGCGACTGCCGCGGCCGTTGACGGATCGAGATCGAGCTGCCGGCTACTGGTGGGAGCTTTCGATGCGCCAGATCGAAGTGGCCCGTACCACGGTCTTCGATGCGTCACGCTACGCTCGCAGCTTCTTTGAAGCCATCGTGCGCGACAATCTCGGCCTGGGGCGGCCGCATGAGGTGGAGCTGATCTTCTCCGGCCGGCCGGTGCGCATGGGGCGGCCGCGCAAGCACAAAGAGATCTTCAAGACCAAGGTCGTCACCCGCGGAGTCGATGTCCGGATCAATCTCTTCTACAAGAACTCGCGCATCAAGCAGTACCTCAAGGACGGTCGCGCTTTGCGCATCGAGACGGTCGTCAATCGTCCGGACGATTTCGGTGTCAAGCGCCGTCTCGAGAATCTTCCTGCGCTCCAAGACAAGGCTCGGGCCGCGAATCGTCGTATCCTAGAGGTCGAGTCAGCCGGCCAGAGCTGTGCCATCGGACCGACTCTATTTGAGCGGATCCAACAGCCCTACGTAAGAGAGGGCCAAAGAACCGGAGCGATTCGCTTCGGGGACCCACGCGCCATGGCCCTGGCCGGCGCTCTTTGTCAGACGCTGCATGCCGTCGCCGGCTTCAACAACCGGAGCCTTCGTGCCCTTGTCGCCGGACTGCTCGGCATCGACTACAGCGACCGACAGATGACCTACGACCTCAGAAGGTTACGACTTCACGGCCTGATCGAACGCTTCCCGCGCCGCCTGCGCTACCGCCTTACACACGATGGGCTGATGTTTGCCGTCTTCTACTCCAAGCTCGCCGAACGCGTCATCCCACCGCTCTTTGCCAACCATCAGCCCAACACACCCACCAAGCTCCGACGAGCCCTACAAACCATCGGTCGATGCGTTGACCACTCCTTCCAACTCGCTCAACTCAGACCCGCTGCATGAAAACCTTGTCACATCTGTGAACATTCCGAGAACCAAGGTTCTCTAGACCGCCGAGCCTACCTTGACCTGATCGCCACCGCAGTGCTTGCACACCACCGCTCCGGGACGGATCGGTAGGCCACAGTGGACACAAGCCATGCGCCGGCGATCCAGGTAGCGCGCTATCCAGAAGGCGACCGCGAAGAGCACAGCGAGGAGAATCAAGGCCACCGGTGGAAAGGCCAGCGCGCTCACCGAAACACTCGCCGCCACTCCCATCTCGCCGAGGCTGGCGAACTTGCCGAAGCCATGGTGGATCTCCTCGGCATGGTCTCGAAACGGCGCCCGCACCAGGTTGCGCAGCCAGTGCACGCCAACGGCAGTGCCTCCGCCAAGCAGCCCCGAGGCGCCGAGCTTGAGCAGGCTGTCGTCCACCGCCCCGGTGGCGGCGGCGAAGACCAAGAAGCCCGCAACCAACTTCGGCAGGTAGGCGGCCACATCGCCCCATCGTCCGAGCTCCGGGTGGGCGTCGACGTAGAACTCAACTGCAACTAGAATCGCCAGCACCACCATCGTCTGCGGGCTGGCGATCCAGAGCCAGCGCTCGGACAGCTCGAAGTAGGGCGTGTAGTGGAAGAGACCCAGAATCAGAACCGCGACCGAGGCCCGCGCCCCGGCACCGCTCGCCAGACCGAAACCAGTCACGAAGGATAGGAGCGAGTCCAAGAGAAGCACCTAGGGAAACAGATCTCTGATCGCGGAGAGAGACCACCCTACC
>JADFQD010000109.1 GCA_022561975.1 Acidobacteriota bacterium
TCAATAGGCCCCGAATCCGGGGGGTTTCGGCGGGTTGTCGCTCGACGTCGGCTCGATGACCGGCTCCGGGCCGGGTGGTGTCCTAATAGTGTGTGGCTAGCCCATCTCTTGGTAGATCTTGCGTGCCTCCCAGGCAAGTTCTTCGAGGTCGATACTTTCGCTGCTGACTTCGGCAGCCCTGCAAGCGTCCACCAGTAGATCGCGCATGGCTCCCTTCAGCCCACGCCTTTTCAAGTCGTAGTCCGTTTGCAGGCGGTCGAGAAGGTCCTGCCCTCTGTCTCGTTCGTACTCACTTAGCGCCATGTTCCACCTCCAACCGCTATCATAGGCCGATTTCAAGGCGCGGCTAGGATAGGCCGCCGAATCGCCGGTTTCTCCACAGGCCGGCCCGCCGCGCACGCTGGCGCTGCAAGCCCTGTAGCCGGACCTTTGTCGAGCCGAGAGACAAGCCCCTCGGGGACATGCGCATCAAGATGGACAAGGTGCTACTCGTTCTGAGTTTGCTAGTCGAGGGTAGCGCTGTGCGCTCTATCGAGCGGGTGACAGGCGTTCACAGAGACACGATCCTCCGCCTCATGGTCTACATTGGCGAGCGCTGCGAGCGTTTTATAGCGGAGAAGATCAAGGGTGTCCCCGTCAAAGACGTACAGGCAGACGAGATTTGGGGCTTCGTCGGAATGAAAGAAAAGACCAAGGTCAAGAAGCGCATTCACGACGCGCAACTCGGGGACGCTTACACCTTCGTCGGTATCGAGCGGGATTCCAAGCTTGTCCTGGCGTGGCACCTGGGCCGCAGGACCGCACTCAATACCGACGCCTTCATGGAGAAGCTAGAGCGAGCCACGAGCGGACGGTTTCAGCTCACCACGGACGGCTTCCCAGCCTACCCCGATGCGGTCAATTATCACCTGGGAACGCGCACCGACTACGCGATGCTGACAAAGAAGTACGGGCATGAGGACAAGAACGAGCGGCGGTACAGTCCGCCGTCCATAATAAGCACTGAGAAAACCTACGTACATGGCGATCCGAATTGGGATCGAGTCTGCACGTCGCACGTTGAGCGCAGCAACCTAACGATGCGGATGCACATTCGGAGGCTGACGCGCCTCACGATCTCATTCTCGCGGAAGTGGAAAAACTTCAGAGCCGCGCTTGCGCTTTACTTCGCTTGGTACAACTTCTGCCGGTCGCACCGAAGTCTAAGCGGTTGCACTCCGGCGATGGTCGCTGGCCTAACCCGCAAGCCCTGGAGCATGGCGGAGTTGTTGGCTGCTTGCTAGTTGATCTCCAGAGAATCGAAATCAAACGATTGGCCTTCTTCGGGATCGCTCGCTTCGCCAAGGGATTGCCCGAGCAAGCCGCTGATCATTGCAAGCCCGGAAAGAACCTTCCGAGCGCGATCCATGAGGCTTGTCCGACTCAGATCCTCTAGGTAGATCGGCACCGCCAGTCTCACTACTTCGAGCGGAATCTTGAAACCGCTGAACATGATCCCTGCAGAGAGAAGATAAGACCGGAAAGACCATAGAATGTTCTCACGCTCTTTCTTGCTCATCTTCTCTAGGCGGGCCGTTCGCTGGTTAGAAACCTTCAGGTAGCCGTAAATGACCAGGACGTCTTGATGGTGTTGGGGCACTACGAACACTAGAGTTTTGTCGTTGGGGTCCCGAGCGGCTATTGCCCACAGAGCGTTTTCTCCGATTCGGTCTTCCACCTGCCACGAATCCGCAGTCAGCCAGCGGCGGAGCGCTCGCCTCGCTCGTTCTGGCGCTTTGTTCTTAGCGCTTTGATTCATTATGTCCAACATGCTAGCAGCGCCCACACGCTATTAGGACATGACCCCGGGCCGCTGTCGCGACTCCAGAATCGCCTTCAGCTTCTCTGAAATCGAGCTCGGTTCTCGTGAAGGGTCGCTTGCCGAGGAAGTGGATGATCGCTGACCGGAAGCCGATTCTGGGCCTTGCGTAGCCCTTCTCCTAGTTCATCACGGAGTGGCGACAGATAAACTTGCAGTTTCGAAGGAGAAGTGTCGTGATGAGGGCCTTGATCTACGATGCAATGATGGTGCGGCTCACTGCTGCCTGGTACAAGGCGGTGCTCGAGCGGCTGAGGGTGGGAGCCAGAGTGCTGGATGTGGGCATCGGCACCGGCAGCGCGTTGCTCAAGAATCGGGAACTCGTCGTCGAGCGCGACCTTCGGATTGTCGGACTGGACATCAACCAGCACTACGTCGAGAAGTGCCGCAACAACATCGGGCATCAACTCCAAGAGCTGGTCGAGAGGCAATCTCACTGGCAATGGGAACGACGATGTAGATGTCGCAGGCGAGGGCGAATCAAACGCCCTTACGGCTGGGGTGTCGAATCATGGGCCAACCAGTCTTTGCCTTGCCGCGTTGGCCGTCGTGGACGTCAATATCTCTTTTCCGCCGCCTCCGTCGCCGATCCTCGGTATGCGAGTTTACCAGCGGCACCGTGGACGACGCCGAATTGTTGAGTTCCGATTAAGGAAGACGCTCAACTGAGCCCGTAACAGGTCCGAAGAAACCCTTGACTCCGTACTATAGTACGGGGTTTATCATGGAAATCGATGAGGAGGAACGGACCATGGATGGACTGACCATCGGCCGGGTCGCCAAACGAGCGGATGTAGGGGTCGAAACGATCCGCTTCTACGAGCGGAAGGGGCTTCTCGAGGAACCCCCGCGCCGCGAGTCCGGGTATCGGCAGTACCCGAAGGAGGCCATCGCCCGCATCCGGTTCATCCGACGGGCCAAGGATCTGGGGTTCTCGCCAGGGAGGTCCAAGAGCTCCTCAACCTCCGAGTCGACGAGACAAGCAGCGCTTCCGAAGTTAGATCGCGGGCCGAGGCCAAGATCACCGAGATCGCGATCAAGATTGCCGACCTTGAGCGGATAACGCAGGCCCTCGCCGAACTAACCGCCTGCTGCAGTGGGCGTGGTCCCATCGGCGAGTGTCCGATCCTCGAGGCCCTGGAGAGGAACCAGAAGCCTGAGAAGACAGAGAAAAGAGAACAAGGAGGTCACTGAAATGACGTTACGAGCCCTTCAGAAGAGCGCTGCTTTGCTTGCATGCCTGGTCCTTCTCCCTTTCGTCCCCGCCCACGCACAGGTCGAGAGTGCCACCGTGGTCGTCGAGGGTATGTCCTGCCCCTTCTGTGCCTTTGGCGTTGAGAAGCGGCTCAAGAAGGTCCGGGGAGTGGGCTCTATCGAGATCAACATGGCAGTGGGCTCCGCGTCCCTGAGTGCCTCAGAGGGCGAGTCGATTGACTTCTCGAGCATCCCTGAGGCGATTCGAAAGGCCGGGTTCACGCCCGGCGCGATCGACGTTACCGCCGTCGGAACGGTCAGTGCCGAGAACGAGGAGCGCGCTCTCTTCAAGGTCAGCGCGACGGACCAGGAGCTGCTCCTGGTGAACCTGTCAGAGGAGATCGAGAAAAAGGTCGCTGAGATTGCCGCAGCCGGCGTGAGGATGCGGGTCAACGGCGCGCTTCACTTTCACACCGACGAGGTGCCCGCCCTCGAGCCGAACAGCGTGGCAGCCATCGAGCCATGACGATGCCAGAGCTCAAGGAATCCCGAAGGGTCATGAAAGAGCACGGCAAGAGCGCTCCGATGCGGAAGCTCCTGCTTGCCGCTATTCTCTCCACCGGGATGCTCGCGGCGGCGTCCGAGCCCGCCTTCCCCGCATCGATCACCTTCAACACCGCACTTCCGGTGACCGAGGGAGAGGGGATTCTGCGGATCCAGTCCAAGTACTTCGACTTCGGCGACGATTCCAGCCCGCTCGATCGCGATCTCTCGGTTTGGGCGGTTCGGGCCGGCGGCTGCGGCGAGCACGATCTGACCTCCACATCGCGATCGCGGTGCCGGAAATCTTTCCCGGCATCGAGGGACTCAAACCGCTGGGTCACCCGGGCGATCTGGTACCCGAGATCCTCGACAGCTCGCTGATCGACCGTCGGATCGAGGTGACCCTGGACGAGGCGGTGGGCATCTGTCGGGAACTGTCCCGGCAGGGACTCTTTGTCGGTCCGTCCTCAGGGGCCTACGTTCATGCGGCGCTCGAAGTCGCCGCCGAAGGGCGTTTCGAGACCATCGTCACGATTCTCAGCGACTCAGGTGAGCGCTACGTCTCGACCGGCATGTGGGGGAAGTTGGAAGAGCGCGGGCCTGCGGTGGGACGCCTTGGACCCCGCAATCATTCCGGAAGGCAAGCGGGCAGCGGGTTTTGAGCTCGTCGCGCCTGAGCGACTCGGGGAGGTCACGGTGAACAGCGACTCTGCAAGCACTGAATTCGACCGGGCCGTCGCTCTCCAGCGTGTCGACGACGGCCGATGGCAGGCCGAGATCCAAGACGGGTGGGATTTCGCCGGTACCCCCAATGGCGGTTACCTGCTCTCGATCGCCACGGCAGCGCTCATCGAGCTGACCGGCAGGCCCGACCCCATTACGATCACCGCCCACTACCTGGCGGCGGCCCGCCCGGGACCTGCGGAGTTGAAGGGGGAACTGTTGAAAGCTGGGCGGCGACACGCCACCGCTCGGGCCGAGCTTCGTCAGGGTGACCGGGTGATCGCCCAGATTCTCGGCACCTTCGGCCATCTGTCGGAGTCTCCCCCCTCCGGCCTCTGTCACGAAGCCGGGCTGCCCGACCTACCACCACCGGAGAACTGTATAGCCCCGGCACCTACCCCTGGCGGATTCGTCCCTCCCCCGATTACCGAGCGGGTCGAGATCCGGCTGCACCCAACCCACGCGGGCTTCGCCGTGGGCCGGCCCCACGGACGAGCCGAGATGGGCGGCTGGGCCAGGTTCGCGGACGCCCGGCCTGTGGACACCAGAGCTCTGCCGCTGCTCGCGGACTGCTTCCCACCGCCGGTCTTCAACTGCGGTATCGCGCTGACATCGGTGCCCACGATCGAGCTGACCGTGCACGTGCACAAGCGTCCGGTGCCTGGCTGGCTGGGCGAGTGGTTCACCACCGACCACATTGCCGGTGGGTATCTGGAGGAAGACGGTGTGATCTGGGACGAGACCGGTGACGTGGTCGCCGTGTCCCGGCAGATGGCCATCCTGCCGCGCTAGCCGGCGATGCAGTAGCTCGGCCTCCGTGCTGATGCCCGAAGATCTGTCCCGCGCTTGTCGGGCCGGGCGATGCCGAGAAGGGTAAGATCATCGTGGACGCAGGCAAGGGATTCATGCAGCGAATGAGAGCGGAATGAGTCGACGTTAGGATTGGGCGTCGTGGGAAGGGGAAATGGAAGGGATTCGCAGTTTGCCTTCGGTGAGGCTCGAGGGGCTCGGCGATCAGGACCTCCTCGATTACTTCGTCAACACCTGGGAGCTCTACGAACTGCTCTTCGGGTTGATCCGACAGGTTGCGGTGGACGCTCTCAGGCGTCCCGAGGGCTGGCGCTATTCTCCGATGGCACCGATCGAGGGTTCTGAGGCCGGAAACGGTCGAGTGATCAACATCGCGTCCGGAAAGGCCAGTCCTGGCGACCTCACAGAGAGCGCAGAGGCTGAGTTCTTGCTGGTCACGTGGCTAGCGAACGCGGTACTCGATCAGCAAGCGCGCAGTGACGAGAGGGTCGTTTTGTGAGCCGCGGGTGACATCGCGCACGACGTCCAGCGGCGCGTAGAAGACCTCGCCGGCCAGCGTGAGCCGGTTGCCCGCCCGATATCGGGTTCCCGCCGCCAGCGTATAGGTCCAACCATCCGCCTGCAGGCGCCCGCGGTCCAGAAAGAGGCTGTAGCGCGCCCGAACCTGAAACTCGAGATCGAGGTAGTTCGCCGAGGCTGCCACGTAGGGGCGCCAGCGGTCACTCCCTGTGCGGCTGTAGGTCCACTCGATCCCGACGTAGTCCATCGTGATCTCGTCATTCGACGGCTCCAGGCAGTTGTCGGGATTGATTGTCGTGTCGGTCGAGCCGACGATGTTCGCGGGACAGGTCAGGTCGCCGGTGAGCACACCGGCTTGAGCACTGACCCGAGCCGACAGGGTCCACCTCGGCTTCGAAAGGAGGGCTCGACCCAGCGCCAGGTTGAGAACTTCAGGGGTCACGCCGCCGATCTCGACCGGCGGGACATAGCCCAACGTCAAGACCCATCCGGCGGGGAGACCGAAACCCGCGCGCACGCGGCCGAAGCCGGACGTCCGGTTGAGGTCTTCGACTTTGCTGCCGACGAAACCGACGCGCCTTTCCTCTTCACTCAAGCTCGGTACCCAGCCGGCCTCGAAGGCGATCGAGATTGCGCCTCTGTCGAGCCCTTCTGAGCCGGCGTATCCGCCGGTCATGGAGACAGCGGTGAAGTACTTC
This sequence comes from Acidobacteriota bacterium, assembly GCA_022561975.1. Taxonomy (GTDB): domain Bacteria; phylum Acidobacteriota; class Thermoanaerobaculia; order Multivoradales; family JAHEKO01; genus CALZIK01. The sequence continues at coordinate 6,346 of JADFQD010000109.1, forward strand.
ATTGCCCAAGCTTCGGGGCGATCCCATTCCAGCCGCTCGGTCGAGTCGAGGAGAATCTGGGCAGAAGCCGGAGACGCAAGCGTCGCCAGGAAACAGAGTAGGGCGAGCGGCAAACGCGGCATGATTCGACGGCTCACTGAGCGAGTCTCCCTAGTTATCGAGCGCGCCGGCGTTGATCCAGGAGAACACCTGGGCGATCACCTCGTCGCTCAAGAAAGGCCCACCCTCGGGCATGCGCTCGCCGTTGATGTCGTCGTCCCCACGCAGCTTCTTGACCATGTAGCTCCTCTCCGGGTCCCCCGGTTCGATGATGTCGAACTCGGGGAGCTGGCTCGAGGCCACGTTGACGGTTTCGCCAAAGCTACGCCCGGCCTCGAGTACCAGCCCTGCACGCGCGGTGGCCGCGCTGTGGCAGCCGGCAACCGCGCAGGTGGGCGTGAAAAGAGAAGTTTGCAACTGGGTCAGGGTCACGGCTTCCGGTCCATCTCCACCGTTGTCGTCACTTTCCAAACAGTCGGGAATCGTGCCGAGGTCCTTCTTGGACTCGACCAGATCGACACAGAGCGCGAGTCCGGTGTTCGCCTCGAGATCGCTGCCTCCGGGTTCGATCGTTACCATCATCAGCGAGTTGGCCGAGATGTTCTTCTTGAGCTTTTTTCTGGCCGAGAATGTGCCGTCTTGCTCGATCCTGGCCTTGATCGAGACCCGGGCTTGCTGCTTTCCGGAGTCTACATCCTCAAAGCGAGCAACGACCGTCACCTCGGCGGGTAGCCCCCCTTCCGCAGGTTCGCTCAGCCGGCCGGAGATCCGAACCCAGCGCTTGCGCACCTTGATTGCCGATGGGAAAAACCAGCTGTGCACCAGCCTGGTTTCGCCCTCGGCGAGGGTCTCGGTGAGTTTGAAGAAGATGCGAAAGCGCTGGAAATTGTCGCCGGAGAAATCGAGGGCACAGCCCTGTATCAGAAACAGGACGGAAAAAATTACCGCCGCTGCCGTCCGGTGCGCTGTACGAGTGCTGTTCCTCATCGATGAAGCGGCCTACAATAACTACGGAGGTGAGGTCAATGCGGACTACTGCAAGGTTGGGTTGGGTCAGGTTCTTGATCCTTCTCCGCCGGTTGAAGCGAGAATCGTGCCGGTCCGGCGTCTCACTATGATCCGACTCATCACTCAGACCGTCCTTGTCACATGGGCGCTGGCCGGCACGGTGTTCGCCGCAGAGCAGGTGCTGACCCTCGACCCGGCCGCGACCGAGATCGACTTCGTGCTCGATGCCACCGGTCACAAGGTGCGGGGTAAGCTCTTTCTCGTGTCCGGCCGGATTCGCTTCGATCTCGATAGCGGCGTGGCCGATGGCGAGCTGAGGATCGACGCTCGCAAGGCCGATACCGGCAACAAGAGGCGCGACAAGACCATGCACAAGAAGGTGCTCGAGAGTGCGCGCTATCCGCTTTTCGTTTTCAGACCAACGGGGGTCGAGGGAGCGTTATCGGAGACGGAAGCGAGCGAGTTGACACTTGTGGGCACGCTCTCGATCCATGGCGACGAGCATCCTTTCTCGATTCCAGTTCAGGTCGAGCAGGACGGTGACGTGGTTTCGGCCTCGGCGACCTTCATCGTGCCGTATGCCGACTGGGGCCTCTACCGGCCGAACCTTCTGTTCATCAGGGTCGCCCCCGAGGTCGAGGTGCGGATCGAGGCCAAGGGAAGCCTCACCTCGGCGGCCGGTGTGCCCTGAGACCATGAATAATGCGGGAGGGGGGCGACTCACTCCTGGAAGCTGGACTTCAGAACGTCGATGAAGACACAACCGGCCATCGCGCGCTTGGTCTTACTCACCTGACCGAGGCGCAGCTCGACGACCCGATCGCCGTCGTTGTCGAGGTCCACCGCCTCGAGGAGCTTCGCCTTCTTGCGGAAAAGCCGCACGAGCCCGTCCGCCGCACCCTCGGCGCTCGCCGCAGCCCAGACCAGGCGAAGCTTGACGAACTTGCCGGTCTTGAGGCCGATCTCGCCGATCAGCCGCGACCGGCTACCGGACCGCGCCCGGAGCTGGAGCCTGAAGTCACCGCCCTCGGTCTCCGGAGCCAGCAGCCGCAGATGAGCCACGTCTTTGTTCCGACTCCGCAGCTGCAGCAGGATCGTCTTCTTGCCCTTGACCACCAGGTCGGCTTCCAGCCGGATGACAAAGCTCACGTCGTACTGGCTCGAGTCGAGCTGCAGCAGGTCGATCAGATAGTCCTTGTTGCGGCTCCCTGCAACGAAGTTCAGCTTCAGGCCGAACTTGCCCTTCTTCTTGGCCTCCTTCGTCTGAAGGAGCTCGTTGGGATCGGCGGCCGCTGCCCTCGGCCCGCGAAAGATCAGCCGGAAATTGCCGTGCCCCGACTCCGAGCTCACCACCCAGCGGTATCTGCCGGCGCCGCCCAGATGGACGAGTTCAGCGGACGGCTCACGAGTATCACTGGTCGCCACGCTCTGCCAGACCGATCCGTCCCAACGCTCGAGCGCCAGATCGAAGTCCGTTCCCGCCGGACCGATCAGACGAGCCTCATGCACTCCCGACCGATCGCTTCGGTAGGAAGGAGCCGGAGCCGCTACCTGCCGGCGAGCCAGGAACGCCGTGACGGCGTTGCACGACGGGCAGAAGCGGTCGTCCCAGTCGGCGAAGTCCAACTCCTCGAAGCCGGAGTTGAACTTCGTGGGGACCTCGGGATCCGGCGGTTCCGGCGCGTCATCGCCCTCGACCGTGAGGATCCCGCTCATCCCGACGCCGTTGACGCCACCGTGGACCTCGCAAAAGTAGCGGATCATCCCAGGATCGTTGAAGGTCAGACTGAACGACCAGCCATCGGTCGAGGGTGATCCGTTGCCGCCGGCGCCGTCGCAGCCGTTGGCGCACCGAAAAGAGCCGTCGTCGGCCGCGACGTTGTGGCGCCCGCCTCGATTGACCCAAGTGACCGTGTCGCCGACTTGGATCGTGAGGTTGGCGGGGCTGAAGACGAGATTTGAGCGAGCCTCGATGGTGAACTCATCGGCCTCGACCACGGCCGCCGAGAGCAGCGCGACAAAAGCCGAGAGGGCAAGGATCCGAGTCTGCGTCATCGTCCCTCCAGTGCGGACACGAGGCCCTGGGTTTTCCCAGGTGTGCCCGTTCGTGGGTCAAGCGTTAGATTACGCGCGGGCCAGAGTCGAGTCAACCTGGGCGAAGGGCTGGGCGAAGGGCTGGGCGAAGGGCACCGCGTCTGGCTTGGCGGTGGTTTCGAAGTGGGAGAGGGTCCGGCCGATCATGGTTCGAGTTCGTGTCCGCGCAACGTGGTCAACCCGGGAGAAGAACCAGCTTGCCACGAGCGCGGCGCTCGGCGAGCGCCCGGAACGCCTCCAGGTACCGATCCAGAGGGTAGGTCGAGATGAGCGGGCGCAGAACGCCCTTCTCGAACATCTCCGTGAGCTCCCGAAGGTTCTGCGCCGACGCCTCCGGCTCCCGCTCCACCCACGAGCCCCAGAAGACCCCCACGATACTCGCGCCTTTCAGGAGCGCCAGGTTCAGCGGTATCCGCGGGATGTCGCCCGTGGCGAAACCGATCACCAGATGCCGGCCCTCCCATGCCGCCGCGCGGAAGGCCTGTTCGCTGTAGTCACCGCCGACCGGGTCGTAGATGACGTCCGCGCCCCTGCCCTCAGTCAACTCCTTGACCCGCTGCTTGAGGGGCTCCTCGGAGTAGTTGATCCCGAGGTCGGCGCCCGCTGCCCTCGCCGCGTCGAGCTTATCCTGCGAACTGACGGCCGCGATGACCCTCGCACCCATCTCCTTTCCCAGCTCGACCGCGGCCAGCCCCACCCCGCCAGCGGCTCCCAGCACCAAAAGCGTCTCCCCCTCCGCCAGCCGGGCCCTCTGCTTGAGGGCGTAGTACGAGGTGGCGTAGGTGATGGAGATGCCGGCTCCGGTTTCGAAGTCCATCCCTTTGGGAACCGGCACAGCCGCCGACTCGGCGACCACCATCTTCTCGGCAAAAGACCCGATCAAGCCGGTGCCAACCGCCACCACCGGGTCGCCGATCTCGAAGCGGGTGACCCCCTGCCCGACCTCCGACACGACCCCCGCGCCCTCGGCCCCGGGGACAAACGGCAGCGGCGGCAGCACCTGGTACTTCCCCTGCACGATCAGGAGATCGGGGAAGTTCACCCCGGCAGCCCTGACATCGATCAGGATCTCGCCTTCGCCCGGGCTCGGGTCGTCCAAGGTACCGAGGCTCAACTGCTCCCACGGACCGAACTCTCTACAGATCAGGGCTCGCATAGAATAGGCCTCCCATTAAATAAACCTAGGGGCGTGCCATCGACGGCTTTACTTGTTCGCCAGTTCGTCTTGCAGCCGTGGGATGGCCTTGTCCAGGTTGCGATTATAGATGAGGGCAAACAGTCGACCAAGAATCGAGGCTCCAAAGCCCTCACAGGCCACGCTCCAAACCATCCTCGTCCGATCCGCGGCAACCGCCTCGAAGCGGTGTTCGTAGTCCACCAAAAGCCAAAGAAACGAGCCCTGCCACGTCCATCCCAGCGGGGGTCGATACTCGGTCACCCTGAACGTACTCCTGACTCCGTTGGTCAGATGAAATCGGCCGACCGTTGCTTGGGTCAAGGCGCCTTTTGGCTGAAGTTGAACCGCTCGAATGTGGTGCGCCCAGCTGGTCCAGTCCTCAACATTCGCCAGGTGTCTCCACGCCTCTTCAATCGACGCTTGGACGATGAACTCTCGTCGCAGAAGTTGAACCACGTCGCGATTTGCTCTGTGCATGCCGTCAGCCTGCCCGTGATCTCGCAGCGAGCACCCAGACCCGCACGAAGTCGAGCCTCGGAACGAATAGCGGCATGGCGCCAGGCGGGCCGCCGATCTGTGCGTGCAGCGCCTCCGGCGTCCAGTGGCGCAGATCTTCCGGTGTGCGGATGCCGACCGCTTCCAAGCGGGTCCCGTGGTGGTTGCCAATTCCCTTGAACGTGTACAGGCGGATCCGATCGCGAATCTCATGCAAGCGCTTTCGACTCCAACCGAGCCGTTCGTGCATCGCGGCGAACTCCGTATCCGGTGCGGATCGACGCAGGAACTGACGGGGCCGCGTGATGCCGAGCGCTTCGAGCTGGTGGTACTCGCCGGGAGTCAGCTGCACATCGTGCAGGCTCAGCTGGAGAGAGCCGATGTTGACCGGGGTGGCATACACTGCGACCGCGGCCCAGAACACCAAGTGCACCGGAACCCAGAGCCGGAACGACAGCTCCCGCGAAGCTCGCTTCGGCGCCGGCGTGTAGCTCAGGTCCGCCAGGCGCTCCCAGCTGCGGTTGCCCAGAAAGAAAGAGGCCAGCAGCGCGAAGGCGGCCATGGTGTCCAGCGCCAGCGCCGGGAACCCCAGGAAGCCGAGCAACGGCATCTCGAAGACCTTGAAGCCCTCCAGGCCACGGACGGTGTAGATCCATTTCTGCGGCGCCAGGAAGTTCAGGCTCTCCCACACCACGCCGCAGACGAGCCCGGCCAGCAGCAGGCGCGCAATCAGGCCGTAGTCGCCGTTCTCCAGGTCGCGCAGCAAGGATCTCGCCCCGCGCCGGTAGTTCCACGGATCGACGATCAGCGTGAAGCTGCCCCAGACCAGCGGCGCAAAGTAGTAGGGATAGAGCAGCGCGAGACCACCGGTCAGCAGGCCCACCGCCTGCAGCACATAGGTCAGCCGGCGCGAATAGTGCCGCCGTTTCCGTTTCCAGCGTTTCCACAGGCCGGTGGCCGTGAGCGCGTCGTAGGTCTGGAAGATGCCCATGAACACCGTCGCGAACGCCAGCAGGGTGAACAGCATGCCGATCAGTCCTTCGCTGGCCGGGTAGACCCCGACGTAATACCAGTTCTGGATGCGGGCATTGATCAGCTCGAAGAAGAACCAGAAGCTGATCGACCACAGACAGATGGGAAAAACGTAGCGCAGGCGCGTGGTCAGCAACGAGTTGCCACGCTTCCACGCCAAGAATCCGTCCAGGATCAGGATGTAACCCCACCAGACCCAGGCGTAGAACGGCTGCGCGACCCAGCGAACGTCACGGTAGAGACCCCAGAAGGCGACGGCGAGGAGCAGGGTCCCGAGGACGACGTGGATGCGTGCTCGAACCCGCATCGGGCCAGTCTATCTCCGCGCAGCCGCCTTGCCGTGCCATCGGGGCAAGCTCCCACGACGCACTCGACTCTCCGCTACGTCATCTTCTGAGTAGCAAGCTAGTCCGATATTAGACGGTGAAACTGAAGAGCCTTGCGCTGGCGACGGCCGAAAACGTGCCGACTTTCGGATCGACGGAGACTGTCACCTTGTTTTTGTATGGGCCCTCGACCCCTCTCCTGAGAATCTTGCGAATCGTGGTGTCCTCACGTTCTTCCCTAGGAGCATCGACGGCGTCCATATGGGCGTAGCTGATAGCGACCGCACCGCTGAGGCGATCGCGTGTGTATTCCAGGTAAGCCGAGCCTTCCTTGAGGATGCGGCTAGTGGGCGTCGTGATGTCGAAGCCGGTCACCGGCCCGCTATAGCCAAGGTCTCTCGCGATCTTGATCATTTCCGTGGACCAAGATTGGTAGGCGTTGGGACTCCAACCGGTTTCGGTTTTGCCACCAGCACCCGCATAGCGATGCTTCCATTTACAGCTCCCGAAGAGATGAACGTGAAGTTCACCCGCTTTCGCGGACAGTTGAGTGCTTTAGATTCTCCACCTGGCGGACCTTCGCCAGCGATGGCGGCTGGAGCCACATAGCGGCTGTGGACGGTAGCTGATCTGGTAGGCCACTGCTGAACTA
>JADFQD010000110.1 GCA_022561975.1 Acidobacteriota bacterium
TGGAGAATTCGCGCGGCATCGGCATCGGCGCGCAGTTTGGCGGCAAGTACTTCGCCCACGACGCGCGGGTCATCCGGCTGCCCCGCCATGGGGCCTCCCTGCCCGTGGGCCTGGGCGTGAGTTGCAGCGCGGACCGCAACATCCTGGGCAAGATCACGGGCGAGGGGGTCTTCCTGGAACAACTGGACACCGACCCCGCGCGCTTCCTGCCGGCTCCGGAGACCGTCAAGCTCCTCGCCGACGAACGCGACGTCTTGGGGTTTGGCAGCGAAACAGTCGGCACCGACGCCGGTCAGGCCACAGCTCACTGGTGGATTCTGGACACGACCACACGGTCGGACGGCGCCGACCCGCCCGAAACGGTGCTAACCGACCAGGGATCGATCGGCGGTGAAGACATAGCACCCGGCACTTCGACTTTTTTCCCTGCGTTGTCGGTCAACGCTGCCGACGAAATTGCGATCGGTTACTCGGCATCGGACGACTCGATTTTCGCCGGCTCGTACTACACCACTCGCAAGCCCGGCGACGCCGTCGGCACGACCAGCGGGTCGGCCGTGCTCAGAGCCGGTCTCGATTCTTATCACCGAACCTTCTCGGGCACCGACAACCGGTGGGGCGACTACAGCGGAGTTGCACTGGATCCAAGCGACCAATGTTTCTGGGTCTACAACCAGCACTCCCTGTGCATCACCGGGTCGCCTCCGTGCAGCACCGTGACCGCGAGTAACAATGGCCGCTGGGGGACCGCGTTCGGCAAGTTCTGCATCAGCTTTTTCTTTGCGAGCTGCGAGTCGAGCCCACTCAGTCTCACTATTCCGACCTCCACGATAGTCAAGCGCAGTGCCGCCGAGATCGTTGTCACCGGAACTGCAGACGTTACAGCCACCGGAGATCTCACCCTCGAGGGTGAGACCATAACCTTCCTGAACGATTTCTCCGTAGAGGGCCTCCTGAGCGTGTTCACGGGTTTCTGCCCGCCGTAGGCACGACAACCGTAGTCGTGGCCGCAATGGGCGCCCTCATCACACGCAAGGCCGGATCGAAGTGGGAAAGGGCAAGTCGCCCGAGAGGAGCCCTCGGCGAACCCGTTGGATCGAACGGGCCGAACGGCCGCGCGCGAGCGAGACCGCGTACGGCGCGGCAAGAGATCCCAAGATCACAACCGCGCACAGAACCCCGCGGCTTCGAAAACGAGTTGGCAGGGGACACCAAGGAATGGTGTCCCCGAGGGTGTCCCCGATGGCTTGGTCCGTCCGCGGTTCTTGGCCTATAATGCAGCCACTGCGAAGCCGATAACGGCCCGGCAATTCAGGAGATTCCGAGAAGGGAGACGCATGTCATACGTCATCACCGAAAAATGTCTGGGCGAGCGCTACGCGACCTGTGTGGAAGTCTGCCCGGTCGATTGCATCCACCCGGGCGAATACGAGCATGACGGGGACCACAACAACGAGTTCATGGTCATCGACCCGGACGCCTGTATCGACTGCAGTTTGTGCAAGCCCGAGTGCCCGATCGACGCGATCGTGGAAACCGAAGAGGAAGACCCGGAATGGGCGGAGATCAATCGCAAACTGGCTCTCGACGACGCCTGGAACGAGCACGAGCCGGTCGAGCTGCGGGCCCGAGACGACGAACCGCGGCGTCCCGACGTCAACGAGATCGTCAACCCGTAGGAACTCTCCAGTCTCTGACATCTCGAAGGCCGGCGCCGAGCGCCGGCCTTTTTGTTCCGGTACCCACCCGTTTCTTGGGATACTAGCCCGTGGTAGAAGTCGATACGGCCCAGTTGATCAGATTGGGGGCCACAACTCGAAAGGCGCCGGGCTCGAGAACAGCGGGTTACGGCAGCGAAACAACTTTAGATTTAAAGAGATTCTCTTTGGCTATGGTAACTTGCGAGTCTCAGACCGCCCCAGGATAGGCCACCATGACGACCCAGCTCGGTACACCTCGCAAATGGAAGATCGCAGCGGCGATCGCGTGCATCTGTTCGATCCTGGCCCTACCCGCGCAAGCGGTGAGCCTGCGCGGCACCACCGGTTCGCTCGACCGCCAAAACGCCCAAGCCAGAAACCACGACTTCACCTTTCTCAGCACCAAGAGCCAGGTGGCCCGATTCGTCGAAAACGGCTGGCTGGTGCGGGTCGAGCCGAACCACGTCTACCGTCTCAAGGGCGTTTCCTTCCCCTACTCGAGACCCGAAGTGAGGCTTTTCCTCGAGCGCCTGGGGCAACAGTACTCTGCCGTTTGCGGTGAAGAACTGGTGGTCACGAGTCTCATCCGTCCACGCAACTATCAACCCAGAAATGCATCCCCACGCTCCGTGCATCCCACCGGCATGGCGCTCGATCTGCACCGACCCCACGATCGAGGCTGCCGGGCCTGGTTGGAACGAGTGCTGCTCTCGCTCGAAGACCAAGGAGTCCTCGAAGCCACCTATGAGCGCCGGCCGCCGCATTATCACGTGGCGGTCTACCCCGATCTTTACAAGAGGTATGTAGAACGCCTCGTGTCAGGCCGCAAGGTCCGCAACCATCGAGTCGGTCGAGGAGACACGCTCTGGCGTATCGCCGTCAAGTACCAAACGACCGTGGCCGCGGTCCGGCGCCAGAACGACCTCAAGTCGAACAAGATCTATCCCGGCCAGGTCCTAGAAGTTCCGATCTCCCAGTAAGCACCTCGGCGTCGCCACTGGGCACGGCCGCAAGCGAGTTTGCTACACTGAGGTGGGTCTGTCGGACCGCGAACGCGGAAGCCGGCAGTGAATGTGAGGAACGTATGGCCAATCAAGCATCTATGGTCCGCCGCCAGCGCGAACGGGCCCGCCAGCAAAAGCGGCGCGAAAAGCACGCACGGAAGACCGAACGGCGTGAGGCGAAGAAATTCGCCCAAACCGTCCAAGTGCCCGAGGATGATCCGGCAAACGACCCGACCATCGACTGGAGCGCCGCCGTCCGAGAGACGGAAGTCGTCCTCAACGACAATCTCGAGGTAGTCGAGGACGAACCGGAAGAAGAAGGAGAAGAAGAGACCGAGAGCGCCGGCGCCGAGACCGCTTGAGTCTCTCTCGCTTTCTTCTCCTGGCGGCGGCGCTCGCGATCTGTGCGGCCGGCTGCGCCGTAGCGCCGGCGCCGAGCGGGCCACCGGCAAGGCCTGGGTCCCAAGCCGCGGACTCTGGGCAGCAGCCGACGCTCATCCTGATCAGTCTCGACGGCTTTCGCTGGGACTTCCTCGAACACGGGGTCACACCGACTCTCTCTCGTTTGGCCGCCGCCGGCGTGCACGCTGACCGGCTTATCCCGTCATTCCCGACCAAGACGTTCCCCAACCACTACACGATCGTGACCGGGCTTCGACCGGCCGAGCACGGCCTCGTGGCCAACAACATTCTCGATCCGCGGACCGGCGAGCGCTTCAGCCTGTCCAACCGCAAAGCCGTTCGAGACGGCAAGTGGTATGGCGGAGTACCCATCTGGGTTACGGCCGAGCGGGCGGGCATGCGTACCGCGCCCCTGTTCTGGCCCGGAAGCGAAGCCGAGATTCTCGGAATCCGGCCCTCGTACTCTCTTGCCTATGACGGGGACATGCGCCCTGACGACCGGGTAGATCTGGTTCTCGAATGGCTCGATTTGCCGGCCCCGGAGCGACCGAGTTTTCTGACCCTCTACTTCGAGGACGTCGACGACGGCGCCCACCGTTACGGTCCGGACCCCTCGGAAGGACTGGCACGGGCTCTGGGAATCGTCGATCGCGCCGTCGAACGCTTGGTCGAAGGACTGGAGCAGCGGGATTTGAGTTTGCGCGTCGATCTTCTGATTGTTTCGGACCACGGCATGTCGGCTACATCTCGAAGCCGGGTCATATTCCTCGAGGACTACGTCGACCCCGAAGAGGCCAACGTCGTCGACTGGAGTCCGATTCTCGGCCTCTGGCCTTCGCCCGAGCACGCCGACGCGATCTACCAGGCGCTCGCCGGAGCTCATCCCCATCTAGCTATCTACCGCCGCGAGGAAATCCCGGATCGATACCAGTTCTCCGGCCATGAGCGCATCCCGCTCATCGTCGGCATAAGCGACGACGGTTGGAGTGTCACCACGAGAGCCCGCTTCAACGGCTGTCCCGCGTGCTTCGACGGCGGCGAGCACGGCTATGAGCAGAGTCTGGATTCCATGGGCGCCCTCCTGATTGCCTATGGCCCGTCCTTCCGCCGCCAAACGAAGATCGGTCCCATCGAAAACTTCCACCTCTACAACGTCATGTGCGCTGTCCTGGGTCTCGAACCGGCTCACAACAGCGGTGATCCCGCCCGCGTCGAGGATTTCCTTCGCTCGCCGTCGCAGTGAAAGATCAGGTAGAAGGTAAGGCTAGGCTAAGAGCGCGCTCTGGAGCGAAAGTCGTCGAGGAGCGCCACCAGTTCCTCGACCGAGGCGAGTTCGACGCCGTTGTAGATCGAGGCTCGAATGCCGCCCACGGAGCGGTGCCCCGCGAGCCCAACCAACCCTCGATTCCCGGCCTCTTCGAGAAAACGCGGTTCCAGATCCTCGCGGCTGAGTCGGAAGGTCACGTTCATCCGCGACCGACTCCCGACGTCGGCGTGTCCGAGGTAAAAACCATCCGACCGGTCGATCGCTCGATAGAGAAGCTCCGACTTCTCCCGGTTGCGAAGATCTGCGGCTTCGAGGCCGCCGCGCGCCTCCAGGTCCTCCAGAACCAGCCCGACGACGTAGATCGCGAACACCGGCGGTGTATTGAGGAGGGAGCGCTTGGCGGCGACCGCTCGATAGCTGAACACGCCGGCCAGATCGGTCCGGGTTCGCCCGAGCAGATCGCGCCGAATGACCACCACCGTGACCCCAGCCGGCCCCAGGTTCTTTTGAGCACTGGCGTACACGAGCGCGTGCCGCGACATGTCGAAAGGCCGGCTCAGAAAGTCGGACGACACATCCGCGACCAGCAGAATGTCCCCCCCATCGGATCCACTGGCGGGTATCGACGGAAACTGGGTGCCGTAAATCGTGTTGTTGCTGGTGTAGTGCAAGTAGGCCGCGTCGCCCCCGACCCTGTACTCGCCAGAGGTAGGCACGGCCCGATACCCCCCCTCCTTGCCACTCCATATCGAGCGCGCGGTGCCCGCCTGCTCACCGGCGGCAAGCGCGAGTTCGCTCCAGCGTCCGGTCACCAGGTAGTCTGCGCGCTGTCCGGGCAGCAAGAGATTCATCGGCACCAGACTGAACTGAGTCCGCGCCCCGCCTGTCATCAACAGGACGTCATAATCCGACTCGGATTCGTCTGGCTGCCGCAGTAGCCCCAGCAGGCGCAGCAGGTGCGCTCGGGCCGCTTCGTGAATGCGGTCGTACTCCGGACTCCGGTGGCTCAGCTCGAGGATCGACCGACCGGTGCCCGCGAAATCGTGGAACTCGGCTTGCATCCTATCCAGAACGCTAGGCGGCAGGGCTGCCGGACCCGCGCCGAAGTTGTGAACTCGCGCCGACATCGATCAGAACCCTCTCCTGGTGCCGGTCACAACGCTGCCGGGCTGCTAGGAAGCGGCTGTGGCGAAGGCCGGCCCCAACTTGGCTTGCAGGCGATTCCGAATCCAGGCATCGTCCCACCACTCGACCGGGTTGACGGCCTTTCCTTGCAGGAGCATCGTGAAATGAAGATGGTCGCCGCCGGCCAACCCGGTCTCGCCGGTCCTGCCTAGTAACTCCCCCCTCTCGACCTTCTGGCCCGGCTCGACCTCGAGGGTCGATAAGTGACCATAGAGACTCATCAAGCCGTAGCCGTGGTCGATGACCACCGCTTTGCCATAGATTCCGAAGTACTTCGCCAGAACCACGACTCCCCGATTGGCGGCCGGCACCGGCGCTCTCTTCACCGACGCCAGGTCAAACCCCAGGTGGTCCTGCCGGTCCACCGATCGACCCTCGAAAACGTAGGTCCGCCGATCGGCGAAGGACGCCATCACCTGAGCGTTCGGCAGCCCCAGAAATGGCTGACTCCAAAGAAACTCGGGCCTACTCTGAGCCGCGAGCCGCGAGAGCTGGTCCGCATTCTCTGAGCGCAGGTCACGGTTGATACTCAGGTATGTGATCAGCAGTTCATCCGACTCGCGAACGGAGGGTGAGTTCGCGACGATCTCCGGAATCACCTTCTCCATGAAGGCCGTCGAGAGTTTGATCATTTTCTGATCGTACGGCCGCAGCTGCAGCCGATCCACGAAGGGCACCTCCGCCCGATTACCGACCGCGTCCTCGGTCTGAAGGCGAATCGAGTCGGCCGACTCCAGATCGAAGGGCACCGCAAAAAACGCGAATCGCTGACCGGCGGGCGCACCGGGCAGAGCAAACCCCGGGAACCATGCGTCCGCCACCGAAACGCCGTCACGACTCGAGGTCTTACCGACGCTGTAGACGACCACCTCGCACCCTCCCTGGGCCGGATAATGCTGGTTCGAAAGGACACTCAGAGCCGGTGGCCGGAGCATGACGTCGAAGGCTCGCTCGCGAGTCGCCGGCACGCCTTTGCGCAACCAGGCGCCCGGCGGCCGCGCTTCGACGCGGATCAGGGCCGAGCCCTCCCGCAGAGTCTCCCCCAGAGTATCTCTGCCCACTTTGACGGCAATCGCGTCGATCGTGTCGCGAACTCCCCAGAACGCCCACGGCGGTCGCGCTTGGTAGCTACGCTCGACCAGGACGGTTCTCCGTCCGTCCTGGATGAGCTCGACCAGGACCTCGCCCAGACCTCGACCGGCGGCTTCGACACGAATCGTCAGCTCGGACTTTGGGCCGATACCCGGTTGAGAGGACTCGATCTCTATCTGCGGCGCGGTGCCGGCACGCAGAAGACCCAACCCGAGGGCGGTGGCGCCCACGACCAAGAGCAGAGACGCGAACCTTCTGGGCGATCGCGAAGGCCGTCGTGACCCGAGGCCGATCATGGCTGGGCGAACCTTCATGACGCCGACCCCTCCTCGGCCTTGCGACGAAAGGACTTCATGACCTCGCGGTATTTTGAGTACCTGGATCGCTCAACGACATAGTCGCGATGCGAGAATCCGAGTTCGCTCGCGATCTGTCGAATCTGGCTCTCCTCGGTTGGTGAGATCGACTCGTCGGCCGCCGAGATCGCGAACAGACAATCCAGCAGATGCGCCTTCTGTTCCGGCGAAGCGATCTTCGAGAATTCCCGAGTCACCAGGAAATTCTCAGTCCCACCGACCATACGATTCTGGCTCTTGGCGATCTGAACCACGAGAATCGCTTCCTCCTCTCGGAGACCTCCAAACCGAGCGACCGCGGCCTCCATGGCCGAGGTCTCCTGCGCAGATATGTGCTGATCCGCATGGGCTACCCGACCGAGAATGTAGGCGAACGCCGCTACGTAGCGCGCCTTTTCGGGATCCATGGCCTCGAGGCTCGAAACGATCCGGCGCACGGTCTCGGTGTCTCCCTCTTTCGGTCCGGCAACCTCCCCTACGGCCAAGAACTTCTTCCAGAACATCATGATAAGAGAATAAGTGAAAAAGCCGCCGCTACCGGCGCTACCGATAATAACCGCCGATGGTTCGCGCCTTGAGCCCGGCCCGGTCCACATCCACGGTGAGTTCGCGAAACCGCTCACCCCCGGCGTCCCGGACGTAGTAGCCCAGAACATACTGACTGCGCAGCTCCTCGTCGATCTGGTCGTAGATCGCGCCGAGGTCGCCACTGACCCTGGTGACGAAAACCCTCCCTCCGACCGATCTCACCAGTTCCTCGAGGCGATTCATGAAGCCTCGAATCGTCAAGCCCTTGCCTCCGGTGCGGTAGATCTCATCGTTCGAAACAATCACGTAAACCGGCACGCCGACGCGGCGAGCGAAGCGTAGACAGGTGCGATAGGAGAAGTCGGGATCTTCGTCGGCTCCGTCCGAGAAGACGATCAGAGCCTTCTTTCCGGGCACCGACTGCAACTGCACCAGCGAGTAGACGATGCCCTTCCAGATCTCGGTTCGCCCATCCGGTTCGAGCGAAAACAGCGCCTTCTCGACCCCGGCCAGATCCTTGGTCGTATCGCGCACCAGCTGCGGGCCGCCACCGAAACGGACCACGAAAGCACGATCCTCGGCCTCTCCGAGCGATCGGACGAATTTCGCCGCCGCTCTCTGCACGTCCGGCAACTTGACGAACATCGACGCCGACGAGTCGATCGCCAGGCCCACGGTCAGAGGCAGGTCTCCGGCTTCGCTAAATGTCGCCAGCTCCTGTTCGACACCATCTTCGAAAACTCTAAAAGCATCGCCAGGCAAACCGGTCACGGGATGGCCCTCCCGATCCGTGACCACGGTAAAGAGCTCCACCAATTCGACACGAATCTGCTCGCTGCCGCCGGGGCTGTTGATAAACAAGACATCCTCGGTTTTCGAGCCGTCCCCGAGTAACGCTTCGACCCTGAAAAATCCGGAAGGCTCGGCGGCGGGCACGAAGAAACGTTGCACGAACGGCGGCGCGAATCTGGTGGCAAAGAGTGTGCCGTTCCAGTAGAACTGAACTCGTTTGAGTTCGGACCCGCGAGGCACCTCGACGGCGGCGCGCACCACCACCGGGCCGGTCAGCGGCGTACCCGGATCGCCCGGATCTTCGGGACTCACAATGCGAACGCGAAAGGTCCCGGTACCGGCATTGAGGACCAACCGGTCACGCCCGATCTCGAGACCTGCCGCATCGTAGGCGACCGCTTCGACGCTGTGGCGATCCGGATATCTTCCGAGCGTGACCGGCACCGAGAACGGAGCCGACCTGCGCACAACCTCGCGCTTGCCGTCGAGGTAGAACTCGACCTTCCTCACCCGCTCTGAAGTCACCGTCTCGATTCGGAACTTGCCGACCGCGAGAGGCTGACGAGGTGCCAGAAGATGGATCGCGCGAGGCGCCGGAAGGAACCCTCCGAGCCCGCCCAACGCGTCGAAACCACTCGCGGCGATCAGCGTGGCGTAGGCACCGCCCCAATCTCCGTTTTCCAAGTCTTCGACGATCACCACGACCGGCGTATCGGGCGAGACCATCGATCCAAGATCGACCGAGAAGGCGCCATCCGAGACCTGCGCACCGCCAAGCTCGCGCCGCTCGCTCGACAATCGACCATCCGATTCGAATGCCACTGTGGTCACCAGCAGCCTCTCGAACGGGCGCGCCGCCTCTACCTCTTCCAAGAAACTTCGGCCGATAATGATCTCGAGCCTCAGCGATCCGCTCTCGGCTTGTTCTTCGGCAACCGCTTCGACAAACAATCCTCCTTCGGCGACATCGCCATCCAGCAACTCCTGCGCCTGCACGACACTCAGCAGCTCCGGCATGCCGGAACTCGTCCACCGCCGGCCCGAGCCTCGAGCGGCGTCGGCGCGGCCCGGTTCGAGAGTCACCTGGACGGGCACCAACCCCGTGATCTTTTCCGGCAACTCGGCCACCACCGTAATTCGCCTGCCAAGAGCTTCAAAAACACCCTCGAGTTGAGCTCGATCCATGATCACCCGTCCGCCGGTCTCCCGGGCGAGTTCGCCAAGGCTTTCGCGGGGCGCCAGCAAAGCTGCGGCCGGAATCGGATCGCCGCGCCCGCCCAAGCGCCTTTTCAGGCTCTGTAGAGCGTCGAAGCTGATCACGGTTCGATCCACTCTCCGGCCGCCTTCGAAAGTGGTCGTCACCTCGGCAGGGCCTTTCTTCTCGCCGCCTTCGAGCAGAGCGTCCCGAACGACTTCGGGACTGTACGGCCAGACGGTCCAGCCGACTGCCGACAGCGTCTTGGCCAGGTCTTCGATCGTCGGTGAAATCTCCGGAATAAACTCGTTATCGACGATTTCCGCGAGATCGAACGGCCTCAAGAGTTCACGATAGAACTGCCCGATATGGGTGTCGAAGCCGCCGCCTACGAGAAACAGAATCTTGGACTCGCTCGAAACCTCCCTGGCGGCCCAAGTCAGCAGCTGGTGGCGGTAGCGAGCGAGCATCTCGCCCTCCTCCGCCAAAGCCTCCCGCACCAAAGACGCAATCTGCTCCACCCGCTGCCCGGCCGTCGCCGAGATCGCCAAGTGCTGATTTTCGACCAGTTCGGACAGACCGGCGTCCTCGACGAAACGCTCTCGAACCGCCAGCTGTCCGCCCTCGCTCCCGGTGCGCAATCGCAGCCATCCCAGAGCCTCGGCCAGCTGCTCGGGCGAGCGGGTCGGCGGTACCGATCGCTTGACCTCGTCATCGGCGAAGACCACCTCGACCGTACCCAAGTCGACGAGATTGGCGGCCTGCTCAGCCAGCTCGAGAAGGCCATTGTGAACCGACAACGGAGAGGACAGCAGACCGTCCACGTAGATAACCACCCGCGGTGACGGTCCAGCGTCGGCAATCGAGACAATTTCGGCACGGATGCCCGCCACCTCGACGGTGATGTCATCGGCCGAAATGGCCTCGCCGCTATGGCCCCGGCCCACCGGAATCTCGACCTCGACCCGGTCGGCTAGCAGCGGGTTCGACAACAGAGCCAGTAGGCACAGGAGTCGGAGACATCTCGACCTCGTCTTGTTGACGCCAGAATGCCGCATGCTCATCGTGTTCGTAGCAAGGTCGATGCCCGCGCCTGGCTTGCCCTTCTCGGGTGCCTTGCGTTCTTGCAGTCTCTCGATCTCATCAGCGTTGGTTTCTTCGGCTGGTCGTCTTCGCCGAGCCTCCGGCTTTTTCTTTGGGTAGAGACTAGTTACTAGTCCGAATCGAGCGTTTCGAGTCTGTGAACCAAGTGCTCCAGGCGGCGTTTGACCTCAGATCTCTCCCGCGCACGGCTCTCGGAGCTACTCGAGCCCTCGGCGACCTTTTCGAGCTTCTTGACTCGCGCTGCGAGAAGTCGATTATTCCGCCGCAGTTCGGTCAGCTCGCCGAGGAGCCGCTCCGCCTGCTTTTCGAGTTCTTTCATTGAGTCCATAAAAAAGCTCAGCTGCGCGCCGCGTCCGGGCGAAATCTTCTTTCGAGTTCTTGCCTCATTCGATGGTGGTGTTGATTGACTTCTTCCTGGGTCAGCGAACGATCCTCTGCGTTATAGCGAAAGGCGACCGTCGTGTTGACCGCGCCTTCGGGAACGCCTGCCCCTTGATACCTGTCGATCATCTCGAAACTCGCCAAGCCATCTGATCCAAGCTTTCGAATCGCGTCTGCGATCGACTTCCACGACGTTTGCACCGAGTGGGTCAGGGTCAGATCCACCGTCACCCCGGGGTATCGCGACGGCACGGAGACCGTGTCGGAAGCCTTACGGTCCAGGGCCTCGATCTCGATTTCCCCCGCGTACAGAGCTACCGGACTATCCTCCTCGTCGACCCGTCCCAGATACCCGATCCGACGGCGGTCCTGGGCATCGGAAACAAGAATCACCTCGGCGCTGGTGCCGCTTACGAACCCTGTGATCGACCGAGGCTCGAACTCCAGCGCCGCGCCCTGTTCGCGCCCCAGCTCTTCGAAGATCCCCTTGAGGTCGAAGAGATCCTGGGTGACATCGCGCCGCCACGGACTGCCCAACGTGCCGCCCAAGACGATGCCGAGGGCATCGACTTCGGCCCCGGCCGCCGGAAACAAATGACCGAACTCGAACAGCCTCACCGCCTGTGCTTCCCGGCGCAAGTTGAACAGAGCACCCTCGACCAGATTCGGCAGCAGCGATCTCCTCAAGAAGGCGTATTGCTCCGACAGTGCGTTTTCGACTTTGAGCGATGGCCCCTCCACGAGATTCTCGAATCGCGCTTCGGCGGCGGCCGAGCCAAAGGAGTAGGTCACCGTCTCGGCCAGGCCGGTAGCCGCCAGGAATCTACGCAGATCTTCACGGCGGCGATGAGAGCGACCGGAGCCCCGGTCCGGTCCCTCGATAGCAGGCAAGGTCGAGGGAATGGCGTCCAGCCCGAACATCCTGAGCACTTCCTCGTAGAAATAAGCCGGATACACAGCTCCCGCGGAATCCGTCTCGAAATCGTGGCGCCGCCAGGACGGCACCTCGACCCTCCACGCCGCCTCCTGCCCGTCGATAGGATGGAGCGTAAAGCCGAGCCGCTCCAGCCGCTCGACTGCGAAGCTCTCGTCGATCTCGGCTCCCGAGAAGGCGCACAAACCGGCCAGCGAGAAGCTCCCCTCGAGCGGTTCGGTCATGCCCGCGCGGACGTCGATCGCGTCCGGATCGACCTCCCCGCCGGTCAGTTCACGGATCAATTCGGCAGCTCGCAACGCCGCCTCGAGGCAGCACTCGAGATCCGCGCCTCGTTCGAAGCGATGGCTGGCATCGGTATGGATCCCGAGTTTCTTGGCACCGTTGCGAACCCGGGTCGGCTCGAAGAAAGCACTCTCGATCAACACGTTCTTCGAGGCCGCGGTCACCTCCGTGTCGAGGCCACCTATGATGCCGGCGAGCGCCTCGGCATGCTGGGCGTCGGCAATCACCAGGATTTGAGAGTCGAGTTCACGTCGCTCTCCGTCCAAGGTGGTCAGAGACTCGCCTTTGCGGGCGGAGCGGACAGCGATGTGCTCACCTTGCAACTTGTCGGCATCGAAGGCATGGAGCGGCTGGCCGTACTCCCACAGCACGAAGTTGGTGACATCGACGATGTTGTTGATCGACCGCAAGCCCACGGCTTCGAGCCTGGCCCTGAGCCAATCCGGGCTCGCCCCGACCTGGACCCCACGCACCACCACACCGACGTAGCGTGCGCAACCGTCGGTGTCCTCGATCGTGATCGAACCCCAGCTGTTCGACTCCACCTTGACCGCTCCCGGCGCCGGAGCTTGGGGTGAGTCGACCGGAACCCCGAAAATCGCGCTCACCTCGCGCGCGACCCCGAGATGACTCATGCAATCGGGACGGTTGCTGGTGACGTCGATGTCGAAGAGAATGTCGTCTTCTACGGTCTTGCTGCCCGCGACCGCCAGCCCGGCAGCCGTCAGCCCCTCGGCCAGGGCCTCGAACGTGTCCGGGAGTTCGACGTACTCGGAAAGCCAGTTACGGGAGAACTGCATCGTCAGCCTCCGCTACTTACCCGCGCACCTGGCGCAGCAAGCGCTCGTC
>JADFQD010000111.1 GCA_022561975.1 Acidobacteriota bacterium
CGGTCGCAAGAAGGCCTATCTGATCGCTGTGCCCGACCATGCGAGCAAGCTGGTTGTGGGGTGGGCGCTCGGCCCACGAGCGATCACCGAGCTTGCTGTGGAGGCCTGGGACTCGGTGCTTGCAAGATTGGCAGGTTTCGGCCATCGCTCGCCCCTCGGAATTGATCCGGGGGATGATCGACAATTACACCCGGACGCAGAAAGCGAAAAGGCGCAAAGGGCACACCTCCGTAGTTGGACGACACCACGCCGGAGAAACTACTGGGACCGCTCACCCAGCATTCTTGGCCGCTGTCGTTCGTGATCGTCGGCGGGGTAGCGATACAGTCCGGGTCGCCCCCCTGACCCAGCGCATTGCTGACCATCGCGTTTCGCTCAGCCTGCGATGGTAACCGCCACTCACCCGGAGACGAGCCATCGCTCAGGCCGCAGTCGTGCAGCCCTAGCGCTGCCCCTGAGCTGGCCGGAACGTCCGAGAGGTTCGCAACAATCTCCACCGCTTCGTGCCAGTCCAGCAATCCATAACAGTTGGCATTCTGAAGCCATACCAGCCCGGTCCGGTTGTCCGTCACCGTGCCGTTCCCACAGTCGACGTAGATGTCGGTGCTGTCGTCGGGACAGGACGGGTCGGCGGTCTGCAACGCCACCAAGCCGTCTCCTGCCCACGTGGCAGAATTCGCACAAAGCACCACCAGAATGACTAGCGAAAGAATACGCATGTTGATTCTCCTTCAAGCCAAAGGAAGGGCGCAGACCTCAGACGCGAGACCCCGCGCCCAACCGATTTGACTAGACTTTCTGATGAACTCCTAACCGTAGCCTGCTTCCAACTCCCGGAAGCGCGGCAGCTCCCAAAGCGGCGCCCAGCGAGGGTCGAGGCGCAGCCAGGGGATCGAGACCACCGATGGGATGGAGAGCAACGTCTCCAGCTCGTCGAGGGCGAGGTCGTGCTCGCCAACCATCGTGTGTACCAGGGCCGCCTCCTGGAGCACTGACTGGCCGAAGTAGGGCTCTTTGTCGATCGGAACCATGGCGAGTGCCTCTTCGGCGGTTCGCAGCGCGTCCGCCTTGCGCCCCACGCCGGCGTAGGCGATCGCCAGGGCGTGGCGCACTTTGCTGCTCTTGGGTGCCTTCCGAACTTCGGCCTCCAGGATCTCTCGGGCTGCTTGCCAGGAACTACGGGCCAGCTCCGGCTCGCCCATCAGCTCGTAGGCCTGGGCTTTGAGCAACGGCTTCGGCGAGGCGAACAGATCGACTTGCATCATCGGTTCGTCGGCCACCGCGTCGAGGCCATCGATCGCATCCTGGTAGCGCTTCTCGTAGATCCTCTGCCAGAACCACGCCCACTGGACCAGCATGCTGGGCTCGGACTTGGGCAGTCCCTCGAGAACTGCGCGGGCCTCGCGCGTTCCCCCGGTCCACAGCCAGTAGAGCCAAGCTCTTCGGAAATAGGGTTGGTTGGCATCCGGCGCCAGCTCGATCATCCGTCCGTAGGCTTCGAGCGCCTCGCGGTAGTTCCGCATCCACATGTGAACGGCGGCAAGTCGGCTCACGTGGTTGACGTTCAACGGGTCCAGCTCCATGCCGCGTCGAAACCCCTCGAGAGCGTCGTCCCACCGCCCTTGGCGACGATAGATTCGCGCCCTTGCCAAGAAGATCTCGCCGGTTGAGATCTGCTCTCCGGCCCGTTCGAGCAGCTCGAGAGCCCTCTCATAGTCTCTCTCCACCTGGGTGAGGAATTGGGCCTTCGCCACCAGCACCTCCCATGAGTCGGGAGCGAGCCGCTCGGCTTGCGCGAGGGCTCGGCGACCCGAGATCCGGTCCTCCTCGGCGTGCTCCGCGCAGTGGCCATAAGCGGAGGCGTAGCTTTGCGCGAGAACCGTCCAAGCCTGGACAAATCCGGGCTCGAGCTCCACCGCACGCTGCAGAGACGGAATCCTGCGGCGAGTGGTGCTGCAAGACGTCGAGATCGCACCGAAGCGGCCACGCAGGTACAGTTGATAGGCCGCCTGATTCGTCGTCGGCCGGCTCTCCAGTTGGCTACGATCCACTTCGAGCAAGGCCGCACCGAGCTCTCGCACCACGTTGAGCGCGATCTCCGCCTGCAGATCGAAGATGTCCTCCATGGTGCGGTCATAGACCTCGGCCCACAAGTGGACGTTGTCCTCCACCCGGATCAGCCGCGGACGGATCTTGACGCGGCTGCTGCCGTCGGCCAGCCTAGCCCATTGGATGGAGCCGGAGAGCACGAAATCGACCCCCAGCTCCTCGCCGATCTCCTTCGGTCCCTCTTCGGCGTCCCGGAAGCGCGCGGTGCTGCCGCTGGAGATCAGACCCAGGCCTCGCACGGTGGCGAGACGACTGATGATCTCCTCGGTGATGCCGGCGGCGAAGTACTCGTCTTCGGCCGGCCCCAGATTGCGCAACGGCAGCACCGCGATCAGCTTGCGCTCGACCGCTGAAGCTCCCACCGCCGAAGTCTCGGGTGAAGCGCCTGTAGGGAGGCTGCGCCACACGCCGTAGCCCGCCGCCCCGAGCAGCAGAAGGCCGCCCAGCCCGTAGGCGAGCCACCATCGAACCCGTCGCGCGGGTGCGTCAGCGGCAGCCGGAACCCGCAGCTCGGTCGCGCCGGAGTCGATCTCGGACCTGAGATCGGTCAACTCGTTGTGGACCTCCTTGACCGACTGGTACCGGCGCTCCCGATTCTTCTCGAGACACCGGCGAACGATTCGCCCCAGGTGATGAGGCAGCTCCGGCCGCAGGGCATCCACCTGCCGCGGGACGTCCTTGAGGATGGACGAGACCAGCGAGGCCGAGCTATCGCCCCTGAAGGGCCGCTCACCGGTCGCCATCTCGTAGAGCATGACGCCGAGCGAGAAGATGTCCGAGCGCGGGTCCAGGCTCCGACCCTCGAGCTGCTCGGGCGACATGTAGGGCACGGTCCCCAACATCCGACCCTCGCCGGTCAGTAGCTCCGTTTTGGCACGGGTGTGATCGATCCGATCCTCCTCCTGCCGCAGCTTGGCCAGACCGAAGTCGAGCACCTTGATCCGCCCTTCCTCACTGACCATCACGTTGGCCGGCTTCAGATCCCGATGTACGATCCCCCGGTCGTGGGCCGCAGCCAGGGCCTCCGCCAGCGGGATTGCGAGGTCGAAGAGGCGCGCGAGCGGCATCCCTTCCGCCGGGATCCGCCGTGACAGGTCCTCACCGGTCACCAGCTCCATGGTGAGGAAGCGCAGACCGTCCGCCTCCTCGACGGAGTGAATCGTCACGATTCCGGGGTGATTGAGCGACGCCAGGGTCTTGGCTTCGCGCTCGAATCGAGCGAGCCGCTCGCCGTCCTCGGTGAACTCCTGCGGCAGGATCTTGATCGCGACCTCACGTCCCAGCTTGGTATCGGTGGCTTGGTACACCTCCCCCATACCGCCTTCGCCGAGCTTGGCGGTGATCTTGAAGTGCGAGAGGGTCCGGCCGATCATGCAGTTCCCGTGGCGAGGAGCCGAGTCATTCTAGAGGAAGTCGACCGATCGCATCTCTTCCTCGCGGACCGCCCAACGTGCGGCCCAACGCAGCGGTGCGCGATCCGCTTCCTAGCCTTGCTGCCGGAGTCAGTGACTTGCTGGCCCCAGTCGCTCTGAACGGCTTTTGACCCGCCGATCCACGACGAAGCGCGACAGACCCCGATGCGACCTGTTTGCTCATTGTTTGCTCGCCCTCTTTCGAGGACAAGCCGGCAGCAAGCAGCACGCACCCTAAACTGTTGTAGATAAGAGGCTTAGCTGGTGCCCAGGGGCGGAATCGAACCACCGACACCCTGATCTCGGATCTTCCTGACGACGGACGCCTGGGTAATGAAGGAGAGGATCCGCATCTGAACCCCACAGGTGCAGAGCAGCGGGTCAGACTCATAGATGCGCCTGATGAGCTGCGCCCACTGTCGCCTCAGCCGTCTCCTCTCAGCGCAAGGTGGGAGGCTCTTTCCCCAACACGCCCGAGCACAAGGCTGCCGCCGGCGTCACCTATTCGGAGCCCAAGTTTGATGTCTCCGCCAGTATCGGTGGGTGGATGATTTTTTCTGGGGCAGCGGGGTCTTCACGGGGCCGGTGCCTTCATACGGCGTCGCGAGCGTGAGCGGTACCGTGTTCGCCCAAATGATCAAGGAGCACTTGGGGCCGCGGCTCGGACGAGACCGGAGCCGCGCCCTGGAGAGCATCCGGATCTCGGATGACACGCCGGCTGAGATCGGTGGTCAGCGGCCTCATCGGGGTCATGCTTCCACCGCATGTGCTAGGATCCCCTTGCGGTGCCCCGTACTCAGAAGCTGTTGACCGGGTATTTCCGCCTTCTGCTGTTTACGTTCTTCCGCCGCATCGAGGTGGCTGGCCTCGAGAACATCCCCGAGGACAGAGGCGGTCTGCTCGTCTCGTGGCATCCGAACGGAGTGATCGACGGGTTGGTTCTCTTGACGACCTTCCCTCACTGGATCGCCTCCGGCGCCCGACACGAGCTGCTGAAGGTCCCGCTGCTCGGTTGGATGATGCGCCAGTGCGGCGCGGTGCCCATCTACAGGCGCCAGGGCATGCGCGACGGTGAGTCGAACTCCGAGCGCCGGGCCGGCAACCGGCAGAGCATCGACGCGCTCGCTCAGACGGTGGCGAACGGCGGTTTCGCGGTGCTGTTCCCCGAGGGCAAGAGCCATGACGAGCCGTTCGTCCACGAGCTCAAGACCGGCGCGGCACATCTCTACTACCGAGCCGTCGAGCTGACACCCGAAGGCTCGCCGCCGCCGGTCATCGTGCCGGTGGCGCTCCACTACAACAAGAAGTCGATCTGGGGCTCGCAGGTCCTGGTGACGTACCACCCAGCCCTGGCGCTGGCGCCCGACCTCGCCGAGCCTGCCGCTCACGAAGAAACACGGCGGCAGCAGGCTCATCGGCTGACTACAGAGCTCGATCGGGTGCTGCGCGAGGTCATACTGGCGACCGAGAGCTGGGAGCTCCACAACCTGTTCCAACGCGCGCGAAAGCTGATCCGCGCCGAGGGCATCGCTCGCCAGGGCGGTGTGTCCGAGCCTCCGGACATCGCGGAGCGCGTCCGGCACTTCGGGCGGATCTGGCGGGACTACCAACGCTCGAGAGAGTGCTTCCCGGAAGAGACCGAGAGGCTGCTCGACGACGTCTCCTTCTACGACCACTGTCTCCGAGCGCTTGCGGTCGAAGACCACGAGCTCGACGGAGTGGTCTGGACGCTCTCACGCCGACGGACGATCCTGCTGTTTCTCGAGCTCCTCGTCGTCTACCTCGTCCTTCCCTTCTTCCTGATCATCGGCGTGCTGGTCAACCTGCCGACGATGCTGCTGCTCCAGGCGCTCACCAAGGCGGCGGCAGGGAAGTACAAGGACGAGGCCTCGATCAAGGTCCTCGTTGGAGCCGTCGCCTTTCCCCTCACCTGGCTTCTCGTTGCGGCGCTCGTGGCCTGGGGTGGCGGCATCCTGGCCGCCGGCTACCCGGAGGTGCGGTACTCGCCCCTGCTGACCGGGGTCGTGGCCTTCCTCCTGAGTGGCTTCGGAGGCGTGCTGGCGCTCCACTTCCGGCAGCTCGCGAGCGAGTCGTTGCGGACACTGCGAGTGCGTCTCACGCTGACCCGGCGGAAGCACGCCGTCGAGTGGTTGCTCGAGCAGCGCGGGAGCCTGTTCGAGCGGTTTCTGTCGCTCGATAGGAAGCTGGCTGGGGTGTAGATATCGCTGCGCTCCGATGCTGGTTACCGTCACGTCGAAGACGCCCGGCACAACTGTTCGTTCGCCTGCGTCTCCGGAAGTCCGTCGAGCCGAGAAGAAATGACTGTGCACGGACTTCGTCTGATAGGTCTCTATTGGTGTAGACGACCTGACCTCGATCGACCTTCCAGATCCTCACGCCGGTCAGATCACCGGCCACGCTGCGGCCGCCAACGCCTTCGCGGCCGGCGCAGTTGACGCCGCAATGGCGAGCGGCGGAGCTTTCACTGGCGGCGTAAGAAACCCCGTCGAAATCTTCAGCTCCGACGGCCCACGCCGCGTCCTCTTCGACGCCGCCGGCAACCCGCTTTACGCCCGCCGACGTCTCCTACAGCGGCGGAATCGAACGCCAAAAGCCGGAGCTCGTCGCCGCGGACGGAGTGATGACGGCAACCCCAGGCTTCAACCCCTTCTTTGGCACTTCCGCTTCAGCACCCCACGCCGCAGCCATCGCCGCCCTCATGCAAAGCGTCGGAGACCTCAACCCGAGCGGCGCCTTCAACGTCTTCTCCGGCGCCACCCTCGACATCGAGGCCGCCGGTTTTGACCGAGACTCCGGCCTCGGCGTCCTGGACGGACTGACGGCCATGGGCGCCGTGACCTCGACCGGCTCCTGCGCCTGCGGAACCGGCTCTCAAGCCTGCCCGCACGACCTCGTCTTCGACGGAACCCCCAACAACCCCCCGACCCCCGGCGTTATCAACCAACACCTGCGCGCCTGCAATAGCCTTACCCTCGGCAACGGTGACTTCACCGGCGTCCGCGGCACAGCCGACCCGCTCATCTTCACCGACGGATTCGAATCCGGCGACACTTCCGCCTGGGGGAACTAGTACACCGGAACGGAAGTTCTGGAACGTATTCTATGCGGCCTCCGCGAGCTCATCAGCTTGGGAGATGCAGCGAGTGAGGAGTCGGTGAAGGTCGGTCCGGGTGAATTTCCACTCGAAGGGTTGGGCGATCCTCTGGTAGTGCTTTTGGAAGGCAAGAATGCGATCGGCGAGGGCTTGCTGGGCGTAGGGTGCCAATAATCGGCCCACAGCTACGCGGCCTCACGGTACATGCGGCCGGCTCGCCCGGCAGTCGTCTGCGGCGGAGGACGACGGACTACGACCCGATTTGTTTGGCTCATTGTTTGCTCGGCTCGAAACCCTAGCCGGCGGCGAACACACGAAAACCATGTAACTGTTTGAAGAATAGACACTTACATGGTGCCCAGGGGCGGAATCGAACCACCGACACCCTGATTTTCAGTCAGAGGTTCAAGGGAATTCAAGCGGCGGAGCAAGTGCGAACTGGCGGACGAAACCAAGGAGCCGGAAAGAAGGGAGTACGTAGCGAGTACGCCACCTAGAACACTCTGAACTAAAATTCCATAAGCTATTGATTCTAAGAGGATTACACACGCCGCTTTTGTTCCTGCCTGGCGATTCGTAATCAGCAGGTCAGCGATTCGAGTCCGCTCGTCGGCTCCATTAGAATCAACAACTTACGGAGAAACACTCGGCACGGTCTCTTTTTCAGGTCAGCAATAGGTCAGCACGAGGCGACCTCAACGCCGGGTGCTCGGCCTGCCGGGGGTGGCTGCTACCCTGTGACTGCGCTCCGGCTTTACGAGCGAGAGCCAGAGAGTGAGCGTAATGGCGTGGGCTCACGCCCCCGGCTACCCGATCCTGTTCAGGCCGCTTACGGCACCTTACTCGACGAGGTTTTTGGACCTACCCCAAAGGTCCCCGGGACGGCCTCGTCGTTCAAGCTGGGCTGCTCGTTTCCTATAGCGCGAATGAACTCAACTGGCAACTGGTTCCCAGTGCCGTCGAAGAGCGAGAGGCGCAGGTTATATCCACCCCCTCCGCTGCACTTTGGGCTGCCCATCGCCGCGACAGCCCCGACGTCACGGATCACCAAGCTCATTGGGCCGTTAGAACAAAGGAATACAAGGGCCCGCGGGCACGAAAATCCGCATACGGGCGGATATGTGCAGGCTATGACATCATCAAAGCTATCAAGGAGCAGCCCCGCTCTGTCCCTGATCTCGAGTTTCAGGTCCACGTTCGAAGTCGAGTTATCCCCGTCATCCCTGGTGTCGACAGAGACGTCAAAGTCGCCGCCCGGGGGACACTCGAAAGTGTAGAGGTCCCCGACAAAAGACTCTCCAACGGCGACATTTCCGTTGTTGGGGACCCAGCCGCTCAGCAAGACAGGCTGGGCAAACGTGGGGGTTAGCGGCACTAGGCCTAGAAGGGCTACGGTCATGAAGAATCTGGCTTCTCTCGGCACGGATAGCTCCTTTCTCTTGGTCAGGTCCTTAACCCGAGATTTGCCATATTGGCCATCTCATCAGTTCCTGACGCGGGCTTGGGCGCGATGCTACCACTTCTCTGTAGCGCGTGTTGGGCGATTCGGCCCTCACCTCTCCTCCCTACTCCACCGGCTCGAGGTAGAAGAAGTGCGCGCGGACTTGCTGCGTTCTGTTGCCGGTGTCTTTGGTCCAGACCAGGACGGAGTTGGGCTGGTTTCCGGCGGTCGAGCTGACCGGAACCTCGCCTCCGAGCGGCCGTTTTTTAATCCCAAGAAACCCTTTGTTATGAGTAACTTAGGCTTGCACCATCGCTCAGGGTCGTGTAACATATTCGCACGGTGCGGGAAGCACCGCACTCACCTGAGCCGGGGAGCCGGTTCCAGCGACGGGAGGTCGCTCGTTCCAGCGCTCTTCGCCCAAGGCCAACAGGTCCTGATGGCGATCCACAATGCCGTTCTAGACGGTGGTGACCGAGACGCCTATACCGGCGAGAAGCTCGACTGGTCCCTGATCAGCACCTACGACAACAAGGGAGTCCAAGAAGCAGGGGCGGGCCTACAAGAAGACGTTCGCGCTCCTTCCAACCGCCGACCACGTCGGCGACGGCACCGGGAGCCCTAACTCCTGATCTGTAGCTGGGTCCTACCGCCGACTTAGCCGCGCGTGACTGCTCCATCGCCGGACTCGAAGCTGGCCTCGTCACTCGTTGATGAAGTCTTCAAACGCTTGCCTTGCTTGGTTGCGTGCGTCGGTGAGCTTGTTCGCCCACTCTGTTCGCTCCGGTGCGTGTTGAGGTTGTTTGCTCTCGCGATCTCTCCAAATCCTGGCAGCCACACTGTAGGTCTGCCATATTGGAGGATGTAGATGATCTCGAGAAACCAAGCGAACATCCTGTGCCAGGCTGTTGAGTTCCTGGAGGGTCTCCCTATCGGCATCCTCAAGCCCTACTGCGAGCTTGCGAAACCTCCGGTAGAGAGCCTCTACGCTAGGGAGTTTCGAAACACGAATTCCTCGTTGGGCGAGATCATTGGCCTTGGAAGCCAACACGTTGGCCTTCGAGGCGACCTCATTGGCCTCGCCGGCAGTCTGGCCGGCTCGCCAGGCCAGGATAACAGCAAGAGTCGCCGCCACAGCGGTTATCAGATTGAACCAGTTGGTCTGCAAAAAGCTCAACACGCCTTGGCTATCTTAGCGTGCAGCCCCTGGGCTTTCCGACCCCGCCCTCTTGGAATCGTAGGGGACCCCAACCCGAGTAGCATTGCCGGGCAACAGCCGTGAACATCGCCGAATTCATCAACAAATGGGTGAAAGTGGAACTCAAGGAGAGTTCTGCCGCTCACCAGCACTTCCTCGACCTCTGTCGGGTCTTTGAGCACCGCTCCCCCGCCGAAGTCGATCCGAAGGGAGAGTGGTTCACCTTTGAGAAAGGTGCAGCCAAGCACGGTGGCGGCGACGGTTGGGCCGATGTCTGGAAGCGTGGTTTCTTCGGCTGGGAATACAAGGGGAAGCGAAAAGATCTCGACGCCGCCTACGACCAACTCCTCCGGTACCGCGAAGCACTCGAGAATCCGCCGCTCCTCGTGGTCTGCGACATGGACCGAATCGTCGTTCACACCAACTTCACAGGCACCAAGACCGAGATCCACGACATTCCGCTCACGGACTTGGGCGAGCCGCGGAACTTCGAGATCGTTCGCTGCGTCTTCCATAAACCAGAGAAGCTCAAACCAGGCACAACCAGCGAAGCGATCACCACAGAGGCCGCCAGCCGCGTGGCCGATATCGCTCAGGCGCTGCGCGATCGCGGGCTACCGCCCCTCGATGTCGCGCACTACCTCGATCGCGTTGTTTTCTGCCTCTTCGCAGAAGATGTCGGACTCCTCCCGGCGAACCTATTCACCCGCCTTCTTGAGAAGAGTCGCCACGATCCCGCACGCTTCGCCAAGCTTACCGGTGATCTCTTCGAGGCAATGGCCCGTGGCGGTGACTTTGGCGTCGACACCATCCGCCGCTTCAACGGTAACCTGTTCGAACCCGGCCCGATCCTGACTCTCGAAGCCGAAGAGATAGAGAGCCTTTACGCCGCAGCGCTCCTTGACTGGGCAGCGGTCGATCCGTCCATTCTCGGTACGCTCTTCGAGCGCGGTCTCGACCCCGCCAAGCGTTCCCAGCTCGGCGCCCACTACACCAGCAGAGATGACATCGAGACTCTGGTCGATCCCGTTGTTATGCAACCGCTCAGGCGAGAGTGGGAAGAGACTCAAGCCCTAGTCGAGAACCTCGTCGCTACCGGCAAGAAGAAACCCAAGGGCAACGAGAAGCCGCCCGAAGGGGCGAAGCTGCGAAAAGCACAGCGTGAGGCTCTCACGTTCATCCGCCGTTTCCACGAGCGACTTGCGCACGTGAGAGTTCTCGACCCGGCCTGTGGCTCGGGCAACTTTCTCTATGTCACTCTGCAGAAGCTGAAAGACCTCGAAAAGGAAGTCCTCGTCTACTCGATGAAGAGCGGCTTCCCCGCCTTTATTCCGCTTGTCGGACCCTGGCAGCTCCACGGCATCGAGATCAACCGATATGCCTTCGAGCTAGCGCAGATGACATTGTGGATCGGCTACCTTCAGTGGACACGCAGCAACGGCTTCGGGCATCCCGACGATCCCGTGCTTAGACCGATGGCCACCTTCGAATGCAAGGACGCGATTTTGGACCTGACCGACCTAGACAGTCCGCAAGAACCCGAGTGGCCGAAGGTGGATTTCATCATTGGGAATCCGCCATTCTTGGGTGCAAAGTTCCTCCGAAGAGAGCTCGGCGACACGTATGTCGAAAAGCTCTACCGACTCTACAAACATCGAATACCCAACTTCAGTGACCTTTGCTGCTACTGGTTTGAAAAAGCTCGCTCTGCGCTGGAGCATGGGAGATGCGTCCGAGCCGGTCTGCTCGCCACCCAAGGAATTCGGGGAGGCGCAAACCGCGAAGTTTTGAAACGAATCAAAGACACGGGAGACATCTTCTTTGCCGTCTCGGACCGATCTTGGATTCTAGACGGGGCCAATGTTCATGTTTCCATGGTTGGCTTTGATCGTGAGAAGGAACCAGCTCGAGTCCTCGATGGACTCCAAGTGAGCGTGATCAACGCAGACCTCTCAAGCGCGGCTGACATCACCAAGGCACTAAGGCTCGAAGGTAGCGCAAGCCTCGCCTACTACACAGATGTGAAAGCGGGAGCTTTCGATCTACCGGAAGAACAAGCGCTCGAAATGATCAGGACACCCAACCCGAACGGAAGGCCCACCAGCGATGTGGTTGTTCCGTGGATAAACGGCAGTGATGTTCTCCGAAGACCCCGCATGATGTGGATAGTCGACTTCGGCGACATGGCACTAGCGCAGGCGGCAGGCTATGAAGAGCCGTTTCGGTTTGTCGAGAAGTTCGTTCTTCCCAAACGGTCCACGGTGAAGAGAAAACGATATCGCGAGCTTTGGTGGCTTCACGCTGAGCCTTGCATTGTCATGCGGCAAGCAGTTTCTTCTCGATACCGTTTCCTGGTTACACCGCAGACTTCGAAGCACCGAATATTCTCCTGGACGCAGTGGCCCATTCTTCCCGACCATGCCGTGATTGCTGTAGCTACGGACGACGACGCATTGTTCGGCATTCTTCACTCCCGATTGCACGAGGTCTGGGCTCGAGCGCAAGGCACCCAACTCCGCGAACGCGAGAGCGGATTTCGCTATACGCCGACAAGCTGTTTCGAGACGTTTGCCCTCCCCAAATCGAGAGACGCTAAGGACGAAGCCACCTCGCAAGCCGCGAAGGAACTTGACAGCTTGCGCGAGAACTGGCTCAACCCACCCGAGTGGACTCGCGAAGAGGTGCTGGAGTTCCCCGGCTCAGCCGGCGGTCCCTGGAAGTTCTACCTCCACGACCCCGACGAGCGCGGCATCGGCACCGTCCGCTATCCACGCTTAGTGGCGCTAGACGACGACTGCGCCGAGAGCCTTAAGCAGCGAACACTAACCAACCTCTACAACAAGCGACCTACCTGGCTCGACCTCGCCCACAAGAAACTCGATGAGGCGGTTTTCGCTGCCTACGGCTGGTCGCCAGAACTCACCGACGAAGAGATACTCGAGAAACTGCTGGCGCTCAACCTCGAACGGGCAGCCGCCGAAACCTAGTCACCACTTCTTCTCGAAAAAGCGCGCAGCCGGATCGAAAACTGGCTTCTTGGGCGGCACCTTGATCTTCGCGAACAAGCTCGCGTCATCGTTTGTACCGGAACTCTGGTTCCCCATCCGGCGGCGCGGCAGTATCGTGACGCTAGAGACTTCTTCGTCCGCTCGGCCGGCTTCAACC
This sequence comes from Acidobacteriota bacterium, assembly GCA_022561975.1. Classification (GTDB taxonomy): domain Bacteria; phylum Acidobacteriota; class Thermoanaerobaculia; order Multivoradales; family JAHEKO01; genus CALZIK01. The sequence goes on from JADFQD010000111.1 coordinate 12,441, forward strand.
CACTCCCCTTGATCCACCAACCCTCGACCTCGCAAACCGCATAGAACCTATCGGCGTCCGCAGCGCAATCCCACAGAAGACCGAGCTTCGCCTGGTTATCTCGATCGCGCAAATGACGCTCGCAGGCCAGGCGGACAAGTTGGCCGGTGAGAACCTTCCCGCCTACGACATCCTCGGCGTAACTGGTGGCCGAGTCCGACATCATTTGGTCCCAAAGAACTCAGCCGCCGGGTTCGTAGAAGGCCGCTTCGGAATCACGATCCGACTACGGCTGGAAGGCGTCAATCCAAATTCTACGCCAATCGCATGAGCCAACTTCAAATTCATTTCGTACATGCGAGCCGCCGGGTGTTGTACCAGCGACCCAGCGCTGCCCTCGACCCACCAACCCTCCTTGTCACACACCGCTCGAAACCGCATCCAGTCGGCCTCGGCCTGACAGTAGCGCGCAAAAGCCGGACGGTCGGCAGATGTAAACCAGTCCTGTGCATCGCGCTTCCAAATCGCCTTTGCTTTTGCCGAGAGCGTTTTAATCGCGGCACCGAGCTTGCC
>JADFQD010000112.1 GCA_022561975.1 Acidobacteriota bacterium
GCAACTTGCCCCCCGGCGACTACACCGTGACCTTCGAACTCGAGGGCATGGGTACGGTGCAGAGTTCGGTCAGGGCGTCGCTCGGCCGGGTCACACCCCTCAACGTCGAGATGAGCGTGGCCGCGCAGGAGGAGACGATCATCGTCACGGGTGAGACCCCCGGCGTACTCGCCGAGTCGCAGGTTTCCACGGTCTACAGCTTTGAAGAGGTCAACAACCTCCCGATCTTCGGCCGCGGTCCCCAGGCGATCGCGCAGCTTTCCCCCGGTCTATCGACCAACACCCCCAACGCCGGTCAGCTGACGATCTCGGGCGCTTTCGCCTATGACAACGTCTTCCTGATCGACGGTGTGGATGCCAATGACAACCTCTTCGGGACTGCGGGCCCGACCTTCATCGAAGACGCCATCGCCGACCTCCAGGTTCTGACCTCGGGCATCTCGGCCGAGTACGGTCGCTTCACCGGCGGCGTGATCAACGTGATCACCAAGTCCGGCGGTAACGAGTTCACCGGTACGGTCCGTCGTGACCTCAGAAGCTCCGATTGGCGAGAGCGCAATGGGTTAGAGGTGCAGAACGAATCCGACGAGCCGTCCGGTCCGACCAGCGAGCTCGATTCGGCCACCCTCGGCGGCTACGTCCTCAAGGACAAGATCTGGTTCTTCGGCGCTCGCCGCGAGAACTCTTCCTCGGACCTTCAGACCTTCTCGGTGACCGGCCTGCCCAAGCCCACGAGCCAGGTTCAGGATCGCACCGAGATCAAGCTGACCGGCAACATCCAGGACAAGCACCAGATCCAGGTGCAGGACACGGACCGTACGGCGACCGGCGTGCGCTCGAGCTTCGGCTTCAGCAACACGCCCGCGACCCTGCGCACCAGGACAGATCCCGCCGGACTACAGGTCGGACGTTACAGCGGCGTTCTCACCTCTTCGATCTTCGTTGAGTTGCAGCTCTCCGAGAAGACCTTCCAGTTCAACAACACCCACGGCCTGGACGCGCCGCAGGGCGCGGCCTCGGCTCTCAACGCCGACGGCACCGTCAACCAGGCCTTTGTCGCCGACAGCCCGTTCTTCGACTTCTTCGCGAGCGGGACCTTCGCGCACTGGAACGCGCCCTACTTCGACGGCAAGGACCCCGAGGATCGCAACAACGAGCAGCTGGCGGCCAGCCTGTCCTACTTCCTCGATTCAGCCAGCAGCGGCAGTCATGACCTCAAGTTCGGCTATGAGGATTTTTCGAGCTTCCGCACCGGCGGCAACTCGCAGAGCCCGACCGACTTCGTCATATCCACGGATGTCCTCGTCGACGCTTCGGGCAACGTGGTTCTGGATGCGAACAACGAGCCCACGCCCGTCTGGACCCCCGGAGCCGCCGGTGCATGGGCGTTCCTTCCCAACCGCAACGCCGAGATCGAGCTCAACACCGAGAGCTTCTACGTCAACGACCGCTGGCAGCTGAACGATCACTGGTCGTTCAACCTCGGTTTCCGAGCGGAGGACGTCGGCGGTCAGTCGGCGGCCGGGGTCGTGGTCGTGGACACCGACGCGCTGGTGCCGCGCATGGCGGCCTCATACGATCTGAGAGGCGACGGCAAGCACCGCTTCGACGTCACCTATGCCGAATACGCCGGCAAGTACAGTGAGTCCCAGTTCGGCGCGAACACGGACGTCGGGAACCCGCCCGGCCTCCTCTATCTCTACATCGGCCCGGCCGGCACCGGCACGGATTTCGCTCCGGGCTTCGACTTCAACAACACCCTCGGCAACAACTACGCCATCATTGCGGCCTGCGACGGCACCCAGAACGTCTTCGTTGCCGACGGCCTCAGCTCCCCGACCGTGGAAGAGATCACTCTCGCCTACGGCACCGAGCTCAAGCGCGGCGGTTTCCTGAAGTTGGTCTACACCGATCGCTCCTATAGAGACTTCGTCGAGGATTTCGTCCAGGTCGCCTCGACCGACGTGGTCGTCCAGGGAAATCCCGCCGGTACCTTCAGCAACGTCATCTACGACAACACCAACGCGCTGTCGCGCGAGTACGAGGCACTGCAGGCGATCTTCCGCTACCGTCTGACCGACAACTGGACGGTGGACGCGAACTGGACCCATCAGCTCAAGAACGAAGGCAACTTCGAGGGCGAGGGCACCAACACGCCGGGTAGCTCTTCGATCTTTGGCGACTATCAAGAGGCTCTGATCGAGGAGTCTCACTTCCCGGTCGCCAATCTCGACGACTACCAGGAGGACAGGGTTCGCGCCTGGACCAACTACAACCTGGATCTGGGTCGTGGCGGCAACCTCAACTTCGGCTTGGTGCTCAACTTCGACACCGGCCTGTCGCTTGAGTACGTCGATACCAACGTGCCGCTGACGCAGATCCAGCGAGATGCGATCGCCGCGGCCGGCTATGTCGACAGCTTGACCACGAGTGCCAACGACATCAAGTTCAACGGCCAAGTGCAGGACTTCGGCGATTCGACGACCTTCGACATGTCGGTGAACTACCAGTTGCCGCTCTTCAAGGATATCAAGGTCTGGTTGAAGGCTGACATGATCAACATCTTCAATGATGACAGTCAGATCAGCGGTGAGGACGATGTTGTGGGTGACTTCAACGGTCCGCTCAACGCCTTGGGCCTGCCGACGACCTTCTTCGACCGATCCGACACCGGTGACGGCGAGGCCACGGGCCACTTCGTGCGTCCTCGGGAGTACAGGTTCACGATCGGCTTCCGCTTCTAGGCATTCGCTTAGAGAGTCCTCGAGGGGCGGCTTCGGCCGCCCCTTTTTTTATCCTCGCACTCGAAGTTCTACCCGGTCGGATGGTGTGCGCTCATGAATAATGGAGGCATTGCCATGCGAAAGCGGTTGAGCGCAAACGTTTCGATCCTGATCGCAAGCCTTGGTCTGGCCGGGTTTCAGCTGGAATCCAGGACCGCTCCGACAACCGGGACAACCGGGACAGGCGGAATCTTCGCCGACGTGACCCGCGAGGCCGGTCTCGACTTCGTGCACTTCAACGGCATGACCGGAGAGCTGTACTTCGCCGAAATGAACGGTGCCGGCGTCGCCCTCTTCGACCTCGACAACGACGGGGATCTCGATGTCTACCTGGTGCAGGGAACGCCTCTTGGGAGTGGTGTTGGCCATGTCAGCGACCGCGGCAGGCCGCGGACCGATCGCCTGTACCGGAACGATCTCGACCCGCATCGGAAGGATCTGGAAAGTGAGGCCGCGCCGGGGGTGGTTCTGAGTTTCACCGACGTGACCGAGGCCAGCGGTCTGTCGGCGGAGCGCTATGGTATGGGAGTGACGGCTGGAGACTTCGACAACGACGGTTGGACGGATCTTTATGTGACCAACCTCGGAGCCAACCAACTGCTCCGAAACGATCGCGACGGCTCGTTCACCGACGTAACGGCGAAGGCGGGAGTCGCGGACGAAGCCTGGAGTATTTCCGCGATCTTCGTCGACTTCGACCGCGACGGCTGGTTGGACCTGTACGTGACCAGCTACGTCGACTTCAATCTGGCCAATCATCGCGTCTGCCCGGCTGCGAGCGGATCTCCGGACTACTGCGGCCCGCTGGCCTTCGCCGCGGTCAGCGATCGGCTCTATCGCAACCTCGGCGACGGGACCTTCAAGGATGTCTCCGCGAGCTCGGGTCTGAGGGCGGTGAGCGCTGCCGGCATGGGTGTGGTCAGCGGCGACTTTGACGGCGATGGCTGGCCCGACTTCTACGTGGCCAACGACCAGACCGAGAATCACCTCTGGCTCAATCAGGGTGACGGCACCTTTCGCAACGGCGCTCTCTTGAGCGCGACGGCGTTCAACGAGAGCGGAGCACCGGAAGCCAGTATGGGGGTTGCCGCCGGCGACTACGACAACGACGGCGACGAAGACCTTTTTCTGACCCACTTGCGCAGAGAGACCAACACGCTCTACCGCAACGATGGGTCGGGGCTGTTTGTCGATGCCACGCGATCGAGCGGCCTCGGGCCGCCGAGTTGGAGGTACACGAGCTTCGGAACGGCGTGGCTGGACTTCGACAACGATGGCTGGCTGGATCTGCTGACCGTCAGTGGCTCGGTCCGGATCCTGGAGGATCTGGCACGCCTCGACGATCCGCACCCGCTCCACCAGCGCAACCAGCTGTTTCGCAGCGTCCGTGGTGAGCGCTTCGACGAGGTCGACTTCCCAGCCGGATCGGCCTTCGACCGGTCGGAGGTCAGCCGCGGCGCGGCCTTCGGGGATCTCGACAACGACGGCGACACCGATGTGCTGATCACCAACAACGGCGGGCCTGTCCGTCTGCTGCTCAACACGCTGGGCCAGGATCGGCACTGGCTCGGTCTGCGGCTGGTCGGCCGGGACGCCGCGCGGGACATGCTCGGAGCATGGGCGTGTCTGTCGCGTCCGGGGGCGGAGGCGCTCTGCCGCCGCGCACGCGCCGGAGGCAGCTACGCCTCGAGCAGCGATCCGCGCGTGCTGTTCGGACTGGACGGCTCTGTGGCCGTGGGGCGGGTGAGAGTGGAATGGCCGAGCGGCCGCGCCGAGACCTTTGCGGTCGAAGGGGTTGATCGCTATTTGACCCTGCGGGAAGGCGCCGGGACCGCGCTCCCGTAGCTTGCGAGTCGTGAAGCTCCTCCTCGCTGCCCTGGTTGTGCCGGCGCTGGCGTCGATCGGCTCGGCGCCTCTAGGCGCCGCACCGGGGACTGGTGCGGGCCTGGAAGCCCTCGAGCCGGTTCCCGAGGCTCGTTTCGAGGTGATGGAGCCGGCTGTCCGAGAGCAGCTCCGCAAGGCGAGAGCCGAGCTCGAGGCGCTGCAGCGCAACCAGGCCGCCTCCGAGGCCGATCTGGTTCGCGGCTTCGGTCTTCTCGGCCGGCTCTACCACGCCTACGATTTGTTCACGCCCGCTGGCGCCTGCTATCGGAATGCCGCACGCCTCGATCCGCGCGACTTCCGCTGGCCCTACTACCTGGGAGTTTTGCACCGGCTCGATGGGCGCGACGGCGAGGCGCTGGCGGCTTTCACGACGGCTTCGAAACTGCGGCCGAATCATCTGCCGATCATGCTGCACCTGGCGGGTCTTCACCTCGGCAACGGGCGCAATCAGGAGGCCGCGCGACTCTACGAGCAGGTGCTGGCTTCGCACCCGGGATCGGCCGCGGCGCACCTTGGGTTGGGGCGTATCTCCTCGGTGTCGGGAGACCACGCCGCGGCGATCTCTCGTTTCGAGAAAGCCCTCGAGCTTCAGCCCGAGGCCGGTCGGACGCACTACCTCCTGGGCCAGGAGTATCGCCGGCTGGGTGACCTCGAACTGGCGTCGGAGCATCTGGCCCAGATCGGCTCGGTGGGAGTCGGCTTCTTCGAGCCGCTTCTCCTCGAGGTCCAACGCCTGGCCGTGGGCGCCGGGGCGGCGCTCGGAAGAGGTGGTGATGCCCAGATGCTGGGTCTCTACGATATTGCGCTGCGCGAATACCGGCGTGCTGTCGCGGAGGTGCCGGCGAACGCCGCCGCTCGTTTCGCTCTCGGCTCTCTCCTGGTCGCCGTCGGCTCGCTCGACGAGGCGATCGAGCATCTGCGCGAGGCCGTGCGTCTTGATCCCGACCACCCGCAGCCGCGTTTTCTGTTGGGCCATGTACTCTTCCAGCAAGGTCGTTTCGCTGAGGCCGAACCGGAGCTCGAGCGGGTGCTGGAGTCGGATCCCGGGCACAGAGAGGCCCGGATGAGTCTGGCTGCCCTGCTGGCCTCGACCCAACGGTTCGAAGAGTCGATATCGTTGTATCGAGCGGTCGTGGAGGCGGACCCAGGCGATCACGATGGACGTCTCAACCTGGGTAAGGCGTTGGTCATGATGGCGAACACCGAAGAGGGGCTGGCGGAGTTCGACGCGGTACTGGCCGAGGCCACCGACCACGCCACCCTGGCGCTGGCCCACTACAATCGCGCGGTCGTAGAGGCCTGGCAGGGGGCACGGGAGAGCGCCGTCTCGAGCTTGGATACCGCTCTCGAGCTGGATTCTGAGTTGATGGACGCCCGAGTCTTGGTGGCGCGGCTGCTCGCAGTACTCGGACGTCTGGAGGCTGCGGCTCGGCAGTATGACGAGATCCTGGCACGTGATCCGGCGAATTGGAGTGCGAGATTGGCCGGATCGGGGGTTCTCGCGGCCGCCGGGCGAATGGCCGAAGCTCGAGCTCGTCTGGAAGAGGGACTGGCGGTTGATCCGGAGAGCCGGCCTCTGGCACTCACGCTGGCGCGGATGCTGGCTTGCGGCGCGGATGCGCGCGTCCGTGACGGAGCGGCGGCACTGGCCTTGGCCGAGAAGCTCTTTGCCGCCGAGCGCAGCCTGGAGAACGCCGAAACCCTGGGGATGGCGCTGGCTCAGGCCGGTCGGTTCGATCAGGCGGCACAGTTGCAGGAGGAGCTTGCGGCGGAGAGCCGGAGGCGCGGTCGGGCGGCGTGGGCCGAGCATCTGGACCGCAACCTCGAACGGTACCGGAGAGGCCAAACCTGCCGGATCGATCCGGGTCCGGCACCGGCTCGCTGAGCCGGCCGATGGGCCGCAGTGGAGCTTTTTCGCGTCTGCTCGGGTAGACTTTGGAGCCGGCCGTCGCCCCCGTAATCCACCGGGACTCAGCTCCGAGACCGACCTTCTCATCGATGACATCGCGCCGAGACATTCTGCAATGGGGAGTTCGCGCGGGTGCCCTTTTGGCTCTCTTCGGGGGGCAGGGCGGAGCATCTCTGGCCCAGAGAAGGTCATCTTCGCCACGCCTCGCTGGCTACGAGTTACTCGACATCGTGCCGTTCGTCGGCGAGGGCAGGAAATTCGTGGGCATCGCAGAGGGCGAGGGAGCGAGCCGACGCCTGGCCCTCGACACATCGACCCTCACCACCCAGAAACTCATCACGCCCAACGAGGAATTCTTCGTTCGCACCGGCTATCCCAAGCAGCTCGAGGAGCGCAAGGACTGGCATGTTGCTGTCCAAGGCCTGGTTCACGAAACGCGGGCTTTCCCTCTGTCCGAGCTGGCATCGATGACCGAGCCCCTTGGCGTCCATCTTCTGGAGTGCGCGGGTTCGACCCGAAGCAGTTACTTCGGGCTGATGAGCGCCGCGGACTGGAAGGGTGTTCCCCTCGCCCGCCTGCTCGACAAGGTCGCCTCGAGGCCGGAGGCAACGCGAGTGTTGGTCTCGGGCGTCGACCCCGGAGTTGACCTGGGCTCTGGGCCGGGCCCTGAAGCCGGCTGGATTTTCACTCTCGAGGAACTTGCGCTGGCCGGTGCTGCGCTCGCTTTCGAGATGAACGGCGTGCCGCTGGCCAAGGACCACGGCGCTCCGATCCGCCTCATTGTCCCGGGCTGGTACGGCTGCGTGTGGATCAAGTGGGTGGACAAGATCGTTCTTGTCGATGACGCCTCCGAGGCGACGCCGCAGATGCTGGAGTACGCGACTCGAACCCAGCAGGTGGGTGTGCCGAGGCTGGCTCGAGATTTCCGCCCCGCGATGATCGAGCCGTCTGCGATGGCTGTTCGGGTCGAGAAATGGAGCCACGACGGCTCTATCTTCTATCGCGTTGTCGGCATCCTGTGGGGCGGCGACCGCTTGATCCCAGTCCTCGAGATCGGCCTCGATCCCGAGCCGGGCCTCGAACCGGTGGAGCACTTCCGTCATGAGACCAACGACACCTGGACGCTCTGGTCCCACACCTGGAGGCCGGTGAAGGCCGGGCGCTACCGGATTCGGCTGGTCATCGACGAGCCGGACATCAGGTCCTGGCGCATGGCAGTCGGCTACTACGACCGCAGCGTTGAGATCGACGAGGTTTGAGATGCGGCCGAGCCGGTGTTCCGGGGCGTGGGTTGTGGCGGCAGTTTCGCTGTCGCTGCTGGCGGCCTGTGATCGGGCTTCGGAGAGCGAGGTCGAGACTCACGCCGAGGTTGCCGGCGACGATGGGGCGGGCACTCCGATCTTCGTCGACGCAAGCCAGGCCTCGGGTTTGGATTTCGTATACTTCAACGGCATGTCGGGCGAGCACTACTTCGTTGAGATGACGGGTGGTGGCGCGGCGCTCTTCGACTATGACAACGATCATGACCTGGATCTCTTTCTCGTCCAGGGCCACATGCTCGGCGCCGACAAGACCCTGAGCGACGCACTCTTCGAGCCGCAGCATCCGTTGCCGTTGACGGACCGTCTCTATCGCAACGACCTGGAAACGGGACCGGATGGCAAACCGACCGTGCGCTTCACGGACGTCACCGACGAAAGCGGCCTCGAATCGCTCGGTTACGGCATGGGCGTGGCGGCCGGGGACTTCGACAACGACGGATGGGTCGACCTCTACGTCACAAATTTCGGCGCCAATCAGCTGTTTCGAAACCTGGGCGATGGCACATTTGAGGATGTCACCGAGCGATCGGGTGCTGGGGATACTCGCTGGAGTGTGTCCGCGACCTTCTTCGACTACGACCGCGACGGCTGGCTCGATCTCTACGTCGGCAACTATGTCGAGTTCAGCATCGCCTCTCACAAGCGCTGTCGCGCGGCAACGGGCGCACCGGATTACTGCGGTCCCCATTCCTACGATCCGGCGCCCGACCGCTTGCTGCACAACCGCGGCGATGGCACCTTTGAGGACGTGACCCGCAGCGCCGGGTTCGACGCAGCTTTAGGCGCTGGACTGGGTGTCGTAGCGGCGGACTTCGACCAGGACGGTTGGTTGGACCTCTATGTCGCCAACGACGGCATGGCGAATTTTCTGTGGATGAACCGGGGCGACGGCACTTTTGCTGACCAAGCTCAGCTCACCGGCAGCGCCTTCAACATGGAAGGCAATGCCGAAGCGGGAATGGGTGTCGACGTCGGCGACTTCGACAATGACGGCGACGAGGATCTTTTCGTCGCCCACCTGACGCGAGAGACCAGCACCCTATACAAGAATATCGGCGGCGGGCTGTTTCGTGATGACACGGTCACCAGCGGCCTCGGCTCGCCGACCTGGGACGCCACCGGCTTTGCCACCGGCTGGTTGGACTACGACAATGACTCCTGGCTCGACTTAGTCGCCGTCAACGGCGCCGTCAAATCGATCGAGGTGCTGGCTCGGCTTGCCGACCCGTATCCTCTGCATCAGACGAATCAGATCTTTCACGGACTCGGCGACGGCCGCTTCGAGGAAGTCACCCCGCTGGCCGGGTCTTCTTTCGAGGCTTCGGAGGTCAGCCGAGGCGCCGCTTTTGGGGACGTCGACAACGACGGCGACATGGACTTGGTGGTTGCCAACAACGCCGGTCCTGCCCGCCTGCTCTTGAATCAGATCGGATCGAAGAGCAACTGGCTGGGTCTTAGGTTGGTGGGCGGATCGCCGCAGCGCGACCAGCTCGGAGCCTGGGTGGAAGTTGTACGACCCGGAGGCGTCTCCCTCGGGCGCAGGATCGGGACCGGCGGCGGCTACGCATCGGCGCGTGACCCGCGGGCTTTGATCGGCCTCGGCGACTCGGATTCGATCGATCACGTCCGCGTCATCTGGCCGGATGGTGAAAGAGAGGTCTTTCGAGATTTCACCGTCAACGCATACAACACTCTGATCGAGGGTAGCGGTGAACCGGTCCAGTAGGATACTCTTGGCGGTTATTCTTGCGTTGATCCCGGGCTGCGGCCGGCCCGAGTGGGCCGCGGAGCTCGAGCCGGTGCCGGTGCTGGACCTGAGCCCATTCGAGCCGGTGGTTCGCGAGCAGCTCGAGAAAGCCCTCGAACGCGTCGCGGCGGCTCTGCGAGTCGGCGACCGGGATGAAACGGCCGAGGCCTACGGGGCCCTGGGTGGCATGTTCCATACCTATGAGCTCTACGCGGCTGCCACGATTTGCCTCGAAAACGCTCTTCGGCTCGAGCCCGACGAGTTGCGTTGGAATTACTACCTGGCGATCGTACAGCACACCGCCGGCGCGTTGGCCCAGGCAGTGGGGCATCTGGAGCGCGCGATCGAGCTGGCGCCGGACTATTTGCCGGCGCGAGTGCGCTTGGGAGAATTGTGGATAACCAGCCGCAGGCCCGAGGCGGCGCGCAAGGAGCTGGAGACGGCTCTCGAATTGGATCCCGACTGCGCGCTGGCTCACTACTTTCTTGGCAAGGCATCCCTGGCGTTGAGTGAAAGCGAAGCGGCGATCGAACATTTCGAGCGCTCGCTTGCGCTTCAGCCTCAGGCGACGGCTGTTCATCACCTGCTCGCGCAGGCTCATCGGGAGCGGGGCGATCTGGAGCAGGCCCAGCGGCATCTCGGGCAGCGCGGGGACACGGTGGTCACGATTCGAGATCCGCTGTTTCTGGAGCTGGGCGAGTTCGATCTGGGTGCGGCGGCGCGAATTAGGCGCGGAGCGCAGGCTCAGATCGCCGGCGACTACGATACCGCGCTCGAAGAGTACCGACAGGCCGTGGCCGCCGATCCGGAGAATCCAGAAGCCCGCCAGAGCCTCGGGGGTGTGCTGGTTCGAAAGGGTGAGACCCGTGCCGCCATCGAGCAGTACCGGGTCGCTCTGCGCCTGCTCGGCGAGGACCCTCTCGTGCTTTCCAATCTCGGTGCCGTCCTGATGGCCCAGGGTGAAAATGCCGAGGCGTTGCAGATGCTCGAGCGCGCGATCGTCTTGGATCCCACGCTGCGGAACGCCCGGCTGGCGCTCGGCACGTTGTTGACCGACGAAAGTCGGCCTTCGGAGGCCTTGGCGCACTACCGGGCGGTGCTCGAGCGCGATCGCGACAACGCAGATGCGCTGTTGGGGCTTGCGCAAGCTCTCGCGGCTACCGGCGATAGCGCCGGCGCTGTGAGCGCACTGGAAACCGCTCTGGCAAGCACCTCGCCGCCGGAAACCCGGGCTCGGATTCACGCCGAACTCGGCTCGATGCTGGCTCGAACTCAGGATGCTCTCGAAGCCTTGGCCCGGTTCGACGCCGCCATCGAGCTCGACCCGCAGCTGACCTTCGCACGATTCGCCCGGGCCAATCTTCTCGGCGCTCTGGGCCGATTCCGAGAGGCAGGCGCAGGGTATTCGGACGTGATTCGCCTCGCGCCCGGGTCCGTGCCGGCTCGCCTGGGAGGTGCCACGGCCTGGGCCATGGCCGGCGATTACGCCAGGGCAAGGGACTGCCTGCAAGCGGGGCTCGGTGAAGCGACCGATCCGCAACTCGACCATGCCCTCGCGCGGCTGCTGGTCACGGCACCCGACGAGAGGGTGAGAGATCCGACTCGGGGGCTGGCCCTGGCGCAGAGCGTCCACCGTCGTGTGGCGGCCATGGAGACGGGGGAGACTCTGGCGCTGGCCCTGGCAGCGGCTGGTAGTTGCGCAAAGGCGGTCGAGCAGGAGCGGTTGCTTCTCGGTCAGGCGGAGCGGGTCGGCAACCGCGGTCTCGTCGACAGGGTGGGTGGCCGGTTGAGCCATTTCGAAAGAACCGGAAGCTGTTTGCCGCCATGGGCAGCGTGAGCCGGAGAACCGCAAGGGGCTCGATACCTGCCGACCGAGGTCTGGCCGTGTTGGCCGTGTTGGCCGGAGCGGGGGCCCTGTGGTGTTCCTGCGCGGGCGACGCCGTTGACTCCTCGGCCGGAGAGCCGCGAGCTTTGGTGTCCGGGGGGCCCATCTTTACTGAACAGGCGGCGGCTGCCGGGCTCGATTTTGTGCACTTCAACGGCATGTCGGGCGAGTACTACTACAGCGAGCATATGGGAGGTGGCGTCGCTCTCTTGGATTACGACCTGGACGGAGATCTCGATCTATACGTCACCCAAGGGCACCTTCTCGGGTCCGGAAAGACCGCGAGCGACGCGCTCTTTCCAATGCCGGACGGGCCGATCATCGACCGCCTTTACCGCAATGATCTCGGTGATCTGAGCGATTCGAGCCGGGGCCCCAACCGTTCCGGTGGGCTTCGCTTCACGGATGTGACCGCGGAAAGTGGGATCGTGGCCGGCGGCTACGGCATGGGGGTGGCCGTCGGTGACTTCGACAACGATGGCTGGCCCGATCTCTACATCACCAACTGGGGATCGCCCAATCAGCTGTGGCGAAACAACGGCGATCTGACCTTTTCGGACGTGACGCAAGAGGCGGGAGTCGGAGAGACGCGCTGGTCGATCGCGGCGGCCTTTCTGGACTACGATCGTGACGGCTGGCTCGACCTCTTCGTCGGCAACTATCTCGACTACACCTTCTCGGTCCACAAGGAATGCGTCAGCGACATTGGTCTTCGCGACTATTGCGGGCCGCTTTCGTACGATTCGGTGTCGGATGTCCTGTACCGCAATCGCGGCGACGGGACGTTCGAGGACGCCACCACCACGAGCTTGGTCAAGAACATCGCCGCCAGCGGCTTCGGAGTGGTGACCGGAGACTTCGACGGCAATGGCTGGCTCGATATCTACGTCACCAACGACGGGCTGGCCAACCACCTCTGGTTGAACCAGGGCGACGGCACGTTTCGTAACGAGGCTCTGATAGCGGGAGCCGCGGTCAACGACGAGGGCCGGGCGGAAGCCAGCATGGGAGTCGACGCCGGCGACTTCGATCGCGACGGCGACGAAGACCTGATCATGGTTCATCTCGATCAGGAGACCAATACCCTCTACGAGAACCTTGGCTCAGGCTCGTTCGAGGACAAATCCTCCGCCACCAGGCTCGGCGCTCCGAGCTTGGAGTTCACCGGGTTCGGGACCGGTTTTCTGGACTACGACAACGACGGCTGGCTCGATCTGTTCGTAGCCAACGGAGGCGTGAAAGCAGTTCGC
>JADFQD010000206.1 GCA_022561975.1 Acidobacteriota bacterium
ACGGTCGAAGAAGAGGGAGCGGACGGTCGCGCGCTGCCGATCCTCACCGGCACGACCACCATGGCGGTCTCTCCAGACGAAATTGCCGCCTGGATCGAGGCGACACACACTTATGTCGACTGGCAGCACAACTGCGAAGAAGCGCGCCAGATTCGGCGCGAAGGGAGTATCACCATCGGCTACAACCGCATCGGCTCGCCCTGGCCGGTTTCCGACCGAGACGTCGTGCTTCGCTCGACGCGCACGAATCTCGCAGGCGGCGGGATTCGAATGGATTTTCGCAACACGACTGACTCCGAGGTCCCCGTCAACCGCGGTGTCGTCCGCATGCCACGATTGATCGGCTCCTACGACCTGACACCCGTCGAGGGAGGCACCCTCGTCATCTATACCGTCGACTCCGACCCCGGAGGCAGCCTGCCGAACTGGCTCGTCAAACAAGCGAGCAAGAATCTTCCCTACAACACCCTCAAGAAGCTTCGCGAACGAGCGGAGGCCGGCCCGCCTCCCAACGTGAAGTAATCACACTCGTTCCCGACACCCATCGATCTCGGAGCCGTGGCTCATCGGCTCGGGTCTCTAGGACTGCTGCCTTCTGTGAACGTCGACCTCGGAACAGAGAGCACCAGCTAACATGCTGGAACTCTCGTGGGGCATGAGAAATTCAGCGGCCTCTGCTTCGAGATCGGCCAATACGCCATCCAGCATCGCGCGGTACTCCCGAAGACAGGGATAGCTCTCTCGTTCCGGGTTTGACATAAGACCCCTAGGCTCAAGCGCCCAACGCAACACATCGTGAGCGTCTGTCTTCCCGCAATATCACACCCACCCACCGTGTGCTTTCCCGAAAAATCACTCTCTATTCTTTATATAGGGTGACATTACGGGAAAACAGAGAGTGAGCAGTTGGGTATGTGAACTTGGGGTGGACTCTCGACTTCATGCCGGGATCGTGGCGCACCCACCCCGGATATCGCGAGGGCCTGGGTGCCGGATCGCCTCAAGCCTGCCATCTATGCACCAACGCCGCTAACATGAGCCGTCGGCGCGGAACGACCCGCCGCGCCAGACGAATGGAGAGGACACCGCGATGTCGGAGAAACGACCCGTCGATGCCCTCGCCAAGGCTCCCGCCCCGCTCGAGGCGGCGTGCGAGCGACTCGCCGCTGGGCGCTTCGCGGATCGCAAGAGCTGAGGAGGGCAAGCGAGATGATCTATACGGCGGAGGTCTTGGAGCGGGCTCGGGTGCTGATGGCGAGGGTGGAAGAAGAGGGCGGTAGCCAGCAAGCGGCCTTCGTAACGGCCTCTGCGACCTACGAGGATGCTAGGCACAGCTGGCGGCAGGGAACATACCGAGAGGCTCTGTCGCAGGCGGAGGTCAGTCGCGGGTTGCTGGTGAGTATCCTCGACTCGATCCGCAATCCCAGCCGGGAAGGCGAGGCCCGATTTATTTACGTGGAGGGCGAGGTCGAGCTGCGCCGAGGCGAGACAGGTGCCTTCCGGCAGGCTCGTGCCCGAGACGCGTTGTATGAAGGCGACTATGTCCGCTCTTCCAACGCTGGTTCGGCAGAGATCCTCTTCGGCCGAGACGGCGCTTTGTTTACCATCCGTCCGGGTACCCTATTGAAGATCAATCGAACGCGGGAGTCGAGTGGCAAGCCCCAGTCGGTAGGCATTCGCTATGGCTGGGTCGATCTCAGCACATCGATGCTCGAAGGTGAAGTCGAGACCGAATTCGCTCAACTGACCGTGGCACAGCAGTCCGCCGCATCTGTAGGACACGACCGAGCAACCGCTGTGGAGAGTTTCTCAGTGGGGCGTGGGACAGCGAAGCTCGCGTCGGCGGAAACCGGTGAGATCGTGGAGATGGCGGAGCTGCAGCAGGTCCTTCATCAAGATGGTGGGTTGACCCGGCCCATCCTCTTGCCGGCGGCACCGAGAATCAAAAGTCCCGCGGACAACTTCGGTATCAATCTCGATCGGCGTAAGGAAATCGAGCTCTCTTGGAGCGAGGTGGAAGAAGCCGACGGAGGCTACGCGCTGCAGATCTCAAGGAGCCGACTCTTCGCCGGCAACGTGATCGACGTGGACGGCCGAGTGAAAAATAGTGCCCGGCTGGGTGTCTTGGGCGAAGGTAACTTCTACTGGAGAGTAGCGGCAGACGACGGGAAAAAGGGCCGCAGTCCCTGGAGCCCGGCACAGCGATTCCGAGTTGCCTCACTGGGAGGAATCTACTGGGAGGACACGGTTCCGCCGCAACTGGAGCTCCGTGAGGTCTATGCGAATGGGAACATCTTGATCGTCACTGGAAGGACCGAGCCGGGAGTGGTTTTGGAGATCGACGGCCAGCCGATATCGATCAACGCGGACGGCTCCTTTTACGGCTCCATCACCCACTCGGAGAGCGGTCTAGTGCGCCTAGAAGTGACAGCCATCGACGCTTCGGGGAACCAGACGGTGAAGAGGCGAGAGGTTCTCATCGAGGCTCTTTAGAGCTCCGCTTGAGGTTCGCTGCTAAAGCTGATCGCAGATGTGGGGGTGCCCCCTTTTTCATTCCGGATGAGTGATGCTGTCCCTTTTTAGGTTCTTTTCTAACGATCTCGCCATCG
>JADFQD010000113.1 GCA_022561975.1 Acidobacteriota bacterium
ACCCACCACACAAAACCTCACATCCGCCTCAAACGACCAGATCCCGAATGCCGAACGGTCGTCATGAATAATGCAGGTTAGCTTCGTCGAAGCGAGAGGCGTACGGCGGCTTGACGCCGCCTATGGTGGTGCGAACCGTGGTGCGGGCAACGAATCCTCGGGCGGGCCTCATCGACGGCACCCCGCCGCACAACCCTTTCAGAAAGCGTGAGAAGCCGCGTGAGAGGCCAAGGAAGTAGCCGATGAGGCCAATCGCGAAATAGCGGAGTAGGAAGTTTGCTTTTCTGCGGTGCGGGTTCGAACCTTCACTCTTGCGCGAGATTACCGAGAAATCCCCTCAGGTGATCGGCGAGGATCTCGGCTGCCCAGAAAAGGTTCCAGCCGTTTCGCGGGAGCGCTTCTCGACGCCACTCGCCTTGGCGAGGCTGAGGATCAGTCGGTGGACTTGCTCCAGGGTCTCGGCCCGCAAGGCTTTGATATTGGCCGCCAGGGTGTCGACTTCGAGGGCGTCGTCTCGGCGACGCCCAGACGGCAGAAGGTGCGATAGGTCCTCGAGTCGGCATCGCCATCGCTCTCGCTCACTCGTGTCTCCCTCGCCTGGCCCCGTCCTGCCCCCGCCCGGAGAAAGAAGGCCGGTAGCTTCTCGCTGCGCTCGAAACTGCCCCCGACTCCCGGAGAATCAGATCCGGGTGGTGGGGTGCCAGCCGCTTGTCGGGGGGGCACCTCGAGGGGGCCAGTCTACGAGGCTGGAGGTCGCTCGGCCGCCGGCGGCTCCGCGAGCTCAGGCCTCAATCCTCTTCAGCAGCTCCTCTAACTCCGCCCGGCGTTGACCTCCGAACGCCTGGTCCAGTTTCGGTTTTGCAGCGTCCATGACCTGGATCGCTTCCCGCAAGAGCTTCGCCGCCTCCACTTTGCCCGCCCGCCGCTCGCTCAGTAGCTCCCCGAGCATTCCCAAGCCGCCGGCGAGTCCGCGGGGGTTGTCCTCGCCACGGATAATCGTCAGGGCCTCCCGCATCCTCTCCTCTGCCGGCCCTCGGTCTCCCAGCCCGCGCAGGGCCTTAGCCTCCCAGCAGTGCGCCCAGAAAAGCGGGATCGGCGCCTTGACCTCCAAGGCGATGCCTTTGGCGCGAAGCGCTTCGGAGTGGCCTTCCTGGTATTGCTCCAGGTCGCAGAGGGTGCCCGCGATGTTGGAGCGAGCGATGCTCTCGAGACGGCGGTTGCCCAGCTCGAGATGCAGCTCGAGTGACTCCCGGAACCGACCCAGAGCGATGGCCGGTTCTGCCAGATAGCGATGCGCGGCGCCCATGTCATTCAGGTCTTCGGCCTCCATGCTCCGGTTGCCGACCTTGCGATGCAGATCGAGCGCCTCCTGAAACAGTTCGATCGCCTCGCGGTGGCGTCCCGAGTTGAACTCGACGGAACCGAGCTTGTTCAGAATGTCCGCTTTGCCAGAAGTCGAGCCCACCGCCTCGTAGAGTGCTCGCGCCTGGTGGTACGACGCGACCGCCTCGTCGTGTCGACTCATCCGCCAGAAGACCTCTCCTCGGTATTTCAGGGTCGAGGCCTGTAGCCGCTGGTTCCCAAGCTCTTGGTGAATCTTTTGGGCTTCGTCGAGCCGGGCCAAGGCATCCTCCGAGTTCCCCTGGGTCCGTTCGAGCTCACCGCTGTAGCTGAGGATGGCGCCCTCCTGCTTACGATTCTCTGCCTCACGGGCCAGCACGAGGGCGCAGTCGAGATAGCGACGAGCGCGGTCAGGGTCGCGGCGCGCGAGGGCTCCGCCAAGGCGCTTGAGAAACTCGATCTCCTCTGGCCCGCTCTCGCTGGCGCGGGCGGCCGCAAGCCCAAGACGCAGAACCTTGAGCCCCTCCTCCCTTTCCGGCCTCCGGATGTAGTACTCCTTGAGCGAGTTCGCCAGCCGGAGAGCGAGCTCGATTGTGTCGCGAGCGACCCCGCGTAGCTCCTCCGCCTCCTCGTCGACCAGGGGCTCGGGCTTGGCCGCCTCGTTGATCGGCAGCCCCTCGGCCTCGACCGCATCGATGATGCCGAAGGAGACCCTGCGGATATGAGGTGCGAGCGGCCATAGCTCCTGCCACTCCGCCTGGGGTTTGGAGAAGCCCTCGGTCGCCTTCTCGATCACCCACCGCCAGTACCGGCCTCGGGCTTCCTCGAGCTCGGACGGCTTGTCAGCCAGCAGGCCCGTGGCGTAGGCGCGGATCACCGGGTGGTTGAAGTAGTGACTCGACAGCAGCTCGAGACCCAGCATTTCCCGGCGAACGAGACCGCTCAGGGCATTCAATCCCTGCGACCGAGTGCTGTCGTCATCACCCCAAACCGCCAGTATCAAACCGCGAGGGATCTTGGAGCCGTCCGGGAACAGACCGAGAGCTCGGAAGCGTCTTTCCCAGTCGCTGCTCTTTTTCGTATCGTTGACTACGAGATCCTTCAGACTCACCGCGAGACTGTGCGCGAGGCTCTGGTTCTTGTCTGCGGCCTTCAGCGCCGTCCGGACCTCGAAGCTCTCCACGCCTCGCTCCAGACTCTCCGTCAGCTCCTCGACTACCTCTTCGATCCCGCCCAGGTTGTCCAAGGTCCCAATTCCGAGATGGAGTGCCAGGGGGTGCCCCTCCACTTTCTCAATGAGGGTCAGAAGCGGGACCTTGCGCTTGTCCAGCAGACGATCGAACTCCTTTCGCGAGCGTTCTCCCCCCGCCATGAACCGGTCGCGAAGACGGACGCACACCAGCTCCAGCGCGTCGTCCTCGTCAAGTCGCTTGAGTGAGTAGCTCACGCCCAGCTCGTTGCTGAGGTCCGCGGAGCGGGTGGTGAGAATCTTGGTTGCGCCGTCCGGCACAGCTTCGAGGAGCTGCTGTATCTCGGCGAAGTCGCCTGCCGGAACGTCGTCAAACAGAAAGAGCATCTCGCCGTAGTTCTCGGCCAGTACCCCGCGCACGACTGACGGCTGGTATTCACGTTGCGGCGGTTCCTCCCCAATGTGTTCCCTCATCCACTGTTGCAAGATGCCGAGCGCCGGGGCTGGATCGGTGCCGCGTTCTTCGATCACCACTCCGCCCGGATAGCCCACAGCGAGACGTCGAACCAGCTCGTGAGCCAGCATCGTCTTTCCCATCCCCCCGATACCGTGGATGGCGACGAGTCGACGGCCAGTCGCGGTCCGCGCCTCGTTGTCGATAAGATCCTTGAGGGCTCTGAGGTCCTTCGCGCGACCCACGAATTTCTTATCCTGGCTCCCCGGAACCTGACTCCCAAACTTGCCCCCGAGCTTCGGAAGGTGGCCGCCTATCGAGTTGATCAGGCGCCGCAGTCCGGCCTCACGATCCTCGAAGAACGGGATGACGCTCTTGGGCTCGAGATGCTTGGGGAGAAGACCCTCGGCGAAAAACTCCTTCTCCGGCTCGAAGAGACAGGGAATGATCGGCCGCAACAGATCGAGCGCCCGCTCCTGCTCATAATCGACCCACTTGTGCTTCTTTGTGTCCACCGAGTCACGCGTCAAAACGCTGATCACAATCAGACTGCCGAACAGCCCTTCATCGATCTCCGTTAGCCACTCGGCGCCGCCACGGATGTTCTTGCTGTCCCACCAGACATTGAGCGCCCCAGCATCGTGAAGGGCTTCAAAGAGTTCCTCAGCGATCTCACGATCCTCGCTCGCGTAGTTGATGAAAAGGCGGGCGGGAAGCCTCGATGCGTCGGCGGAGGCGAACGGCGGCTGTTGTGGATTAGGCAAGATCGGTCACCTCTCTCGGTTCCGGCTCTGAGAGGCCTCGGCCTACATCCAAGCGGCCGTAGTAGCGCTCGGTGACCAGCGTGGTCCCATCACCGAGAAACGTCGTCTCATCGAAGTATTCACCAAATCGCTCGGAGATCCGGTAGGCGCCCTCGCGTGCCCATTCGATGTCCCGCCAAAGAGGCAGGAGCGCAGCCGGGTCGCGCTCAATCCACCGCGCATCGGGCTCCGAGGAGTAGACCCAGCCCTCCCCCATCCACTCCCCTGAGTCGAAGTGACGCAGTCGAACTCGCTTTCGCAGGTAGTAGCTCTCCCGCCGGTCGAGATCGGGCAGCTGTTCGTAGTCTACCGTGAACGCAAGACCATTGAAGCTGTGTCCTGGCGCCGGTTCCACGTTCATCGCCGCGTTCTCGATGCCGCCGTCACCGAGAACCGAACTCGTCAGCGGCAGATAGTGGTCGGGCCGAAGGTTGAAGAGACGTTGATAGCCCTCGACGACGACGGGGAGCATCTCGATCGAGTTCCCCGCCTCGTCACCGATTGTGTGCCCGAGGGATGGGCGATAGAGAAGCGTGCCGTATCCAATCAGTAACTCCAAGACGGCTCCTTGCCGGACGAGCGTGGGTACTTTCTCCCCGAGTTTACCAGCCCGACAGTGCGGCGCTACGGCTCGCCTTCCCAAGGTTGAGCCCTAGGACTCCGGTCGTAGCTCTGTCGGACCGTCCACCAGAGTTAGGGACGCGCCCGCCGCCGGCAGGTTCAGCTCTCCAGAACTGTAGGTTTTAGTCGGTATGCCCCACGGGATTCGAACTCCGGCGGACGCATCGTTCTGAGTCTGTGCTCCTTTGTCCGAGTTCCAGCGAGCTGCACGTGACCCAGTGGTTCCGAGAAGTCACCCTTCTCGGAACCTAGCCCGGCAGCAGGGCGAGTGGAAGAGAGGACCTTCACTCTCGCGCGAGCTTGCTGAGAAACGGCCGCAAATGATCGGCGACGATCCCGCCCGCCAGGCGGTGGCCGTCGGCAGTGAAGTGCGACTCGTCGCTGAAGAATTCCGGCCGGCCCTTGAAAGAGGTGTAGAGGTCGACGACCATAGCCCTTTCGCTCTCGGCGGTCTGCACCGTGGCCGCGTTGTAGTCGAAGGCGAAGTTTTTCCACACCAGGGGATCGTTGATCGTGCCGGTGAAAGGACGGGTCAGAAAGACCGGCTGCGCGCCGGACGAACGCGCCATGGCAGCCATCCGCTCCAGGTTGTCGCGGTACTTGTCCAGCGGAACCCGGGGCACGAGGGGTCCCGTCGACGATTCGCTCCGCAAGTTCACCGCCACCAGCTGCCCGAGCCGGTACTGCGTGAGCCAGCGTGTTATCCGGCGCAGCCATTGGGAGCCCGCAGCGAACTCACGATCCGAACGCCTGACCCGATGGGCGTCATTCGATCCAAAGCTGATCAGCACCAGAGCCGGCCGAAAGGACAGGCTCTCCTCGAGCCGCACGAGCCCCTGGGCGGACGAGTAGCCCCAGACCCCGGCGTTGATGACGGTGACATCGGTACCGAGAGCGGCCAGCCGATCGGCCAGCTCTGCCGGCCAGTTGGCGCTGTTCTCGCCCGCCCAACCCAGGGTATTGGAATCGCCGACCGCGAGAATTCGAATCTCGCCCGGGGAAGGATCGCGAGAGACCTCGGGACCACGATAGCCCTGTGCATTGAATACGCCGAAGTTGTGTCTGGGGCGCCACAGCAGACGCGGGTCGTAGACAAAGTGGTCGTCGTCGAAGAGATGAAAGCCACGCGCATCATCCCGGTCCCGCACCTCGACGCTCAACGGCTTGTACTCCCAGCCGATCAGTCTGAGCGTCTGCTCGGCCACGAGCAGCGCGAGAAAAACGCTCGCAAGGACCAGGAGGGGCTTGAAAAGTCTTGTTTTCAAGGCCGGCGCTCCCCAACCACGAGCAGGCCCGTGAGCTCGGTTCGGCCCAGAGCCTGCGCCCACTCGAAAGCATTCCGCCCACCGAACCCCCGCCGACGGTCGGCACCGTAGGCGAGCAGCTGGCGAATCACCTCGCGGCTGCCACCGTAGACCCCTCGGATCAGCGCAGTCCCGACCGCGGGAGTGCGCAAGTTGGGACGCGCGCCCCGCGCCAGCAACTCGTGAACGACGACCGGATTCGCCTGGGCACTCGCGAGAAGCAGCGGGGTCCAACCCAAGCGGTCGATGTGATTGGGGTTCGCGTCCCGCAACAGCAGGAGGCGAACGGCCTCGACATTCTCCGACCGCACCGCCCATTCGAGCGCCGTCCAGCCGTCTCGATCCTCGGCGTCGATCTCGGTGCCGGAGTCGAGAAGCGCCTTTAGATTCCGGCGGCGGCCCCTGGCCACCGCTGCCATCAGTACCGTCGTGCCGACGTTGGACCTGGCGTTGACGTCGGCGCCCTCACCCACGAGATCGCGTACTCGCGCAACGTTGCCCTGCTGCACCGCCAGCATGAGCAGGGTTCTACCATTGGGGTCACGCCCCTCGAGGTTCGCGCCCGCCTGCGTCAGGACGCGGGCCGCCCGATCGAGTCCTTTGCGCTTCGCCCTGAACAAGGCACGTGAAGCTTGCCGCCCATAGGGATCGGCTCCGAGTTCGAGAACCAGACGCAGCGCATCGTCGGAGTCGTGGCGCACCGCCGCCATCAGACCAGCCTCCGGCGTCACTCCGGCCCTGATGCGCTGTTCGAGTTCGCCCAGCCGACCTTCGGCCACCAGCGTGCCAAGGGAGGCGCTCGCTGCGGATTCATCCGCCGAAGATCGAGGGCCGGGGTCGGCGCCCAAAACCAAGGCGCCGACCAGGATCAGCAGGATTCGTTGCACAGCCGTCGCGCCGCTAGCAGCCCGTGGTCTCGACCGCCAAGTGATCCTCGGCGGCCTGATCCAGCGCCTGCTCCGTGATTTCCCAGTGGCTGCCATGCCAGACCGCCAAGCCGTCTCGAATCAAGAGCGCCTGGGGTGATTCGTGGCGCACACCGGTGCGCACGGCAACCTCTCTCGAGAGTTCTCTGGCCCGCTGGATCTCGATCACGCCGATCAGGGCTCGATCCGACTGCTTGGCGGCGAACTTCTCGAACTCGCGCCAGGCACCGGCCGACGTCGGGCAGATCAGGCTGTGCTTGAACAGCCAAACAGGGCGCCTCGAGGAAGCGTTGAAAAGATCGTCGAGCTGCGCGGACGTGGTAATACGGCTGAGCTCCTGGGCGTCGGCCATGGCGGCTATCCTTCGGCGTTGGTGGCGGTGTTCGTGGCGGTGTTCGTGGCTCGGGTCGAACCGTCGGCTTACCTCGAACGAGCGATCATACGAACCCGGCCGGGTCCGGACAACGCTCGGCATACAATAGCGGTCTGCGAATGAAAGTGCGACTTTTCTACTTCCGTCCCTCCTGACAGAGCTGCAACCGCACCCGTGAGGTGCTGGAAGCCGCGGGCCTTGAGCCTGAGACCGAACGCTCATCCCGAACCGCGCCCCTCGGCGATGCCGATGCCCAATCCATCCTGCGCTCGGTAAAGAAAGTCGTCGTTTGCCGCGGCCGCAAGACCGTCGAGATGCCCGGCGCCCGTGCCGGACTCGACGACCTCAAGGGGCCTGGCGGCAATTTCCGCGCCCCGCTTCTCCACCTCGACGATACCCTCCTGGTGGGGTTCAACCGGCAAGCGCTAGAGAAACTGCTCGCCCAATAGTACTGCTGAGAGCGCTGCTACTGAAGCTCGAAATCAGCGACTATGGGCAGATGATCGCTTGCGACCTTCGAGACTCGTAGCCGGCACCGACGGGCCATCATTCTCTCGAGTGCTCCACGAAAGTAGAGTCTGTCCAATGCTCCTTGCGGCGAAAACGACGGGTAGGTGCGAATCGGACTCCAGCCGCGCCGGGTCAAGCTTTCGGTGGCACAGTCGAAATCGAGGACTTCGACGAAGAACCGCCTGAGCAACGAGCGCCAGTCGTTGAAGTCGCCGCCTACGATGCATGCCGTGTCGTGACGGAGGACCGAGAACTCCTTCGAGCTGGCCAGCAAGCCGACCTGCTGCCGCCGTTCTCGCGCTGAAAGCCCGAGGTGTAGATTGAAAACCTCGAGCCTGTGCGGGTGGCCGGCCAGCTTTTCGACTCGAATCGTGGTGTGCTGACAACCGCGTCGCTTCCTACGCCCGATGGTCAGATCGATGTTGCGCTCGCGTTCGATGGGGTAGCGCGACAGGGTCGCGTTGCCGTATCGGCCTTTGCGCAAGCTGACGTTGTGGCCGACCGCTCGATACGGATAGCCGAGTTCCTCGGCCAGCTCGCGTGCCAGGTCCAGATGGAGGGATCGTGGAACAGCATCGTCGACCTCCTGGAGCAGCACGACATCGGCGTCATGGTGAGCCAGAATCTCGGCGACCCGGCCCGGCCGAAAGGCTCGATCGACGCCGATCGCCCGATGGATGTTGTAGGTGAGAACTCTCAGTTTCATTTCGATTGATAGCTCGGGGCATCGGTCACCGACTCTACAAGTTCGTGGCGAATGCGACGCTCGAGATCGACGCGCGCCAAACGAAAGGCCGCCAGCCGCTCGGCATGGGAGCCCCGAACCGCCGCGGGGTCGGCAATCGACCAGTGCCGCAGCTCTCCGGCGTTCAGAAAAATCGGACAGGCATCGCGTGCCCGATCGCAAACCGTGATCACCAGGTCAAACGGTTCGTAGAGATAGCAGTCCAAGGTCTTTGATTGGTGCTCGGAGAGATCGATACCGATCTCAGCCATGACCGCAACGGCCTCGGGGCGCACCCCGGTCGCGACACTGCCGGCACTGTGAACATCAAAACCATCACCGGCTAAGTGGCGGACCAAACCCTCCGCCATTTGAGACCGGGCACTGTTGTGGGTGCAGAGGAAGAGTATTTTTTTGTCCACGAACGGCCCTGCTAGACTCGTTTTCCATTATGGAAGAGGCGAAAGGACGGGTGCAAATGACATTAACCCGATCATGCCCCGCCTCCGGTAGCCGGTGTAGTAGTGAAGACGGCCGAGTTGCTGGCCCCTGATCCGATTTGGGGGGCAGATGCCGAGCGCAACTCGACTTCTACCACGGGCTGCTAGTGAGGCTCCGCCTCTGACCGCCGAGGGGAGAGATTCAAAAATATGAAACTTGTCACATCTGTGAACATTCTGAGAACCAAGGTTCTCTAGCGCCCAATCCTGATGAGCGGCCAGATCCCCGGCCTGCTGACCGGTGTCCTCGGAACCGCCGGTCTGGCAACCGCCGCCTGGCTCTGGCTGAGAGCCACAAGAGCCCTGCGCCAAGGGGGGAAGATCGAGCGGTTCCTGGACGGTTTCCTGTTGCTGAGTTGGCTCGGTGTCGCCACCTTCACTCTGCTTGCGAGCCTTTCGCTCTACAACCTGTGGACCGCCGTCGCCTTCCTGATTGCCGGCGGACTCCTAGCCTTGAGGGCCGCCGAGACCGAACTCGAGGGAACCCGGCGCCCCGCGGCCGCAGCCGAGGAGCTTGCCGAGCCCCAGCTGCTCGGACCTCCCGACTTCCGCAGCCCGGCGCTGTGGGCGGCAATTCCAGTTCTCGTCCTCGCGCTTCTCCGGCTGGTCAAGGGCATGGTGCAGCCGCCAATGGCCTGGGACGCCATGACGTACCACTTACCCAAAGCAGCCTTCTGGATCCAATCCGGAAGCCTCAAACTGCCAAACTTTCCCGACGCGTGGACTCACTACCGCTGGTTTCCCGCCGGTGGTGACATTCTTTTCTCGTGGGTCATGCTGCCATTCAAAAGCGATTTGCTTCTGGCCCCGTTCGGCTTTCTGGTTTGGTTGCTGATCGTGGCCGCGAGCGCTCGTCTGGCGCTACACCTGGGAGCGAGCCGGAGCACGGCCTGGCTGGCCGGCTTCGCGATCGCCGCCATGCCCGCGGTTGTCGCATTCATGACGGCGTCGTATGTAGACACCTTGCTCACTCTGTTCGTGCTCTTCGCGGTCTCGCACGCGGTCTTGTTCCTGAATTCAGGCCGGTGGTCGAACGCGGTCTCGAGCGTGGCAGCCACCGGTCTCGCCCTTGCCGTCAAGATCAGTTCGATGCTTCTGGCCGCTCCTTTGCTTGTCGCGATCCTGGTGCCTTGGCTCTGGCATCGCCGCAGCGTCAAGGGACTCGCCGCGCTGGTAGCGGTCTTTTCCGCCCCCTGCCTGGGCTACCTCCACACCTGGATCCAAACCGGCTCACCCTTCTATCCGTTCAAGGTGCCGATCTTCACCAGCATGCCCTTTCATGAGCGGCTCGACGACCTGCATTCGGGGCGGTTGCTTCTACCCGAGTACATGACGGGAGCCGGGTGGGAAGGCTTCGGACGTTTGTTTTGGTCCTTTCCCCAGCACATGAACTTCGGAATCGGCGGTGCCTTGCTGTTCGTTGTGGCCGCCATCGGCCTGATCGCAGCAATCCGGCGGCCCGGAAAGCGCAAAGTGGTATTACTGTGCTTGATCGGTGCCGTCCTGTCCACGCCTGCGGCCCTGAGCTCCGACAACCTGGCGCTGAGGACCTTCTGGATAGGCGTCATGGGCCGCGGTCTCCTGCCTCTCTACGCGCCACTTTTGGTCTGGGCGGCTACCGCGTCGAAGCGGGTAGCGATCCCCGGGTTGGTCCTGTCACTCGCCGGTAGCGCGATCCATTTTCGACCTTTGGGCTGGTCTCCGGCCATGACCCGCCCCGCCATCGAGATCGCTGCCATGTTAGTCGTTTGCGCGGGCGCTGGCCTTCTGCTGCAGCAGGTCGCCGCCAAGGCCCTGCGGCCGCGGTTACGACTCGGACTCCTCGGGCTGGTCGGCCTCCTATTCCTCGGATCCTGGACGGCTGTCCGTGCGCGGGCCCGCTACCCCGTCTATCGAGAGACCGCGCCCAAACTGGGTGCCTTTGACGCCCATCCCATGCACCCAGCCTTCGCGACGGCCGCATCCCTGTGGTCGATGCTCGACACACCGGAAGAAAAAAGAATCGCGGTGACCGTGGGCAGAGACCTGGTCGGCCACAACCAGTTCTTCTACCCACTCTTCGGCTCGCGTCTACAGAATCGACTCGTCCACGTGCCGGTCTCAGCGATCGACGATGGCACCGACCGCGAACCCAAGCTGCGCTATTCGTTGGCTCGGCCCGAAGCCTGGATCTCACGTCTCGAGACGGAATCGGTGGATCTGGTCGTCGGCCTCTGGCAGCAGACTCCCGAGCGCGATTGGCTTGCTAACCAGCCTTCATTCGAGGTCGCGGCTCTCACCGATTTGGGAGTTCCCTGGATCGGTAGGCGCCTACCCTCACCGCGGCCCGAACCTCCTTCGGAGTCCGGAAAATGACTCGGCAGCTCGAACTCAGGGTGCTGACCGAACGGTTTGCGGTCGCCCGGCTCGAGCCCGAGGCGGCGGTTCCCGATTGGGCCGGTGGCGAGGTCACCTGCATCGCGCGAACTCCGAGCGAGCTTTCGATTGTCTGCGCCCAAGACCTCGTACCCGACTCGGTTCGGTCCAACCGGCCCTGGAGATGCTTGGAGGTGGCCGGACCTCTGGATTTCTCCGAGATCGGAATTCTCAGCTCGCTCACCGCGACGCTTCGCGAAGCCGAGATTAGCGTGTTCGTCTTCTCGACCTTCGACACGGACTACATCCTGGTTCGCGAGGACAAGCTGGTCATGGCGATGGCCAGCCTGGAAAAGGCCGGTCATCGCCTGCGGATCGATGACTGAGAGCTAAACAACAGAGCCGCTCTCGAGGAGAGCGGCTCCGGGACCAACAGTTCTAGCAACTCGGCTCAGGGGTTGCAGCCTCAGCGATGTCGCCTTCCTTGTCATTTTCGGCAAGGTGATGATCGATCATGTGATTTCCGATCCACTGGGCCATCACGTGGCGCGGCAAGGCTGCCAGCAGGACATCCACGTCCTTTTCGGCTCCGGCCCGTTCGATCGTGAGCGTGATGGTTCTACCCGGCAGCATGGATTTCTTGACCTCCGCCCAGACCGCTTCTTCGCCCGCCGAAGTACTGACCCCGTTGAAGGCCAGCAGCTTGTCTCCCTTGCGGAGGCCGGCTGCCTCTGCTGGACTGCCCCCAACGACCTGCGTCAGCACCGGAATCTCATTCTCATCGTTCCATTCGATGCCGATCCAGCCCTTCTGGCTGAGCTTGTCCACCATCCCACGAACACAGACGCTCGCCTCGGCCCCGCACGTCTTCTTGGCGTAGTGATGGCGATCGTGGTCACCGTGGTCGTCGTGGTCGTCGTCTTGGGCCCAGCCAGGAGCCGCGATGACCGCAGCGAGAACAAACAGAACTATGTTTCGGGTCGTACGCATGGTGTTGGTCTCCATCAGAAAGCTATTGGCAGAAGGCTATTGGCAGAAAGCTATTGGCGGAACCGCTAGAGGCAGGTTCCGTAGGTATCTTCGAACGGGTCGCAGCCGGAGCTGTAGCTTTGGAAGCCCAGCCCCGCGAACGCCGAACCGATCACGGCAAACGGGTCATCGATCTCACCGGCGCCTCCGAAACTGCGGTTGGTCGAAGCTCCGGAGGTGATCAGACCGGGTTGGCTCGACTCATCGGCAGGCTCGATCACCGGCTCGATCGACCCCAAGGCCGGCCCCATGTCCGGCGCGATGTCCGGCCCGGCCGTCGGTTCGCCCGAGGACCCGCCGGCGGGATCGGTCACAAGGCTCTGCTCGAGCGCGGGCCCCGAGCCAGCCGTTACGCCGCAACCCATCGTCATCAGAATGAGTAAGATGCTCGCAATCACGGGGTAGAGTTGTCCCACAGACTTCATTAGCCTCACCGGCCTCTTATTCTACGTGGAGGACGCCACCGGGGTTGCATCGCTCAAAAAATTCGAGGCCTCGGTCCAGATCCAGTCCATTCGGTCGATCAGCCGGTGGTCGCCGTCCTCCAGCAGCTCCAGGCGCGTCCGCCCGGGAACGGCTCGCGCGAAGGCGGCCACTTCGCGCCACGGTACGCGGTCATCGAGC
>JADFQD010000114.1 GCA_022561975.1 Acidobacteriota bacterium
AGGCCAAGAAAAGCTATGGACAGGTGCTCCTGCAGGCCAATCGAGTCACCGACTTTGTCGAGCCACCGGACTCGGTGGCCACTTGTCGGAAGCCGATCTGTCTTCCGGCCGCATGCTGCCCTTGGCGCGCAGCGGGTCTATCGGATCACGCGAGCTTGGTGTGGCTGCGCTCTGAGAAAACCGGCGAGCCGCGAGCTCCCGTCGCCGTCCAGACCGAAAAACCGCACGCCCACGCCAGAGACGGCCTCGGTGGTCTCGTCGGTGTGGCGAATCACTTCGCCCCTGCCGTAGATCGGAGTGTCATCGTCCGGGAGTCGGAGAGTAAATGGCACGACGGAGCCCAGCGGGAGATGTCGTTTCATGCGCAGCAGCATTCCGGACGGCGAAACGTTTTCAACCTGACAGACTCGCTGAAGCCGGGATGAGTCGATGATCACTTCTGTTTCAGCGAACAGATGGACGGACGACCGATCTCTGAGCTCCAGAGTTTCGTTGACGACCTTTAGCGTCTGGCTCAGACTCGTGCAAGTAGTCACAAGTCTGAGAAGGCTCGGAGCGATGCTCAGGAGCTTACTATCGTAACTTTTGCGAACCAGGAATAAGACGGGTGAGTTTGCTGAGGCACACTCCTCGCTGCGGAGAGTTCGCAGGAAACGGGTCGGTTCCAAACCAAGGAAGGGCAGTTCGGCCACAAGAAGATCGAATGTGCGATGCCACGCCCGAGCCTGGAAGGCAAGGCCGTTCTCTACCGCTTCGAACTTCAGGTCAGCGGGCGTTTTGAGTGCCCTGAGCCTTGCCAGGACTATGGGCGTGGCAATGGCGGCGAGGACTCGCCTGGTATCGTTCATCTCGACTGACTGGGTAGTATACAGAGCTGCCGAGGAGCCTGACGTGGTGATGGGCCATGGCCCATGGTGGCGTCGAAGATTGTAGGGGATAAGGACCATGGAAAGCATGAACATCTTGGTTACCGGCGGCGCCGGCTACATCGGCAGTCACACTTGCCTCGAATTGCTCGAGTCAGGCTACAGTGTTGTCGTGGTGGACAACCTCAGCAATGCCAAGGAAGAATCGCTTCGCCGCGTTCGGGCACTCACCGGCAAGGATCTGGCGTTCCACCGGGTCGATTTGCTCGACACCGCGGCCCTGGGACTGGTTTTTGCTGAACATGAGATCGATGCGGTGATTCACTTCGCCGCTTTCAAGGCCGTGGGAGAGTCCGTCTCCAATCCGCTCAAGTACTACCGCAACAACGTCACGGGTACGGTCAACCTGTGCGAAACCATGGCCAGGTGTGGGGTGAAGAACATGGTCTTCAGCTCGTCGGCCACGGTGTACGGACAGCCTCAGAGCGTTCCGATCGACGAGAGTTTTCCGGTGTCGGCCACCAATCCGTACGGCCATACAAAGCTCATGATGGAGCGCGCCAGATGGACGAGGACACTCTGTTGTGGCAGCTCATGCCGGATCTAGACACCCTCAACATTCTGCTTCACACCCGGTGGGCGTCGAACGGCATCATCAATATCGCCAATGCCCATCCGGTGGACGGGCGGCTTATCTCGGGAGAGCTAGCGGGTAATCTAGTCGATTCAGCCGATCGAGATGCCTTCTTCGTTCTCAACGGCGACGTCGACAACTACCGCGAGCTACTCGAATCGGTGGTACACGCGCGCGGTCTCGCGATCGACCCCGCGATCAGTACCGACGCCAAGATTCTGCCGATCGTCTTCCTCCTCGAAACCGATGCCGATGTCGAGCCCGCGAAACGCTTCGCTGAGGTCTTGCGGCGCAGCGATGGCTCGTTGGCTGTGATGGCTCAGCACCCGAGCTGGCCGGATCGGCTGTTCCTGGCCCAGAAAGGAAGCGGCCAGAGCCTCTACGCCGGGCGCGTGGCGAACGGATGGTTCGTTGCCTCCGAGCTCTACGGAATGGCGGCGATCTGCCGCGACGCGCACTCGGTGGTGAGCCCCGATCGGGACGGTATCGCCGTGAGTCTCGCGGCCGGGAGGGGAACCGAGGCCGGTCCACTAGCCGTGAGCCTCGGCAACGGCGAACCGATCCAGCTCAGGCCCGAGCCTCTGGGCATTTTCTCGCGTGATATTGATCGCAAGGGTTTCGACTACTACATCGACAAGGAGATTCACGAAGCTCCGGACGGCGTGCGCCGGACATTGCAAGGCAAGTACAAGCTGGTCGACGGCGCGCCCGTGTTCAATCTCGCCGCCTTCGGCAACGGTCCGGCTCTGGTCGAGAGGCTCCGAAGCCGAAACCAGCCAGCGATTCAACGCATCATCGCAGTCGGCCAGGGCACGGCGGCCATCGCCGCTATGGGCGTGGCCCACCTCATCTCCAAGGCCCTCGAGTCGAAAGACGTCGTCGTCGAATCGGCGAAGGCGTCCGAGCTCATCGGCTTCATGTCCGAGCGCAACCTCGAGGGCGTGATGGTGATCGCGGTTTCCCAAAGCGGGACCACCACCGATACCAACCGGGTGGTCGATCTGATGCGCAAGCGAGGCGCTTGGGTTCACGCAATCGTGAATCGCCGCGACTCGCCGCTGGTAGCCAAGGCGCATTCGTATCTCTACACCAGTGATGGCCGTGATGTCGAGATGTCGGTAGCGTCGACTAAGGCCTTCTATTCGCAGGTGGCGGCGGGCAAGTTGATCGCCCTTCTGCTGGCCAAGGTGTGGAACACCCTGGGTGATGAGCAGATTCTCGAAGAGATCAGGATCCTCGAGAAACTCCCGGCCAAGATCGAGGATGTCCTCGCCGAGCGAGAGGCCATCGCCTCGTGCGCGGCGCGGCTCGGTCCGAGCAGCCGCTACTGGGCACTGGTCGGAAACGGTCCGAATCGGATTGCTGCAGAGGAAATCCGGATCAAGCTGAGCGAGCTCTGCTACAAGGCCATCCCCTGCGATTTCACCGAGGACAAGAAACACATTGACCTGTCGACCGAGCCTCTGACCATCGTGGTCGCCAACGACCTGCGGGAGGAGGTCGTCCAGGATACGGTCAAGGAGGTTTCGATCTTTCGTGCCCATAACGGTCGTCCGCTGGTTTTTTGCTCGCGCGGTGAAGATCGGTTCGACGAGGTGGCGGATGCTCTGATCAAGGTACCCGCGATCGGCGGCGGACTCGACTTCGTGCTGGCCACCGTCGCCGGTCATCTCTGGGGCATCGAGGCGGCGAAGGCGATCGATGCTCGAGCTGACCCGTTTCGCGTTTTGAGGGGCCTGCTGTCAGACCCGGACGAGTCGGCTCGGACCGTCGGATCGATTCTCAGCGCCTTCCACGCCTCGCTCGAAGGAATCCAGCGGGGCGAGGGCGACTCGGCTTTGCCGGCCCGAACCGTGGCCGACCTGGCTGCGTGTGTAGGGCAAATGGAGATTCTGCCCGAAGACTCAGTCCTCGCGGGCGATAAGCTGTCCCTTGCCGTCGACATCGTCAGGCGAGTGATCGACGAGATGAGCCGGCCGATCGATACTATTCGTCACCAGGCGAAGACGGTGACGGTAGGCATTTCACGTCCGGAACCGAGGGTGCCGGCGTTCATGGAACCGGTCTTTGCGGCTCTGGGTTTGGCAGCCAGCGACCTGCGAGAGGACGACCTGCGTTTGCTCGAGTCCTTGGCTGGCGCTGTCTTTGATGTGCCGGGCTGTCTCCTTTACGAGGTGCAGGTTGCCGCCGGCGATCCCAAGGCCGTGCCGTTGCTGCGGGCCGTGCGGGGCTTCGGCAGCAGCCGGGTGACGGATTCCCGATTTGCCGAGTCGTATCGTGCGCGCGGTTCAAAGCGACGGGTCCTGCGGGTCGGATCCGCGAGCTGGAGCGAGGGACCCGCGGACGTCGAGAGCATTCTGCTGCTGCCGGTGGGCAGCACCGGAACCTGGGGCTGCTCGCACATCGTGCTGATGCATCTTGACTTCGCTCCGGGGGTTGCCCCGGCGCAAAAGCTTCGGCTCTTGCGCCGGCTCGGAAGCAAACACGCCGACCTGTTGGAGCTGAAGGAAGAGAAATCGATCGCAGCTCCGCTGGAGGCAATCCTCGAGGTGGTATCGGCTCGAGATTTGGTGTTTCGCTCCACCAGCGAACTTCTGCGAATCTATTCCGAGTCTTGAGCGCACTCTCACTGCAGGACTCTCCGTAGAATAGTGTTCGAGCGAGGATCCCCTAGCAGATCGTGCCCGAGTTCGACCAAGTGGTTTTCAGTGCCGAGGTGGGCAAGGTCCACGGCCCGGTGAAGACCCAGTTCGGATACCACCTGATAGAGATCACCAACCGAGCCGAATCGGCAATCTACGGGAAGCGAGCATGACCGCGCCAAAGACCGACACCGAGTTTCTTCGCCACACCATCGCGACCCTCGCCTATCCCGGCGCTGGAAAAGCTGGACCGGCGCCTTGGCAGCGGCGAGCCGAGCGGTTTTCCGGAGTACAAGATGTTCCAGGGACCGATCGCGGATGCTCTGACCCATGTCGGCCAGATCGCCATGCTTAGACGCCTGGCGGATGCTCCGATCCGGGGCGAGAACTACTTCAAGGCCGCGATCGAAGTCGGGTGCGTGGGCTCGGAGCAGGCCGAACCCGGTCGAGAGTTCGACTGATTCGGGTTCTGCTTGGCATGATGACGGTTCGCGAATTGCGGTACTTCACGCGCTACCGCAACGCCCATCACGCACGCCGGATCAGCGAGCGCAGAGGCTGAACTCCTCGTCGGGTTTACGGGCCGGGCGAGAAGAGATACTCCGGCCCCTTCTCCGCGGGGCCGAGCGGACGCCGTCAGCGTGGACGGATGCGGCCGTCCATGTCCGGGATCACGAAGTCTGGATCGATCCGGCACGGGCCGGGGCCTAGGATATCCCAGACCAAACACGACTCCTGCAAGTCCTCGGCCGTCGGTTGCACGCCGCTGTCGATCCATGTTTTCAGGGCCTCCCACGATCCTATGATCTCGGCGTTGGTGAACCCGCAGTGGCTGGCCTGGGCCTCGACCACGACTGCGACCGTGAGTTGATCGGGTGGCACCACCTTGGCCCACTCACTCTCGTTCTCGATGATCACCAGGCCGTCCTTGTCGGTGTGCAGTGAGATGATCTTGGTGTTGCCGACCTTGCCGTTGGGAGTGTAGTTCTTGCCGAGTCTTCGCGCCTTCGATTTCCTGGGCTCGAAACGCGCGATATTCGCGTTGGCGTCGGCGTTGCCGTAGTCGACGTTCTGGTTGCCCGAGCCCGGCTTGCCCTTCATCTTCTTCTTGTCGTACACGAGATCGGCCATGGCGAAGGTGACGTAGGCCATGTTGATGTGAACGAACTCCGCCGGAATGTCAATGAGACCCAAGAACTCGGCGAGTCTCTTCTTGTGCTTCTTCTTGGGGTTGTCCTTGTCCAAGCCGAAGCAGGCGTTCACCCTCTTGGCGACGTCGGCCGGGGTTAGAGTGGAGCCTTTCTCGAGCCCCTTGGCACCGCCCGCGATTCGCGTCTTCTTCTTGTCGCAGACCAAGTCGTAGACAAGACGCAGATCCAGGGCTCCATCCCAATTGCGGCTACCGGCGACGGCACCGCAGATCGTCAGGGCACCGGTCACGTTGCCGAGGTCGGCTTTCTCGAGGGCGGCGGCCGTCACGATGCCGCCGAGCGAGGCGCCGATCAGGATGACCTCGTCGGGTACACCGAACTCGACTTCGAACACCCTGACCATCTGCTCGAGATCCTGGTTGGATTTGAACAGGGCCCAACCGGTCTGCTGATAGCTCGAGGCCGCCACGGCGTAGCCCTGGGGGATTGCCAGGATCTCCACCAGCTCGGTTTCGGCTGCGGCAACCGGTCCGATGGGCGACAGTGAAAAGCCGTGATTCCAGATGACCAGCGAGCCGTTCCAGGCGTCGGGCACGACGAACCGGTAGTGGGCGCCGCCGGCCGTCTGTCCGGTCGATATGGTCTGGGCCGATGCCGGCGGGGCCCAGGCGAGCGCGATCAGAAGCAGGGACAAAAGGCAGAGCGAGCGATGGCCGGACTTCATGATGGATACCTCACTAACGGGATCAAGAATGTGGTCAGACATTGGCATTGTAACCGCGCTGGGACGAGCGTGGGTGGTTTTTTGCAAATCTTTCGTTCGATCTTACGATTCCTCAGGGAGGGGCCGGTCTGCGGCGAAGAAAGTCAGGGTCCGAGCCGTCATGAAGGCCACCATCGCCAACCAGAGCAAGTGGTTGCTTTGCCTGTGCAGTGCGTATACGGCGAGCGGCACGAAAACCGCGAGCGTCGAAAACACCATCGCGTTGCGGAGTGTTCGACCCCGCGTCAGGCCCAAAAAGAGCCCGTCATAGATGTAGGCGAAGGCCCCGATCACGATCGCGGGTGCGAGCCAAGGGGAGTAGCGTTGGGCGGCGGCCAGCGTCGGGCCGTGGTTGGTCAAGATCCCCAGGAAAGTCTCTGGAAAGATGAGCATGGGCAGGATGACCGGGAGTGACAGCAAGACACCGCTCGAGAACGCCACCCGGCGAAGGCGGCGAAGGCCCGAGCGGTTAGGTGAGCCCTGGAGCTTTCCTGCCAGCGTCTCGGTGGCGAATGCCGCGCCGTCAATCAGATAGGCGGCCAGCGTTTGAATCCTGACCAGAATCGTATTCGCGGCCAGAACCACCGTCCCCAGGATGGCGCTGAAGTTGAGGAAGATCGCGAAGGCCGAAACCAGGGCTATGGTCCGAATCAGAATGTCGCGGTTGAGAGCGAAGAGCTCTTTGATCTTGTTGGCCTCGAACAACCCCGAAAGCCCGAGGCGGAGGTAGCGTAGCTCCGGAACCAAGAGAGCGACCGCCAGCGCCAGCATCGCGTATTGGCTCATGGCCGAAGCGGGCTAAAATGGCCGATGCGAGGACGTGACCCTACATGATATTTTGCCTTTCGGTCGGCGTTTTTGAAATTGCCCCGATAAGGGCGGGAAGGAACTCTCGATGGCACAGAGAAATCCAACGACAGCGGTTGGTCGCGCGACGAAAGTGAGTGCACTGGCGCTCGCCATGGCTCTCAGCGCAGGCTGCGCGGTCAACCAGGCGACCGGCAAACGGCAGCTCATGTTGATCAGCGAGCAACAGGAAATTGCGATGGGGAAGGAAGCGCACGGGCAGATCCTGGCATCGATGGGGGTTTATCCCGACGACGAGACCCAGGCCTATGTCTCCGCGCTGGGTCTGGAGTTGGCGGCGCTTTCGGAGCGCCCGGATCTGCCCTGGACGTTCACGGTGATCGACGATCCGATCGTCAACGCGTTCGCGCTGCCGGGCGGTTTTATCTATGTGACCCGCGGCATCATGACCCATCTCTCGAGCGAAGCGGAACTGGTCTCGGTGCTTGGGCACGAGATCGGCCACGTCACCGGTCGCCATGGCGCCAATCGAATGAGCAAGGCTCAGCTCGCGACCATCGGCCTGGGCGTGGGCATGATCGCGTCGCCCGAGTTCGCACGCTTCGGAGACCTCGCCCAACAGAGCCTGGGTCTTTTGTTTCTGAAGTACTCGCGCGATGACGAGCGCCAAGCGGACGACCTCGGGGTTCGCTACACCGTCAAGGGCGGCTGGGACGTGCGTGAGATGCCGGAGGTGTTCGGCGTCCTGAAGAACGTCGGCGAGCTTGCCGGCGCCGGCCGGCTGCCCAATTGGCTTTCGACTCACCCGGATCCAGACGCACGAGCGGCGCGCATTAACGAACAGATCGGCCGGCTCATGCAGGACTTCACCCATGCCAAGCGCAACCGCTCGGTCTACTTCGACCAGCTCGACGGCATGGTCTTTGGATCAAACCCGCGCCAGGGCTATTTCGAAGGCAGCGTCTTCTTGCACCCGGAGCTGGCCTTCCGGATCCAGTTTCCCGACGGCTGGTCGACTCAGAATCAGACCCAGGCGGTTGTCGGGCAGAGCGAAGCTCAGGACGCCGTTGCCGCTCTGACGTTCGAATCCGAGGTCGATCCGGCGGCGGCAGCGCGGGCATTTGCAGCGCAAGAGGGGCTCGAGTCCGGGCGGGTCCAGACCGGCAAGATTCATGGCTTTCCTGCGGCTTCGCTCGAGTTCAAGGTAGCGCAGGAGAAAAACCCTCTGCGCGGACAGGTGGCGTTCGTGCGCTACAACGACAGCTCCTACAGATTGCTCGCCTACACAATCGAGAGCAAATGGTCGATCTACGGCCGGGCGATCGGTTCCTTTGTCGGCAGTTTCGACAAGGTCACCGACCAGCGCGTGTTGAACGTGCAGCCGGCGCACGTCAAGGTCGTTCAGCTCCGCCGGGACATGCCGTTCCGCGAGTTCGCGCGCCGCTATCCCTCCAACGCCAAGCCCGAGTTGGTGGCTCTGATCAACCACACGACGACCGACGGCGTCATCCCTGCCGGCCAGGCGAAGCAAGTCGTGGGAGGACCGAAGGCCAAGTAGCTTTTGAGCCCGCTTCCGTCAGTTCACCCGCTTCCTTCGATTCTTGATGTAGTCCGCGAGAATGAACTCGCCCAGATTATAGGGTGACGCGAAATAGGCGCGGCCGCGGTTGACCTGGGTTAGTTTCTCGACGAAGTCGGTGAGCATCGGGTCGGTCGCCAGCATGAAGGTCGTGATCACGATCCTCTGGCGGCGGCAGAGGTCGGCCTCTTCGAGGGTTCGATTGACAATCTTCATGTCGAGACCGAATGGGTTCTTGTAGATCGAGCCGCCCTCGGTGATCGCGGAGGGCTTGCCGTCTGTGATCAGGAAGATCTGCTTGTTGGGCTGCTTTTTGCGGGCGAGCATGGCGCGGGCGAGCTGGAGGCCTTCGCGGGTGTTGGTGTGAAATGGTCCCGCGTCCACGTAGGCGAGGTCAGATAGTTCGATGCGTTCGGCGCGATCTCCGAAGACCAGCACGCCGAGTGAGTCCTTGGGGTACTTCGTGGTGATCAGCTCAGTCAGAGCCAGGGCCACTTTCTTGGCGGGAGTGATCCGGTCCTCGCCGTAAAGGACCATCGAGTGGGAGATGTCGATGGCAACGACCGTCGAGCACGCCGTCAGATGCTCGGTCTCGTGGACTTCGAGATCGTCTTCGCAAAGCTCCAAGTCCCCCAGCGTGCGCTTGAGGGCGTTACGGATCGAGGACATCCCGTCGAGCCGATGGACGTCGTCGCCAAACCGGTACCGACGGGTTTCCGGTAGCTGCTCAGAGCCTTCGCCGACAGACCGGATCGGGTGATACCCGGCGGAGCTGCGTGAAAGGCTCGAGAAGATCTCCTCGAAGGCCTCCTTGCGGATGCTGCGCTCGCCGGCACTGGTAAGCATGGCGCCGCCTTCGCCGTCTCGTGCGATTAAGCGGCGGTCCTCGAGGGCATCAAAAAAAGCCTCGAGGTCGACTTTGGCGCCTATGTAGCCGCGCTCCTGGAGTTCACGCATCCAGTTCATGGCGTTCTCGGCGTCGCCGGCTGAGGCCAGCAACAGTTGATTGAAGAGCCGCTCCAGGCTCAGACCATCGAGAATCGACCGAATGAGTTCAGGATCGAGATGAAAAAACCGATGCCGCATCGGGCATCACGCTCTCGCGGGGCGTGGTTTCAGGAGCTGGAACTTGACCATTTCTTTGTAAGTGATCCGGCTGTCCAGGTCTTCGCGGCCGAGCTTGAGGTAGTGGTGGAGGCCTTCGAGAAGAAGCTCCTCGCCGACAGCGTCGGCGCCGGTCTCTGAGGCGGTCTCTGAGTCGGTCTCTGAATTGGCGTCGCAGCCGTTGGAATGAGCCGCGACCAGGTCGAATAGGCCCGGTACTTTCTCGAGTTCGGCACGGTAGTCCCCCTCGGACTGCTCGTCCGAAACCAGAACCTCGTTACCCTCGGCAAACCAGGCCACGATCGGAGAGTAGGGGCTGGTGTCGTCGTCGCCTCCGCTGCCGACCGTCCGCTTGACCTTCGGGAATCTCTTGTCGAAGAGCTTCTTGACCGCGCTGCCGATGATCTGTCGAGCCACGACCTCGACGCCCTGCTGCTCGCCCTCGTAGACCATCTCGACCTTTCCGGTAATCGCTGGAAGCAGCATGTAGAGGTCGCACAGGCGTGGCGCCGCGGCGTCTCGACCGTGGACGAGCTGCCGGCGCTCGAGGTTGGAGACCAGGAGCTCGAGTGCCGAGATCGGCAAGCGGGCGGAGACCCCGGAGGCTTGGTCCACCATCTCGCTCTCACGGGCAGCAAACGCGATCTCTTCGATGAGGTGGGTCAGCTCTTCGCTCAACGGCACCAGCTCGCAGCCGCGGTCGGTCCAGGCTTCCTGACGCGTGATCTCAGCGGCGGTGGCGACATCGCTGGGGTAATGAGTGAGGATCTGCGAAGCGATCCGATCCTTGAGAGGGGTGATGATCGAGCCGCGGTTGGTGTAGTCCTCGGGATTGGCCGAGAAGACCATCAGGAGTTCGAGCGGAATCCGGACTGGAAAGCCTCGGAGTTGAAGGTCTCGCTCCTCGAGGATGTTGAGCAGGCCGACCTGAATTCGTGGAGCTAGGTCCGGCAGTTCGTTGATCGCGAAAATGCCGCGATTGGTGCGCGGCACGATCCCGAAGTGCATCACTTCGGGGTCCGCAAACGTGAGCTTTCTGGTGGCCGCCTTGATCGGATCGATGTCTCCGAGCAGGTCCGCAATCGAGACGTCCGGCGTCGCCAGTTTTTCGTTGTACCGTTCTTCTCGCGGCCACCATTCGACTGGGGCTTCGTCACCGGCCTCTTCGACCAGGCGTCGCCCATAGGTCGAGATCGGCGCCAGCGGATCTTCGTTGAGTTCGCTCCCCGCCAGGACCGGGATCTCTTCGTCCAGCAGGCTCGTGAGGCCGCGCAACAAGCGGGTCTTGGCTTGGCCTCGCAAGCCGAGCAGGATGAAATCGTGCCGCGCCAGGAGCGCGTTGACGATTCCGGGAATGACGGTACGGTCGAAACCCAGGACACCGGGGAAGAGGGTTTCCCCCGCGGCCAGCTTGCGGCGCAGATGAAACCGGATCTCGTCTTTGACGTTGCGTGAGACGTAGCCGGAGGCCTTGAGTTGGCCGAGGGTCGT
Source organism: Acidobacteriota bacterium (assembly GCA_022561975.1). Classification (GTDB taxonomy): domain Bacteria; phylum Acidobacteriota; class Thermoanaerobaculia; order Multivoradales; family JAHEKO01; genus CALZIK01. The sequence continues at coordinate 11,038 of JADFQD010000114.1, forward strand.
CGGGGGCGACATCAGTTCTGGGCCTCGAGCCAGCGCTCGGCGTCCATCGCGGCCTTGCAGCCGGAGCCGGCGGCGGTCACCGCCTGGCGATAGCTGGAATCGATGACGTCGCCGCAGGCGAAGACGCCTTCGATGTTCGTGCGTGTCGTGGGTTCTTCGGCGACCACGTAGCCCTTGGCGTCCATGTCGATGTGACCTTTGAGGAAACCCGTGTTCGGCTTGTGGCCGATCGCGATGAAGACCCCTTGACACGGAAATTCCGTGACCTCGCCGGTCTTGACGTTCTCGAGCACCACGCCGCGGACTTTTTCTTCGCGCGATCCGAGTATCTCGCGGAGCGTGGAATCCCAGATGAATTCGACCTGCTCATGGGCGAAAGCTCGGTCCTGCATGATCTTCGAAGCCCGCAGCGCGTCCCGACGATGGACCACCGTCACCTTGGTCGCGAACTTGGTGAGGTAGATCGCCTCTTCGAGCGCCGAGTCGCCGCCGCCGATCACCACCAGTTCCTTGCCCTTGAAGAAGAATCCGTCGCAGGTCGCGCATGTCGAAACTCCGTAACCCATGAGTTGCTTTTCGGATTCCAGGCCCAGGCTCATCGCGCTCGCCCCGGTGGCGACGATCAGTGCGTCGCCCCGGTAGGTACCCTCGTCGGTTTGGACGACCCTGAGCGGTTTCGAAAAATCCACCGAAGTTACCTGCTCGAACCTGACCTTGGCGCCGAAGCGTTTGGCCTGCTCACGCATGCTGTCCATCAGCGCCGGTCCCAGAATCCCGTCCGGAAAGCCGGGATAGTTTTCGACATCCGTGGTGATCGTCAGCTGGCCCCCGGGCTGGTTGCCTTCGAGCACCAGGGGAGCTAGGTTGGCGCGAGCCGCGTATAGCGCTGCGGTCAGGCCCGCTGGGCCCGACCCGAGAATGATGACGCGGTGGCGGTTGTCTGTTTCCGACATTCGTTTTCTCCGCTCGTGCGGCTGGCTCAGCCGGGGGGAAGCGTTGTGCTCCGGGCGCCCGGTCGCTAGGGTCCGCGCCGACAGCGCGCTACTATAGCAACCGTTCGAAGACCGAGTTTGTTCCAGCGAGAAAGGATAGTGAGATCCCATGATAGCTAGCGAAAAGATGATCGAGAGCATGAACCAGCAGATCGGCAACGAGATGGGCGCTTCGATGTTCTACGTCGGTATCGCCTCCTACTTCGACGGCCGGAGTCTGCCCAAATTGGCCGAATTCTTTTATCTTCAGTCCGAGGAAGAGCGCGTGCACGCGATGAAATTCCAGAAGTTCATCGTCGACGCGGAAGGCCGGCTGGTGATTCCGGCGATTCCAGCGCCGAAGTGTGACTTCGAGACCGCGCGTGAAGCCGTGGCGCTGGCCTTGGACTCCGAAAAGGCCGTGACCCAGCAGATCTACGATCTGGTGGCGCAAGCCACCGAGGACAAGAGCTACATCGCCCTGCGCTTCCTCGATTGGTTCGTGAACGAGCAGTTCGAGGAAGTGACCACGATGGGGGGGTTGCTCGATGTGGTCGGCATGGTCGGCGAAGACGGCCTGCTGGCGGTGGAGGGGTATCTCGAGCGCAGAGAAGACCCTCACGCCGGCGGCGAGGGCTAGCCGATCTCGGTCTTGCCGGCGCTCAGCCTTGCGGCTGATGCGATCCGGCGGGCCATCGGGGACACGATTCCATCGTGTCCCCGCCCGACCGGTTTTCGAA
>JADFQD010000115.1 GCA_022561975.1 Acidobacteriota bacterium
GACTGGCATCGGGGACATGATTCCTTCGTGTCCCCTCTCGACTGGTTTTCGGAGCGGATAACGCGAGCAGCCGCTGCGACTCGGGCAAAGCGCTGATCCTCGACTCGTCCTCGCTCACCTCGCTGGATCACTGTGCTACCTTGATTTCGACCGCGAAGCTCATGTATCCCGTACATTTCCCTGTCACAGCAAGTCGAACCGGCGCTCGAAGCGGCCGCGTACACCTCGTTATCGGGACATAACTCGCTTTCTCAGACGAAAGTGAGCAACCGGTCAGATTAGAGAGACTCGACATGCTTTTGGCGAGTCGGCTAAGGTGAACCGCCTGTCGGCTAACAACTCGCTGCACCGGACACCGCCTCGTGTGCTTCGAGGCGGGTGTAGACTTTGGTGCAGTGGTCAGCTTCAATAACGTAGTCCTCATTAGCACCGCTGTCGGTGCCGCTGAGTTCAAAGTCCGTTAGGCAGCAGAAATGACCCCCGGCAATACTCGAACCACTAGAACCGGTTTCCTAAATCGGAACGATCAGGAGGTCGTGCGGCCGACAGGACTCACCGGTACCCCCTCCAGGAAGACGGTGGCACCTAAAACTCGGCAGGGAGCAGACCGGTGTCGGAGATGACGCCACAGGCGAAGTCGTTCTGGGATGCGATCCCAGACAAGAGTAAGACGTTGCTCTTGAACAACGTTTGGTGCACGGCATGCTGCACCGCCAGGACGATCGTGCGTTATGAAGGCCATATCGAAGCTGGAGATCTGATCTTGCAGGGAAAGTGCGGTATCTGCGGTGCGGAAGTAGCTCGGGTCGTGGAAGGTTCGTAGCTTGTTGCGTGGTCGCCGGTTCGCCGCCCTCTCACAACTCGCTGCACCGGACACCGCCTTTCGAGCTTAGGGCCGGGTGTAAGCTTCGGCGGAGTGATTAGCGTCAACAATCTGGTTCTCATCAGTATCGCTAGCGGTGCCGGTGCGCTCGCAATCCGTTAGAGAGCGGCCAAGTTGACGTTTTAACGTCAGGACGTTATAATGTCCTCATGCCGACGGCACAGAAACGAGCCACTGTCTACTTCGACGCCGACCTGCACCGAGCCCTGAGGGTGAAGGCGGCGGAGACGGACCGCAGCATGTCCGAGTTGGTTAACGAAGCGGTCAAGTTGACGTTCGCAGAAGATGCCGAGGATTTGGAGGCCTTTGAGGATCGCGCGGCCGAACCGAACTTGCCTTTCGAAGCCGTCGTGAGAGACCTGAGGAGGCGTGGCAAGATTTGAAGTCCTAATCAAGCCTTCCGCAGCCAAGGAACTAGAGTCCCTTCCTCGCAAGAAAGACCGACAGCGAATTGCGGATCGGATCGGCCGGCTCGCTGAGGATCCGCGTCCACCAGGTTGCCAGAAGCTATCTGGCCGAGGCCGTTATCGAATTCGCCAGGGTGTTTATCGGATCGTCTATTCGATACAAGACAAGCAGCTCGTCGTAGTCGTCGTGAAAGTCGGTCATCGGAAGGACGTTTACCGCGGGTCCCTCTAACCACGTGCTGCGATCTGTCCGATGGTGGTAGGTCGTGACGGCAGTCGTATCTTCGGCCCGTTGTTGGAGTTTGTTTCTCCGGGCCAGGATGCTGGATCACACAAGCCGCATGGCTGAGTGGTGCGAGGTCGGAGCCGGCCAGGGATCGGGTCTTCGAGAACCAGTCGGGAGGGGACACCTAGGAAAGGTGTCCCCGATCTTCGAGCTCGGTTTCGACCGTCTCCCAGGCCGTGATCATCTCTTCGACTTTGGTCTTCAAGTCCGTCTGTTCGCGTTCGAGCTTGTTGACCTGCTTGGGCGGCGTCTTCTCGAAGAAGGTCGGGTCGCAAAAGAGTTCGTTGATCTCGTTCACGCGCTCTTCGCCCTTTTCGATTTCCCCGGCCAACCGGTCGCGCTCTTTGGTGAGCTCGCGTTTGCGGCTGGCATCCGCCGCACGGTCCGACCTGGCTGATTTGGTCTTCCGGCGCGCTCCTTTGCGTTTCTTTTGACGCAGGATCGCGTCGGCATCCAGGTGATCGTCGCCGCAGGCGATCACGTATTCGTCGTAGGTGCCGCGGTAGTCGCGGATGCCGCTGGGCGAGATCTCGACGATTCGATCCGCCAGTTGCGCTACGAACCAGCGATCGTGCGACACGATGATCAACGTACCCGGGTAGGCGCGAAGGCCGTGGACCAGAGCCTCGATGGCCTCGAGGTCGAGGTGGTTGGTGGGTTCGTCGAGAACCAGAACATTGGCTTTCTCGACCGCCAGCCGTGCGAACACCAATCGGGTGGCCTCGCCGCCCGAAAGCGCGCCCAGCCGCTTTTCCACCTCTTCCTTGCTGAACAGGACCGCGGCCAGTTGACCGCGCACGAAGCCGATCGTTTCCCCTGGGCAGATGTCCCAGAGCCAGCTCTCGACGGTCGCCCGGCCGGGCTGGAGCAGTTCGTGGTGATCTTGAGCGAAGTAACCGGGCCGGGCTTCATAGCCCCATTCGACGGAACCCTGGTCGGGCTCGAGCTCTCCCATTGCGATTTTGAGAAGTGTCGACTTGCCGATGCCGTTGGGACCGATCACGGCGAGCCGATCGCCCCGTTCGACGGTCAGCGAGACGTCTTCGAGAACCTTGTTGTCGCCGAAGGCTTTGGAGACACCCTCGATCTTGAGCGCCTCGCGTCCGCTAGGCCGTTCCTGGTCGAAGCGAAAGCGCGGATAGCGCCGCGAGCTCATTGGCAGAGGCTCGATCACGATTCGATCAAGGACCTTCTGTTTGCTCTTGGCCTGCCGGGCCTTGGTGGCTTTGGCGCGAAATCGATCGACGAACGCCTGGTGATGCGCGATCTCCTTTTGGCGCTTGCCGATGTCTTTCTCCTTGCGCTCGCGCTGGGCGACTTTCTGTTCGACGAACGACGTGTAGTCGCCCTTGTAGAGAGTGACCGTCTGGTAGTCGACGTCGAGGATGTGGGTCGAGACGTTGTCGAGAAAGCGGTGATCGTGGGAGATCACCACCACGATTCCGGAGAACGACTGCAGGAACTTCTCCAACCATCGAATCGAGAGGATGTCGAGATGGTTGGTGGGCTCATCCAGGAACAGCGCTTGCGGTTGAGCGGCGAGCGTTTGCGCCAACAGCACGCGCAGCTTGAATCCGCCGGAAAGGGTGGATAGGGGCTGGGTGTGGAGCTCGGTCTCGATGCCGAGACCCTCGAGGATCTCGCCCGCACGCGCCTCGGCGCTGTAGCCGTCGTGGCGAAGAATCACGTCTTCGAGCTCAGAGTATCGCTCGGCGTCGAAGCTCTCCTCGGCGGTCTCCAGGATGCGCTCTTTCTCAGCCATCGATCGCCAGAGGTCTGCGTTTCCCATCATCGCGACGTCGATGATTCGTTCCTGTTCAAATGCGAAGTGGTCCTGACGCAGTATGCCGAGCCGCAGTCTCTTGGGAATCGAAATTGTGCCCTCGCTCGCGGGCTCCTCGCTCGAGAGCATCTTGAGCAGCGTGGACTTGCCCGAGCCGTTGGCGCCGACGAGGCCGTAGCTGTCTCCCGGGTTGAGTTGAAAAGCCACGCCTTCGAAGAGGATTTGGGCACCGAAGACCTTGCCTAAATTGGAGACGGAGATCATGGGGCGCGGAGGATAGCACGGGAAAAACAGTGGCGCGGATGTTGCATTTCCGGTGTTGCCATGGCGAAGAGAGCTCGGCGGCGCGGCCGCAAGCGGCGACGCCGGCGGACGGTTTGGCCAGCTTTTTCCGGGCTCAGACGCATCATTGTCGCCGGTTCGATCGCGCTCCTCGGACTCGGCCTGGCCTGGACGCTGTGGCCTTTTTGGCAGCTGTCGGCGCAGCTCGACCAGGCGCGGGCGAGCAAGCCATCCCGATTGTATGGCCGCCCGATGTCGCTGGCGGTCGGGTCACTGGTGCGCACCCGGGACTTGGTCTCCGAACTCGACCTGTTGGGGTACCGTCGGCTCGAGGCGGTGCCGGCTCGACCGGCTCGGCCAGTTCGAGTGGGTGAATTCAGAGTCGTCGCTGGATCCGTGACGGTTTCTCTTCGCCGGCGCCCGACGCCGGCCGGTTGGCAGGCCCCTGGCGTTCTCGACGTTGGCCTTCGCTCGGGACGGGTCTCCTCGCTTACCTTGCAGGGGCAGCCGGTCGAGAGTGCTTCGCTCGAGGCTCCGGTTTTGGCGAGTTTTGTCGGCTCGGACCGTCGGGAAAAACGACCCGTCGCCCTCGCGGAAGTCCCTGAAGCGCTAGTGAAGGCGGTCCTGGCGGCCGAGGACGCGTCGTTCTACAAGCATTCCGGACTCTCGCTACGCGGCATCGCGCGAGCCACCTGGGCCAACCTCAGGGGGTTCGAGCTGCGACAGGGGGGCAGCACGTTGACCCAGCAGCTGGTCAAGAATGTGTTTCTTACTCATGAACGCACGGTTGTGCGCAAACTGCGCGAGGCGGTGCTCGCGGTTCTGGTGGACTTGCGTCATGAGAAGGAAGAGATTCTCATCGGCTATTTGAACGAGATCTATTGGGGCTCGAGCGACTCGGTCAATTTGATCGGAATTGGCGCAGCGGCCTGGGCCTACTTCGGAAAGCATCCGTCCGAACTCGATCTTTGCGAGTCGGCGTTACTGGCCGGAATGATTCACTCGCCCGGCAGCTATTCCCTGCGCAAGTCGCCGGAGCGCGCGATCGAGCGTCGCAACTGGGTACTCACACGCATGCGGGACCAGGGCTGGCTGACGCCCGAAGAAGCCGAGCAAACCGCGAAGCAAGGGCTCTGCTACAGCCCGCACGCGGTGCCGGCCAGAAACGCGCCCTACTTTCTGGACCTGGCCACAGCCGAGGCGGAGCGACGCTTTGCCCTGGATCACCTCGAAACGTCTGGATACACGATCCTCTCGACTCTCGATCATCGCAGCCAGGGTGCCGCCGAGGAGGCGGTCGCCTGGGGACTGGACGCCCTCGAAAAGGGCTGGGAGAAGTCGCGGGGGCGGCCAGGAGATTTGCAGGCCGCACTGGTTTCGATAGAGCCCGGGACCGGGGAAATCCTGGCCTACGTCGGTGGCCGAGACTATCGGGCCAGCCAGTTCGATCGGGTGTCCCAGGCCCGGCGGCAGGCTGGTAGCGCGTTCAAGCCGATTGTCTACGCGGCGGCGTTCGAACACGGCACCGCGTCCCCGGCGACATTTATCGAAGACGCTCCCCTGACGGTGGTGCTCGCCAACCGGAGCTGGTCGCCACGGAACGCGGACGGCGACTTTCGCGGCTGGGTCTCCGTTCGTACGGCGCTCGAGCGCAGTTTGAACATTCCGACGGTGCGTCTGGCGCTCGATGTCGGGTTGTCCGAGATCGTCGAGACCGCGCATGATCTCGGCATCAGAACGCCGCTCGAGAAGGTACCGGCATTGGCTCTGGGCGCGTTCGAGGTGACCCCGCTCGATCTGGCTACGGTGTACGCGACGCTCGCCGCCGGGGGAATGCGCTCGAGCGTCCACGCGTTGCGCGGGGTTTTAGACGCTGCCGGTCGACCGGTCGCGGGCCAACCCGTGCCGCAACCGGTGCGCGCGCTCAGCGCCGAGGCCGCGTTCGTTCTGACCAGCGTACTGCGTGGCGTTGTCGAGCAGGGCACCGGAGCGGGCGTACGTCGGCAGGGTCTGACCGATCCGGTCGCCGGCAAGACTGGCACCACCAACGATCGCCGCGACAGTTGGTTTGCCGGCTACTCTCCGGAGCGGGCGACTTTGGTATGGGTCGGCTACGACGACAACTCGCCCACTCGGCTCTCCGGAGCCCGAGCCGCGCTGCCGATTTGGACTCGGTTCAGTTACAAGGTGCGGCCGGTAGGAGGGTATAGCGTGCCGGTGCAGCCCTCGGGAGTTCTGACTGCTGTTATCGATCCGGCCAGCGGCGAGCTGGCGACCGGCGCCTGCCCGGAACTCATCGCCGAGTTTTTTTTGGTGGATGATGTTCCTGAGCACATCTGCCGGCTACACGGCGACTGGCAAGATTGGAATCCATGGGTGGCGGGGGGCGACGATCCGACTTGGCGCGAGGAGCAAGTGAAGCGCCGTCCGTGGCGCTGGTTGTCGCGAGTCTTCAAGAGGAAGAAGCGGGGGAGGCAGCCGTAGGCGGCTCCGAAAACCAGTCGGGAGGGGCCGCGAAGGAATCGTGTCCCCTATATGATCGCCGGTTGGGTGGCGGCGCAATTTGCCGCTTGTCACGGCATTGGTGCATGAATCGGCGGCAACCTCCAGGCTAGCATCGGCTCGGGCTCCCGATCCATCATGAAGGTCGAGGGGCGACGCCATGGCCACACGGAAGTCGAGCCGGGTCAACCGCAAGTACAAAGCGAAGTACAGAATCCGGAACTGGAGGGAGTACGAGCGTGGCCTCAGGAGCCGTGGCGACGTCACGATCTGGCTGGCAGGGTAGGAAATTGCTCGGGCACAGCCCCCGGAGCTTGCAGGAGAAGGCGATCAGGAACTCGTGCCGGCAATCCGGGCAGCGCACCCGGGCGACGCCCTGGTCGAAGATGCCGCAATCGAGATAGCGGTGAACGGCCGGCTCGACGCAACCACGCAGATAGCCGTTGGTGGGAAGGAAACGGTCCTCGTAGGCGCGCAGGAAGTGCTCGAAGTGATGGGCGAGAGCCCGGTAGAGGACCGTGCGCTCGGGACGGCGTGGTCGATAGACCTGGGTACTCGGCCCCGCGGTAATAGCCTCCACTCTGACCCGTCGCCCTACGTACCGATGACGCCGTGGATTGCCTTGGGATGAACGCCCTCCTCATCCTTCGCGACGTGACTAGGTTTACCCTTTCGCCAAAGGGGGCATAACTGAAGACGGGGAAGCGGACGGCGCGATCAACGTCAAGGACGGGTAGCGAGAGGATGTCATGACTTTGACACTTCCGGTGATGCATCCGAGTCGGGCCGAGAGCGGGGCCGGACGTGTTGCGGCCCTCACGGCAATGGCTTTCGGCGCCCTTGCTTTGACCTGCCTCGGGACGTTGACTCTAGCGGCACCGCCCGTTCCGCTTGGAGACAACTTCCAGATTGGCTCGGATACCGGCCCTGACGCCCTGGGCGGTCGACCGGCGATCGCCTTCGATGGGACGAACTTCTTCGTCGTATGGCGGGAGTCGTCGGGAGCGATTCTTGGCGCCCGGGTCAGCGCGGACGGGGTCCCGCTCGACGGTGCTGGCATCGTCCTCGGAAGCGGTACGGGGACTCCTTCGACCGCCTTTGGTGGAAGCGACTTCCTGACTGTTTGGTCCAATGGTGAGATCTACGGCTCCAGGGTCACGCCGGCTGGTGTTCTCCTGGATGAGAGTCCGATTCAAATCACCACCAGCGGAAACAGCGTCAAGGTACGCCCTATTTCGCTGGCGTTCGATGGGACGAACTACCTGATCGCGTGGCGCACTATATTGGATCAGATCTTTGTTGCCCGAGTGTCGACCGCAGGCGTCATCGTCGACGGGCCCGCGGGCTTCCAGATCGGACAGGGCTTCTATCCCTGGGTCGCATTCGACGGCACCAACTACATGGTGATCTGGCATGGCCACGGCAACGGTCTGGATATCTTCGGCAACCGGATCGCCACCGATGGAACGATTCTCGACGGGACCGGCTTCGCGATCTCCTCGGCCGAGGAAGACCAGGACCACGCCTCGGTTGCGTTCGGCAGCGGGGGCTACTTCGTGGCATGGCACGACACGCGGGGTGGGGACGCCGGTATCTACAACGACGGCAGCGCCCGGGGAACCAGGGTGTCGGTCGGTGGGGTGGTGCTCGACAACCCGGCGATCGAGATCGCGGAGCCGGTGCGAGGCCCGGGGCCGGTCAACGTGACGTTCGACGGTGAAGACTTCTTCGTCGTCTGGCAGGAGGACCTGTCCCCCGCCAAGCACAGAGCCGTGGACGTCTACGGCCGCCGCGTTTCGCCGGCGGGAGTCCTGCTGGACGCGCAGGGAGTGCCGATCTCGACGGCCTTCTTTCATCAGTGGGGTCCGCGCACTGGGTTCGGAGGCGATCGGCACTTCGTCGCCTGGAGCGAGGGCGGCCGTTGCGAATTCATCACCTACAGCAACCAGGCGTGCGTCTGGGGTCAGGTCCTGTCGACCAATACGCCTTCCAAGCCGGCCTCGGTCGAGCCGAGCTCGCCCGCTTCGGTCGCACGCGGGCCTGTGGATTGGACAGTCGAATCCAGTCCGACGAATCAACCGCTGTACGCCGTTTGGGCGACCAGTGACACAGACGTGTACGCCGTCGGCGAAGAGACCAGTCTCTTTCACTTCGACGGAACTGCATGGAATACCCTCGCGACCGGCTTGGGCCAGAGGATGTTCGGACTTTGGGCCGCCCCAGACGATGTCTGGGCGGTCGGCTGGTGCGGATACCTCAACCACTACGACGGCGCCAGCGTGACCAATTCCCCCGACTGTCACGGTGACACGGCGTTCGAGGTCTGGGCAGCCGATCCGTCCGACATCCTCACAGTCGCCCCTCTGGGCGGCTCGTTCCGCTACAACGGCCTCGCTGGGTTGGGAGGGATCCCTACCGGAGTGTCCGTCGGCCTCTGGGACATCTGGGGAACCGGCCCGTCGGAGGTCTATGCGGTCGGTGCGTTCGGTACAGTACTCCAGTACACCGGAACCGACTGGGCCTCGATGGCGGGAATCCCCACGGTCCAGAGCCTCAACGCGATATGGGGCACAACGACGGACGACCTCTGGGTCGTCGGAGACTTCGGCACGATCCTGCACTTCGACGGAGCGACGTGGGAGCAGCAGCCGTCCGGCACGACACAGCACCTTCTCGGCGTCTGGGGCGCGGACGACGGGAGTATCTACGCGGTGGGCACGGCCGGCACGATACTGCGGCGCTTCGAGGGCGCATGGCTGCCCGAGAACAGCGGCACCGAACTCACTCTTCTCGGCGTATCGCGGGGGGGCTCGACGATGTGGGCCGTGGGCGACGGTGGGCTCATCCTGCGAAAGAAAGCGCTGATCTTCGCCGACGGATTCGAGTCGGGGTGACACCTCGGCCTGGTTAGGCTTCGGGGGCAGCGCCCTGGAGGTCCTCAGCGGTGCCGCCTTCTCCGGCGCCTTCGAGCTGCAGGCCACGCTGGGCTTCACCTGCTCGCCCAACGACTTGACAGTCACCTCGCCGCCCACGATCTCCGGCGACTTCGAGGGATGCAACTCCGTCAACGCCTCGAGCGTGCAGGTGGTTAGCCCTGGCGCGACCTTGCGGGCCGGGACGTTCATCGCCTTAGGCAACGGCTTTTCGGTGGCTTCGGGGGCCGACTTCACCGCGGTAATCGATCCCTCCCTCCTCTCACCCTTCACCTGGGTGCAGGACGACTCGCCGATCGCTGAGAACACCTACAACGCCATCTTCCACCTGCGGCTCGACGCGCTGAGTCTCGCGGCTAGCGACGAGCTGGAGCACTTCGTCGGCTACTCGTCGAACGGCGACCCGCAGTTCCGGGTCGTGCTGCGGAAGAACCTCACTCTTATGGAGAACCGGCTGGTGATCCTCGCCCGCGAGGACGGCGGTTCCTTCGTCGAGCATTCGCCGGAGTTCCTGCTGCCGGCGGGCAATAACCGGATCGAGATCGCCTGGCGAGCGGGGGACGGGGACGGGGAGTTTGTGGTTTCGATCAATAGCGTGCCGCTTTCGGGTCTGACGGGTTTGAACAACGGCAGCAGTCAGATCGATTTCGTCCGGTGGGGGGCGGTAGACGGCACGGTGGCTTCGACCACGGGAACGATGGCGCTAGACGAGTTCCTCTCGTTCCGGTGAGGGGCTCCCGTAGTCGCCCCTCTTTTCGGGGCGTACGGTACGCGGCATGGGCATGCTCGGATTGGGCATGGCGCGGGTCTGGTGCTGTTCCACGGCCAGCTCCTCTGGCACCGCTGGGCCGATGGCTCTCTGGCCGATCTCGGCGTCGCCGCCCAGTGGCTGGCCTCCGCTCTGCTCCTCGTCGGCCTGGTCCGGGTCTACCGCCGCCACGCCAGCCTCTTCCGCGGCCGGGAAGCCGCCGTCGTCTGGATCTTGGTGGCGCTGCTGCATGGCATGGCGGCAGTACCCGCGACCCGGATGCTGGTCGATCCGGAGCCCTGGCTGGTCGTGCCCCTGGGGCTTCTGGCCGCGAGCACCCTGGCACTCGTCCTGGGTCGCAAAATCGCATTGCCAACCTCCGCCAGCTCGCCCTGACGAGCGAGCGCCGCGTTGCCCGCCGCCGTCCTCGCCGGCCACGGTGGGATTCTCGGTTCGCGCGCTCCACCCCGCTGATGCCTTCCTGAGTTGAGCTCCGTCGATCTCCTTAGAGATCCGGAGCCCTGGGCCGCGCGCTCCGCGCCGGCCTGACCATCAGACCATTGGCGAGCCGGAAGGGCTCGCCGGGAGGAACAGCGTCATGTATTTACTCGAAAGTCTGCACCGAGCGGTGCTCCTGTTGCCGATCATCACCGCTCTGTGCTTCGTCTTCTTCGTCTGGCAGCTCTTCAGCCGCTACAACGCCAAGGGCGCAGCCTCCGTCACCGCTAGCTCGGCAACATCTGGATCGCCGTCGGCGCCATATTGCCCGGCATCGGCGGCTTCCTGGCCCGAGCTCTACGCCGAGTTCTCCAACGCCAACTTCTTCCGGCCTCAGCCCGGCCGGCGCGTCATCACCACCTACAGGTTGAGGTTCTAGTCCCTAGGCGGAACCGCCGCCCGTTGCTCTCCTTGGCGCCCGCTTCGGCGGGCGCCTTTTTCGGTGTGCCGAGCATGTTCAACGACTGGGGGAGTGAGAGTTCCTTGCACTTGATGGGGGTGAGTGCTAGCGAAGCGCAAGGGCAGGATCATCCTCGACTTCGCTGTCTATCATCCAGTCTCGGATCTCGGCAGCCGAAAACTGCTGTAGATTCGGAGTCATGAGTCCTCCATTGGCATCGACGTCGGGCTTCCTCGAGCTTCACCAACCCGGCGCGCCGCTGGTCATGCCGAACCCCTGGGACGTCGGCAGCGCGAAGCTCTTCGCCTCTCTGGGTTTCAAGGCTCTGGCGACGACGAGCTCCGGACACGCCGCCACTCTCGGGCGACTCGACGGCGAGGTGTCGCGCGAGGAGGCCCTCGATCACGCGAGTGAGATCGCCGCGGCGACCGAGCTCCCGGTCAACGCCGATCTCGAGGCGTGCTTCGCCAAGGAGCCGGCGGCAGTGGCCGAGACCATCGGTCTTGCGAAAGAGACCGGAATCGTCGGTTGCTCCGTGGAGGATTGGTCGGGGGAAGCGATCTACGACGCCGGGCTGGCAGCCGAGCGAGTCGCCGCGGCGGCGCAGGCGGCGCACTCTGGAACGAGACGATTAGTACTCACGGCGAGGAGCGAAAACTACCTCCACGGTCGCCGCGATCTGGCCGACACGATCGGGCGGCTGCAGTCGTTTCAGGAGGCAGGAGCGGACGTCGTGTATGCGCCGGGCGTGTACGCGATCGACGACATTGCGCAGCTGGTCTCCTCCGTCGATGTGCCGGTGAATGTGCTGATCCTGCCCGGCGGAGCGACCGTCGGCGAGCTCGCCTCGGTGGATGTGGCTCGCGTGTCCGTCGGAGGAGCGCTCAATCTGGTTGCGCTCGGCGCGACGACGCAGGCTGCCCGGGAGCTGCTCGAGGCGGGAACGCACAGCTTCTGGGACACCGCGAAGGCAGGACAAAAGGCGCGCGACGAGGCGTTCGGTCCGCAAGGCTAGGAGCGCCTCTTTCCCCGAGGCGTACTATCCGCCAATCGTCACCTTGACCGGCTTCTTGACTTCCCGCATGAGCTGCTGCAGCTGCTTCGAGATGCCAACAAGAGCCCTCTCGACTTTGGCGATCCGTTTGGAGAGAGCGGCGTTGGAGACGTCGACATCGCGTACGGTGACGAGCTTCCGTGTACTCCCCCCCTTGGCTGCCCGCTTCTTCGCGGTCCGTTGCCTTCCGGGCTTGGACTCGCTGCGGACCTCCTCGAAGATCGCGAGAGCCGACTTTCACTGATGTGCCCTTCTTCACCGTGAGTGGTCGTTTTGCGGTTTTCTTTCTGGGGCTCTTCGTCGCCGACATCTTCGTGGCCCTTGCCTTTCCGCCTCGCCCTGCCAAATTCTCCTGCCTGATCTGGGTGAAGACTGCGAACGCCTCTTTCGGGTAGCGCTGCGTCCGACCTTCACCAACCGAGGGGATCGTGCCTGCGAACATGGTATCAAGCTGACGCGCGCTCTATTCCGGTATCGCTCCGGCCAGTGCCCAACGCTACCAACATCGGCTCCAATCTCTGCCACCAGCGCACGTTCCTCTGGATTTTGCCGGACGCCCACTTGTAGATCGTCCTGGGGTCCGGACTCAGGGCCTGACCGAGTCGGCGGTGTGAGTAGCCCAGGCGGCGTCGCGCGGTCCCATGATCAACCGCTCACCGCCTCGCCGCCGAGAAGTGGGTGGAACCTCCTCAGGTGGCACTCCTCAGTGGCTCTCTTGACGCAGGACCGCAGCAGCCTCAACATGGAGTGATGTGCCGGACGAAAACGGTGGTTTCGATCAAGCTTCGGCGCTGGAGCGCCCGGCGCAGCGCAGGAGACACGGGATGAGCGGCGAACGGCGGGCGCGCTTCGAAATGGGGCAGGTGGTCGACCACCTGCTCTTCGGGTACCGAGGCGTGATCTACGACGTCGATCCCACCTTCCAGCAGTCGGAGGAGTGGTACGAAACGGTGGCCAAGT
>JADFQD010000207.1 GCA_022561975.1 Acidobacteriota bacterium
AAGAATGCCAACAGCCGGGCCGATGTGAGCGTCAAGCTCGTGGCAGAGATCGGCGTGGGGACTGTTGCCGCCGGCGTGTCCAAAGCTCATGCCGATGTTGTCCTGATCTCGGGAGATAGCGGAGGGACAGGAGCGTCGCCTTTGACCAGTCTCAAGCACGCCGGCATTCCGTGGGAGCAGGTACGCGCCGAGCTCTGGCCCGGTCTATGAAGTTCGTTTTCCGACCACAAGCTCGTCTCGATCTAGCGGATATAGACGCCTGGTACAAGGAGCATGCGCCCCAGGGAGACCCCCTTCGATGCTCATGTTGTTGTCTTTCGTGTCCTCCACACCTCGCGCGATCCTGAGCACTCCCTTCCGGATGCACCGGTTCTCGTCCTTCCTGTGGAGGGTGGTTCCGTTTTTTTCGACGACGCCGTGATCCAGTGGATGGCCGTGGCCGACCCGCCGGGGGGCAGGATCATCGGATACCAGGTGATTGTCGAGACCGATGATGACGGCATGTCTTTCACGGTCGATCTGGGACGCGACGCCAGAAGAGTCCGGGTTCCGCCCGAGTTCATGGACCCGGGCACGGAATACAAGTTCGAAGTCCTGGCGATAGAGAGAAACGGCAACCGGACCGCCTCGGAGCGTGAGTTCAAGACCCAGAACTAGTCCGGGCACTTCCTCCGCAAAATTGCCAGGATAGACTGGCGAGCATGCTGCCGATCAACCTTCTGGACCGCGCAACAGCTCTGAGCGCCTACTTCTCGCCGCAAGTCATCGGCGAGGTAAACGATGTCTACGTCAAGGTAGCCAAGATCAGAGGCGACGAGATTCCCTGGCACAACCATGCCGACGAGGACGAACTCTTCTACATCATCGACGGCAGCCTGCTGTTCGAGATCGAAGGGGAGGCCCCGTTCAGGATGGAGCCCGGGGACCTCTATATCGTCAAGCGCGGCGTCAACCATCGAGTTTCCTCGACCAAAGAGTGCTCGATCCTGCTGGTGGAGAACAAGTCGACGGCGCATCTCGGGGACACGCCGTCCGAGATCACCAAGTCCGTCGAGGAGCAGTTGCAGGAGTACGCTTACCGGCGTCGGAGGAAGCGCGCATGATGAACTCAGCTCCGTCGAGCACGAACCGCAAAGTCGTGGGTCCGGCCAAGCGACCGAAAATGGTCGACTGGTACGCGCCGCTCGAGCTCATCCAGACCGGTGTGCGGTCTCTGGTCTCGACCACTCTTGGCGCAATGATCGATACCCGCACGATTCTGGCGGGCAACGCCGAGATGGAAGACTGCGTCTTCGACTACTCGGACCGAGAGTCTTTCTCTTTCGACTACATCGCGGACACCGGGGACGGCTGGAACAGCACCTACTCGATGGCCTACCTTCTCACCAGCGAAGAACTCGAGGTCGAGGGTGCGGGCTCCCATCTTCCCCGCTCCGAAGTGGTGATCCTCGGTGGCGACGAGGTCTACCCCGTCGCCAACAAAGGCGCCTATTACAGCCGGCTCACGTCACCCTGGGAACAGGCGGCGATCGACGTGCGCATGGCCAAGCGCGCAGCCACAGGCAACCCCCAGGCCAGCCTGAAGCGCAAGGAGCTGTTCATGATCCCGGGCAACCACGATTGGTACGACGGCCTGGGCTCGATGTCACGGCGTTACTTCTCGTACTTCTCCCCGGAGGCTAAAAACCCCTTCGGTCGCCAGCGCAAACCGCGCAAACTGGGCCAGTTCGACACCTATCAGGCGCGCAGCTATTTCGTCCTGGTGCTGCCTCACGATTGGGAGATCTGGGCAGTCGACGTGCAGCTCGGCGAAGACATCGATCCCGACCAGTACGCCTTCTTCAGCTGGCGCTCGCAAGCTTTGACCGATCGCTCCAAGGTGCTGCTGTGCTCGGCTGTGCCGACGATCGTTTTCGGCGAGCAGCGCGACAAAGACTCGCTCACCTTCGGCCTCGACCGGGTCAGCGGATTGGTCAAAGGCAAGGGAGCGCGCACCTGCGCCCAACTCGCCGGCGACGTCCACAACTACCAGCGCTACGAAATCGCCAAGCAGACCAAGACCGGGATCGGCTACACCCGGCAGCACATCGTCTGCGGCGGCGGCGGCGCGTTTCTCCATCCCAATCACTCGTTCCACAAGGGCACCGAGGCATCACCGCGCGTCGAGCCGGTGACCAGGTACCCGAGCCGGGAGCGCTCCAAGGCCCTGTCGCGGCGCATCCTGCTGTTCCCGTTCGAGCACGTCGGAATGTGCGCCTTCATCGGCTTGCTGTACCTGCTGATGTTCTGGCAGGAAGGGCCGCCCGGCGGATCGGGGCTGGCGACGTACCTCGTGAACCACCCGATCTCGTCGCTGATCGCCGCGGCGGCAGTTTTCGGGTGCATGGCCTTCGCCGCCAAGAAGCGCCTTTGGGGTTTCCTCCATGGCGCCGCTCATGTCGTCGTCGCGGTCCTGAGCTGGAAGGCCGCGGAGTCTGCCACTCAGTGGCTTTCTGAGCCGCTGTCGGGGCTCGGCTTCGCGGGGCTCGAGCCTCTTGTTCATCGTGTTTCGACTTTCGCCCTGGGCGGATTTCTCGGGGGCGCCCTCTTCGGGTTCTA
>JADFQD010000116.1:0-1882 GCA_022561975.1 Acidobacteriota bacterium
CCCGGCATCGCTTCCTCCTCGCGCCTGGCATACGCACCGTAAGGCCTGGTCGCGCGACCCACAGGACTTCTACCACGGGCTGCTAGTCTCACAAAGCCGACTAGCATACGGTGAGGTCATGATCTGGAAGTCGCTCGCGAAACTCTACCCAAGGGCTCCTGGTGTGCGCACGCCTATTGGAACTCGACTTGCCGGAATGGGGATTCCCGAAAGGGTACCGGCGATCCTCGCCCTGCCCCCCCGGCTTGGCGCCTGAGCTTGGAGCCATGGAGCCTTCGAGCACGCTGAGATGGAGTCGAGGTTCCGAGAGTGGACTGGATCCTGCCGTTCTCAGCTACTCGAAAGACTCCTCATTCGGACTGCGCCTTCGCCGACTTCCAAAACGCAAGAATCTCAGGACGCCCGAGAAGCTCTGCCAACTCTCGAATTCGGGGCTCGAGATAGGCGATGTCCAGCCGGTGACCCTGATAGCGAACGACACCGCGAACGTCTGAAAGATCTCGGTCTCGTTCGGAAGCGATCTTGAGAAGGATCAGATCCTCCGCCGTGGTGAATCGAACCGGTTGGCCGCCTATCTCGATGGGCCGAGCTCGGCTGATGGCTTGCTCCTCGAAAGGCAGCAACCCGAAGATCAGATCCACCGTGAGACCTTCCGAGGTCGCAACCGGCAGAACTCGAGTCTCCTGCACGAAGGAGCGAGGGTCCTTCACGCGAGGATGAAAATCCGGAGCCAATCGGTTCACCAGTTCATCGATACGAGTCTCAGGCAACCACAGGGTAACGTCGATGTCGAGAGTCGCGCGGGGCTCTCCCCAGAGCGCATTGGCGTGACCGCCGATGACCATGTACGGAATGAGGGCTTCGTCGAAAACGCTCGCGAGCCTGGCGAGAGCCTCCTCTTGGCTACTCATTCCGCTACCGGTGTGAGTACCGATAGCTGGCGCTGAAGCTCGCGGACGCCCTTTGTATCAACGGACCGCTTCCGAGCCTGGGGTGGTAACAGATCGTAGAGCCAGCCGACGCCGCTGAGCACCGCTTGCGGCGTCGCTGAGGAAGGGTTTAGCCGCTCCCAGCGCGCGAATTTCTCGAGAGCCTCCTGGCGCCGCAGGAATTTCTCCCGTTTCGACTCCCGCCCCGATTCATGGGCTCGGTTGCCAGCGCGAGACATGGGGTAAGCCTACCAGACGGGGCTCTTTGATACGTCTGATGAAGAAACTAACTTTCTTGTCAGCCGTCGCCGTCGTGCTGACTTGAGTCGTCCTCATGATCTACACCGACAACGGCAGCCGCGAGACCCCACTCGAAGAGATCGACCTGCTGACTCTGGCCGCGGATCAAGTCAGGCTGGCTATCGAAAACGAGTTCCTGCGCAGCCGCCTGGCGGCGGACTGACCGCGAGAGCGGCGTCGCTCAGACCGGATCGGCGAGGCTAACTGGAGCTTCCGAGAAAAAGGCGTAGCCGTCGCCGCCTTCTCTTTTCACCCGATACATTGCAGAGTCGGCTTTTCTCAGGAGTTCGTGGACGGTCGATCCGTCAGCTGGGTATTGCGCGGCTCCGATGCTGGCCGAGACAGCGATCTCATGGCTGCCCAGTTGGGCGGCCCGGCCCAAGTGAGTGGTCATTCTTGCCGCTACGGAATCCGCCGCATCCGGGCCTTGGATCTCGGCGCAAAAGGTACAGAACTCGTCTCCGCTGATCCTCGAGACGGCGTCCTCTTTGCGTGTCAAGCTGCGCAGGCGCCGGGCCACTTCGACCAGCAACTGGTCTCCCGTGGCGTGTCCGAATTCGTCGTTGACTTGCTTGAAACCATCGAGATCGATGAAGAACACCACCAGCTCCCGATGGTGGCGGATCGCCCTGGCGAGAGCCCGGTCGAGCGAG
>JADFQD010000116.1:1892-12682 GCA_022561975.1 Acidobacteriota bacterium
AAGGGCCGCCGGCATCCACGAGGTCATCACCCGCCTTCCGCACGGCTACGACACGCTGCTCGGCAAGTGGTTCGCGGACGGCGTCGAGCTCAGCGGAGGGGAGTGGCAGCGGATCGCCCTGGCGAGAGCCCGGTCGAGCGAGTCCTCGAAATCGATTCGATTGGGCAAATCCGTCAGCGCATCATGGTGAGCCCGATGCGCGAGCTGCTTTAGCGCCTCTCTCAGTTCACTGATATCGCGGCCCTCGGCGAGAATGAGGTCGGTTTGGCCGCGCTCGTTTCGGATCGGTTTTATCGACAAGTCGAGGATCACGGAATGTCCCGAGTGGTCGATTATCTCGAGCTCGTGGCGGATCGTCGTTCCCTGTGCCGCTACGTCGAAAAGGTCCCGGATTTTCTGCGAGGTTTCGGAAGATGACCACCAGGGGGTTTCCCAGAACGGCTTGCCCACTACCTCCTCTCCGGAGAGACCCGCCAGGGCGAGCGCGGCTTCGTTGGCTTCCATCAATTCGCCGGAGGGCTCGAGGAGAAAAACCAGCTGTTCGGTTTGTTGGAAGACCGCTCGAAACTTTCGCTGGTATTCTTGTCTCTCGAGCTCTGTCCGCCGTAGATCCAGGTGCTTCTCGATGGTTCGGAGAAAGCGAGCCGGCTCCAACGGTTTGAGAAGGTAGTCGTCGGCGTCGGCCCGTACGGCCTCAACGGCTCTTTCCACGCTTCTATCCGCTGTCATGGCCAGGCAGACTGCGCCGGGTACGAGGCTCTTGAGCTCGGGAATCAGATCCAGCCCGTTGGTCTGTCCGAGGCAGACATCCACTATTGCCAAGTCGGGCTCGAATTCATCCAGAAGCGCTACGGCCTCCTCGTGGCTCGCCGCTACGACCACCTGGTAGCCACCCTCGACCTCCAGCAGATCTTGTAGAGAGAGCAAGAGATCCGGGTCGTCATCGACGACCAAAACACATGGACGCCTCTCGTCGCGCGGGCCGGCTGGAGAAGCGGGTTTCGCGTCTGGATGGAGCATCATTTCATTCTGTGCTCGTCTTCGTTTCGGTCGAGAACCGCTCCAGCAGCTTGCGAATCGAGTCCACCTCAAAGGGCTTGGTCAAGTACGCTTCGAATCCCGCCTTCTTTCCTTTCTTGACCTGGTCTTGCATTGCGCTCGTGCTGATGGCCGAGATGGGGATGTTTCGGGTCTGCTTGCCACTCTTCAGCTTGTCGAGCAGCTCGAAGCCGTTCATGTCAGGCAGGTTTGATATCGAGGAGAACGAAATCGGGCGGGTTCTTTCGCGCATATTCCAGTCCGTCACGACCGGTTTCCATGGTCACGATGCGCCAGCCCGGGATCTGCGAGACGATCGACACCATCAGCTCGAGAGTGCTCGGGTCATCCTCGACATAGAGAAGTGTGTGTTCACGGATGTGGGGTTGCCCGCCTTCGCCGTTCTTTGCCGAAGTGTCTGAGACCTGCTCGCAGTCGAGCTCCATGATCCTGATTCGGTTGGCCTCGAGCTCTTCGTACGAAAGCAATATCTTGCCGCCTTCCTCGTTGTACTTGACGGCGTTCGAAAGCAGGTTGATGAAGATTTGCTTGAGCCGTCGCCGGTCGCCCACGACAAGGCACGTAGCACAGGTGCTCAACCGGTCCTCGATCTCGAGGTTTCGCTTCTCCGCGAGCGGTGAGATCAAGAAAAGAGAGTCCTTGACCGGCCCTCGGAGTTCTATCGGCTCCATTTCCAGTTGGATTCTTCCGGCTTCGATGGTAGCGAGATCCAGAATCTCGTTGATCAAGTCCAGTAGGTGAACTGCAGCGGTGAGTATCCTGTCGGCGCCAGCGGACACTTCCGTGCTCTCGGACTTGTCCGCTTTGACCTTGAGCAGTTCGCCCCAACCGATAATCGTCGTCAGCGGAGTGCGCAGCTCGTGGCTCAGAGCGATGTCCGGCGGCAGCTCTCGAGCGGATCGGATCGCGCTCTCGCTGTCCCCGGCGGTATCCACCGAGAAGCCTCCTTCGGTCTCGAGCAGGTCGCTGATGGAGGCGAGAAAGTCGTCGTCGTCGACAATCAAAACTTTCGAGGCTGCCGTATCCAGTTGCGGTTGTGGTTCGTTCATCTCTGAGAAACCTCGACCGGGTCGTCGGACTTGCCGGCCCGGTCATCCGGCCGTGGAAGTTTTTCGCTGGTGGGTCGCGCGACGGTACTTTGGCGGGCGACGTCTTCTGTCAGGCGCTGGATCTCTTGGAACCGGCGGATTGGATTCCTACGGCAAGGAGCATCTCGTCGGGGTCGAAGGGCTTCGAGAGGCAAGCTTCCGCCCCCGCATCGAATATTCGTTGCGAGTTCTCCTGAGTCTGACAGCCGGTCATGGCTATGACGCGAACGGCCTTGGTCGTGGGATCGCTCTTGAGACGGGCGCAGACTTCGAACCCGTCCATGCCCTCCATGACCAGATCGAGCAGCACGACGTGAGGCTCGAAGAGCAAGACCTTCCGGCCTGCGTCGAAGCCGTCGTAAGCCACCTCGATCTCGACATCCTCCGAGGCCGCCTTGAAAAGTTCGGACAGCGACTCGACCACCAGCCGATCGTCGTCCACCACGAGGATCCGAAGCGAGCCGTCGTCGGGCGGCTGCAGAGTCAGGCCACGCTCGCGAGCGAAGCGCTCGACGTCGTGGCGAAGGAAGCGGCGGTGGCCACCGGGGGTGGTCTCCGCCTTGAGTAGTTTTTTCTGTGCCCACTGGCGAACGGTTATCGGCGAGACCATGAGCATCTCCGCGACTTCGGTCGGCGTAAAGTAGGGTTTTCTTCGGTAGCTCTTCATCTCGCCTAGGGTCGAGTCTAGCTCGGTTTTCGCCTTTTCTCATGTGCTCGGCCCTTGGTCGCGCGCATGATACGGTGTCACTCGAATCTTGACAAGCGGTTTCATCGGTTCAGACACTTTAATCGTTCCAGCCGCTCTTTCAATGAAGTTGTTGCCAGAAGGGCGTAAGGCCGGTCTTCGGACGAGGTGTCAGGAATAAGAGTTACAAGTGCAACTGACCAAGAATGAGTATGTACTGGTCGTGGACGATCAGGACTCTGCCCGCGAACTCCTGGCTGTGCAGCTCCTTCACTTCGACTATCCGACACGGGTTGCGAGCGACGGTGAGGAAGCGTTACGCGAAGTGGGTGGCGGATATCCTTCCGGTCTCCGGGAATCGGATATCCCCCTGAGCGCGCGAATCGTGGCTCTGACGAATGCCTACGACGCCCTCACCAGCGTCCGGCCGTACAAGGTCGCACATGATCACGCCGAGGCCGTCCGTCGGATCAAGGTCGATCGAGGCAAGCACTTCGATCCCGTAATCGTCGATGCCTTTCTCGGCTGTGAGCAGCAGTTCTCCCAGGTCAAGACCTCTTTGCAACGGAGCGCGGCGGAAGGAGCCGGTTCGGAGCCGCTGACTCAGGCGCTTGGCGTGTGATGGAAGTGCGAGCCGGCGGGGGGCGTCGCGCCCCGTTCCTCGTGGCCCTCGGTGTCGCGATGACCCTGTTCGGAGCGCAGGTCTACGGTGAGGAGGAAGAGATCGAGGACGAGGCCGCCTCGAAAGAGCATGAACCGACCTCCGGCCACGACGGTCACTTCTTCCTCGCCAGCGAGGATGGAGACTTCCGGCTCGAGATTCAGGGCCAGCTCCAGGCGCGCTATATCCACGGCCGCACCGACCGGCAGGACGGTGCCAGCGAGAACGAGGAGGGCTTTCAAATCCGGCGCGGCAAGATTGCCTTCGTCGGCCACCTGTACGGACCGAAGATCGGATTCAAGCTGCAGGGCGCCTTCGACCGGGGCGGCGGCGACTTCAGGCTCGACGAAGGCTACGTGACCTACCGGATCGGCCGCCACTACCTGGCTGCCGGACAGATGCACTCGCGCTTCCTGCGCGAGTCCTGGCTGAGCTCCAAGCGCCAGCAGGCGGCCGACCGCACCCACGTCAACTCCTTCTTCCGGGTCGAGAAGCCCCAGGGCGTCCAGATAGGAGGGACCTACCCCCGCTGGCGATGGTCGGCCATGATCCACGATGGCCGCGAATCCTCCAACCTCGATTTCGATGATGACCTAACGAAAGCCGCTCTCACCGGACGCATCGAAACCCGGGTGGGCGGCGGCTGGAGACAGTTCAGGGACTTCGCCGCCTGGGCTGGGGAGGAGCCCGGGCTGCTCCTCGGTGCGGCCTTCGACTACGAAATCGCCGAGCCCGGAGAGGACCTGCCCTTCGATGATTTCTGGCAGTGGACCCTCGATCTTTCCTACGAATCACATCCGTGGAACCTTTTTCTTGCCGCCGTGGCAAGGAGCGTCGACGGCACCGGCGGCGCTCCGTCGATCGATCAACTCGGGCTGGTGGCCCAAGCCGGCGTGCTGGTCCGCTCGGACAAGATGGATCTCTTCGCCCGCTGGGAGGAGCTGGACCACGACGGCTTCGAGGAGGTCAAGCGGGCCCCCTCCGCCATCGCGCCCGAGCTCGAGGACAGGGTTCGGATCTACACCGTGGGTGCGAACTACTACCATCGAAAGCATGCCCTCAAGTCCACGCTCGACGTGGCGTGGGCGCCCGACGGCGTCCGCCAGGGCGAGAGCTCCCTCGGCACAGTCGACAGCCCGACCAACGAGGGGCAGATCACGGTCCGCGCGCAGCTCCAGCTGGTGTTCTAGGAGAAGCTAACCGGGACATTCCGGGCCGCTCATGTCGAAGCGATAAGCTCGGGCCATGAGAACACGACGCCCCACAGCCGCCGAGGCCACCGAGTACTACTTCACCTACATCGGCAAGGTTCCCGACGGGAACGTCCTCGAGCATCTCGAAAAGCAGATCGTCGAAACTCGGGCGCTTCTGCGGCCGGTCGATGAGAAGCGAGCGGGGTTCCGCTACCAAGCCGACAAATGGAGCGTGAAGCAGGTCGTCGGCCATCTCGCCGACACCGAGCGGGTGTTTGCCTACCGGGCGCTGGCCTTCTCTCGTGGCGACCCGCAGGCGATCCCCGGGATGGATCAAGAGCTCTGGATGAACCAATCGCGCTTCGACGAGCTGTTGTTGTCGGCGATTCTGGCGGACCTGGTCGCGATACGCGAGAGCACGCTGACCCTGTTTCGAGGATTCTCAGAAGAGCAGTGGCTGCGCCGCGGCACCGCCTCCGAGGTGCCCTTTCAAGCCGGCGCGATCGCTTGGATCATCGCCGGCCACGAGCTTCATCACCGGAGTGTGCTCGAGGAGCGGTACGGAATCGGCGAATGAGCGGGGCATGAGGGCTCGGCACGGGCTGGGCGACTCGGTGATGAGCCCGCTTGCACTCGCGCTGGCAGCGCCGGCTCTCCTGGCTCTCCTGGCTGCGATACTCGCCTGCGCCCCAACCCCCGATCTCGCATCAGACCTCGAACCCGGCGCTGATCCTGAATCAACCGGCGAGCAGACGGCTGGGGCGCGATCGCCCGCCTTCGAGGCTCGAGAACAGACCAGCAACACGAGGTCCCGCCTCCAGGCGGTTTCGGCGGTAGATACGCGCGTGGTTTGGGTGAGCGGCCTCGACGGCACCCATGTGCGCACGCTCGACGGCGGCCGGACCTGGCTCGCCCGACGTGGAGTCGGCAGCTCGGATTCCGAGACTCTTCAATTTCGGGACATCCATGCTTTCGACGCGAACACGGCCTATCTATTGAGCGCCGGCGAGGACGATCTGTCCAGAATCTATAGAACGGACGACGGCGGAGCCTCTTGGGATCTCCAGTTCATCAATCGCGAGCCAGAAGGTTTCCTCGACTGCTTCGACTTCTGGGACCGCGATCGTGGCATCGCCTACGGGGACTCGATCCGCGGCGACCTGTTCGCGCTCACGACTCGAGACGGCGCGACCTGGTCTCGGGTATCGGCGACCACCCTGCCATCGGCCGGCGAGGGCGAGGGCGGATTCGCGGCCAGCGGCACCTGTGTCGAGACCGCTCCTGCGGGCAGAGCCCGGATCGCGACCGGCACAGGCGGCAACGCCCGCGTGCTCACCACCGAGGACCACGGCGAGACCTGGAGCTTTGCCGACACGCCGACCGTGCGCGGCGCTGCGGCCGGCCTGATGTCGGTGGTCTTCGGAACCGAGCGGCAGGGCGTCGCCCTGGGTGGCGACCTCGAACAGCCCGAGGCGTTCACCGCCAATGTCGCCGTCTCTCAAGACGGCGGCGCCAGCTGGACCCTGGGCGGATCGCTGCCTTTCCCGGGCGCAGCCTACGGCGGCGCTTGGGGAGCCGGCGTCTTCATCGCCGCCGGTCCGGGCGGAATCGGCAGTTCCATCGACTCGGGCCGCACCTGGCAGCACCTGAGCGATCTCGATACCTGGGCGGTCGACTTCGGAGACGGCAACATCTTCTGGGCGGTCGGCCCCGAGGGCCAGATCACACGCTTCGAGCGCGTGCCCTAGCCTGACCTTCTGACCAGGTTTGTGAAGTTCCGGAACCTATTCTGGACTAAGCGGTATCACGCCGATTTTGACGACCGGAATCACGGTGAACGTGTCAAGCTCGTCATGAGCTTTTCCGATCTGCGATTCCACGGGGAGCTGCTCGAGGGTTTAGAATCCGCCGAAATTTAGCCCGACCAATCGCCGTTTTCCACTTTCGGCTCCCGAATCCGGCTCCTGATCGCCGACTGCGGAGACAACTTCTTGCCTACGGCCGCCTGGTGACACCTAAGTGCATGTCTCTACGGCTCCGGTCCGTTCGGAGGCAAGGTCCGAAGTCGAGAGCATGATCATCAAGGCGGCGACGTCGAACAGGCTGCCAAGCTGGTCGAGCAGGTCGGTGGGATCGTTACCCACGAGCTCGGCATCATCCACGCGGTCGCGGCCGAAGTCACGGCAGATCAGCACGCCAGGCTCGAAGCCATGGAAGGTGCGGTTCGAATCTACGGCAACCACACGGCCACACTCGACACGAACTCCAGCAGTGGTGGCAACGGCCAAGCCGTCGAGACCTACTACCCCACTCATCTCGGTGCCGATCAGCTGCACATCAATGGTGTCTACGGAACCGGGGTAACCGTCGCGGTCCTGGATTCAGGCGCCTTGGGCGAAGGCATGGGCGGACTGAAACACAACATCTCGGGATCCAACCGGGTGCTCGCCCACTACGATCCGGTCACCGATCACCTGCTCGAAGGCAACAGTTTGCCTGAAGACGACTTCGGCCACGGCACCCACGTGGCGAGCATCGCCGTCTCCAGCCGGCAGACCGGGACCGGCAGCTTCAACGGTATGGCCCCCAATGCCGATCTGGTGGTCGTCCAAGCCTTCGACGCCACCGGCTCCTCGAGCTACGCCGACGTCATCCGCGGTATCGACTGGATTGTGACCAACAAGGACACCTACGGCATCCGGGTCCTCAACTGCTCGTTCTCGGCCGCGCCCCAGTCCTACTACTGGGACGATCCGCTCAACCAGGCGGTGATGGAGGCCTGGAGGGCGGGCATCGTGGTGGTGGCCTCGGCCGGGAATCGCGGCCCGAGTGCCATGACCATCGGTGTGCCGGGGAACGTTCCCTATATCGTCACGGTCGGCGCCATGACCGACAACTACACCCCGCAAGACATGAGCGACGACATCCTAGCGTCGTTCTCCTCGGCCGGACCCACGGTCGAAGGCTTCGTCAAGCCCGAGATCGTCGCCCCGGGCGGCCACGTCAAGGCGGTCATGAAAGACACCGCCCAGATCGCGCTAGATCATCCCGAATTCCACAACGGCGGCTACTACTTCAACATGTCGGGGACCTCCCAGGCGACGGCGTTCGTCAGCGGCATCGTGGCCCTGATGCTCCAGCAGTCGCCGCAGTTGACGCCCGACGAGGTCAAGTACCGACTGATGGACACGGCCCGCCCGGCCGTCTACGGCTTGGGTAATGGCAGTTTGACCTACTCGGTCTTCCAGCAGGGAGCGGGTCTGGTGAACGCTTACGATGCGGCCAATTCCCTGGCCACGGGAACCGCCAACAACGGTCTCGACATCGACGCCGATCTGGCCGGCACCCAGCACTTCCAGGGCCCGGCCAATGCCTACGTGAGTGGGCACGGCAAGAAAGCTTCAAAGGTCTACTACGTGACCGACGGCAACGGCAATCTCCTGGGCGACGGCTTCCTGTGGAGTGACACCTACTTCGAGGCCAGTGGCTTCCTGTGGAGCGACGGGTTCCTGTGGAGCGACGGGTTCCTGTGGAGCGATGGCTTCCTGTGGAGCGACGGGTTCCTGTGGAGTGATGGCTTCCTCTGGAGCGACCTCACCACCGAGGCTCTCTTCACCGAAAGCTGGATTCCCCAGGAATGACCCGGGTCGAGCAAGAATGACAGTGACACAGGTAAGGGTAAAGGAAGTGATTCGGGCCAAAGTGGCTCACTTGGATCAATCGAGCCAACATCTCGACTGGAGCCTGCTTCTTGTTGTTCTGGCAGCCGCCCTCCTGGCCTCTTCGGCCATGGCCGCCGAGACCGCGGCGATCCGCTTCGAGCAGCTGTCGTTACGCGAGGGGTTGTCGCAGGTCACGATTCTCTCCATCCACGAGGACTCGCGCGGACATCTCTGGTTCGGCACCGAGGACGGTCTCAACCGCTACGACGGAGAGACCTTCCGCGTCTATCGGCACGACCCGTCGGATCCGTCGTCACTGCCCGCCGACTACGTCCGGGCGATCGCCGAGGACAACACTGGAAAGCTTTGGTTGGGCACCGAAGGCGGAGGTGTCGCCCGCTGGGATCCGGTGAGCGACCGATTCGTTCGCTATCGGGAGGATCGCGACAGCGCCGCCCCGCGGCTCGCCAGCGATTATGTTCGGACCCTCCTGGCGGACCGCCAGGGCACCATCTGGGTGGGTCTCCGTGACGCAGGGCTCGATCGTCTCGATCCGATCTCGGGTGAGACGAGCCACTTCCGGCACGACCCGGCGGATGAGCACAGCCTGGCCGCCGATCAGATCACGGCCCTGGCCGAGGGACGAGACGGTTCTCTCTGGGTCGGAACGAGCGCGGGACTCGACCGTTTCGATCCGGAATCCGGGCGCTTCTTCCACTACCGTCACAATCCCGCGGATCTGGCCAGCCTGGGCGATGACCGGATCCGTGCCCTCTTCGAAGACGCGACGGGAAGACTCTGGGTCGGCACTCAGAGCCGGGGACTGGACCGCTTGGATCCGGCTACCCAACGCTTCACGCACTACCGGCACCAGGCGGAGGTCCCCTCGAGCCTCGGCGACGATCATGTGCGGGCCATCCTGGAAGACGCTCGGGGGCGCCTGTGGGTGGGGACCCTCGGTGGTCTCGATCTCCTCGATCGCGGGACCGGGAGCTTTACCCACCTGAGTGAAGCCCTGACGGCCGCGGACCTCGGGGACACCGGGGTTCTGTCGCTGCACCACGATCGGGAGGGGATTCTCTGGGTCCGCACCCGGCACGAGGGGCTCGCTCGCTGGGACGAGCGGTCGCCGTCGTTTCCCCACCACAGAGTGGCGACGTCGGAGGCGAGTGGAGACCAGGGCGGGGACATCGTAACCTCGTTTGCCGAGGACGACGAGGGTCACATCTTCATCGGCACCTTCGGCGCTGGACTGACCCGAGTGGACCGGGTAGCTCGCAAGGTCGTGCGGTTCCGTAGTGATCCCGACAACCCGTCGAGCCTCAGCGATGACCGGGTCATGGCTCTGCTCACCGATCGCCGGGGACGGCTCTGGATCGGCACCAAGGAAGGCGGCTTGAACCGGCTCGACGCCGCCAAGGGAATCTTCAGCACCTACAGGCACGACCCGAACGATCCGGCCAGTCTGGGCGCGGACGGCATCATGTCGCTGTTCGAGGACTCGGCGGGAGTGCTCTGGGTCGGTACCTTTGGCGGCGGGTTGAGCCGCTTCGATGACCTGACTAACGGCTTCTCGACCTTCACGACCGATCCCGCCAATCCTGACGATCCGTCCGCTCTGGGGAGCGACCGGGTCACCTGCGTGACCCAGGCCGATTCCGACCATCTTTGGGTCGGAACCGACGGCGGCGGTCTCGCCCTCTTCGACCCCGAGACCGGTCGAGCGCGCAGCTTCAGGCACCAACCCGAGGATTCTTCGACACTTCCCGCCGACACGGTTCTTTCCCTCTATCGGGACAGCTCGGGAACCTTGTGGATAGGCACCCGCGGCGGCGGACTGGCGAAGATGGAGGCCGGCCCCGGGGCGGCTTCGGCCCCCCGATTCAAGACCTATTCGGAGTCCGAGGGTCTGCCGAACGCGGTGGTCTACGCCATCCGTCCCGACAATGCGGGCGGCCTCTGGTTGAGTACCAACAACGGCCTGTCACGGTTCGACCCTGAGCACGAGACGTTTACGAACTTCGATATCCGGCACGGACTCCAGGCCAACGAGTTCAACTTCGGTGCTTCCTACCGTAGCGCCGGCGGCGAGCTCTTCTTCGGCGGCATCAACGGCTACAACGCGTTCTATCCGGAGCGCATGCTGGCAGTGCAAGCCCGAAGCGCATCCCGGTCTTCCATGCGCCTCGCCAGCGTGATCGATGGCCGGACACTACGCTCTCGACCGCCTCAGCCGGCTGCCCGGCCCTGACCTCAGGCGGTCGCAGCCAGCCGGGCTCCAGCTCGCTCTGAAGTCCAGCAACCGAGCCGGCTTTCCACAGCGTACTGAACAGTCCAGTCTAGCCCGAAGTTCTAGGCGTAGGGAGCGAGTTTTCCGTTGAAGGATAAGGGGAAACGAGGCATGTGGTTGTGCACGTACTGTCTACAGAGAGACCGCGAGGA
>JADFQD010000208.1 GCA_022561975.1 Acidobacteriota bacterium
TTTGGGGATCTACCTCGCCTGGACGCTCTACGGCGCCCCGCGGGGAGAGGCCCGGGCTCTCGCCGGCGGCGAACGCTGGGCCCAGCGCTTCCCCACCGTCCACAACCTGCTCTTCAACAAGTACTACGTCGATGAAATCTACGACGCCTCCGTGGTCCGGCCGCTTGCGGGCCTCGCGCGTTTCTGCTGGAAAATCGTAGACGGTGTGGTCATCGAAGGCGCGGTGCACGCGCCCGCCTTGGTCGCGCGGGTGACCGGTGAGTTGGGCCGGCTCACGACTACCGGCAACGTTCGGAGCTATCTGTTCTATGCCGTCTTCGGCATGTTGGCACTGGCCTGGTGGGTCTTGGCGTCATGAACGCCGGATGGATGGACTGGCTGCCCTGGCTGAAATGCCTGATCGAGCCGTCTCTGACCCGGGTGGTTTTCTTCCCGGTCCTCGCCGCGCTGCTTCTCGCGCTTCTTCCGAGCGCGAGAAGGCAGCTGATCCGACGTGTCGCGCTGAGCGCCGGCTTGGTCGAATTCGCACTCTCGCTTCAGGTCGCGATCGCGGGAATGGCCGACGGCGCCTTCTCGAACACAGCCGACGGGATTCGCGCGTGGATTCCCCGCTTCGGCATTTCCTACGACCTGCGCATGGACGGCATCTCCATGCCCCTTGTCGTCCTCACGGGATTCCTGCTACCGATCGTGCTTCTGGCCTCCTGGCGCGGCATCGACAAACACTGGAAGGGCTACGCCGGTTCGATGATGCTTCTGACGACCGGCATCCAGGGGGCGCTTCTGGCCCATGACCTTTTCCTTTTTTACGTGTTCTGGGAGGTCATGCTGGTGCCGATGTATCTGATCATCGGCGTCTGGGGCGGCGAGAAACGGATCTACGCGGCGGTCAAGTTCTTTCTCTTTACGATGACCGGCAGCCTGCTCATGCTACTCGGCATCGTGTGGCTCGCCGCCGAGCATGCCGAACTCTCCGGTAGCTGGTCGTTCGGCTACGACGAACTGCTCCGGCTCGATCTTCCGATCGAGCAACAGCTCTGGCTGTTCGCGGCGTTTGCTCTGGCCTTCGCCATCAAAGTCCCCCTGTTTCCATTTCACACCTGGCTTCCCGACGCCCATGTGCAAGCGCCGACCGGCGGCTCGGTCATTCTCGCCGGCGTGCTGCTCAAGCTCGGGACCTATGGTCTGCTTCGCTTTGCCCTTCCCCTGTTCCCGCACGCCGCCGTCGAAGCCCGTCCGATTCTGGTCACGCTAGCGGTCATCGGAATCATCTACGGAGGCCTGGTCGCCTGGCGGCAGGTCGACATGAAGAGTCTGGTGGCCTACTCCTCGGTAGCTCACCTCGGCTTCGTGGTGCTGGGCCTCGCCGCCTTTGATCTCATCGCCTGGCAGGGCGCCCTGATGCAGATGGTCAACCACGGTCTCGCGACCGGGTCTCTCTTCCTACTGGTCGGCATGCTCACCGAGCGCCGCCACACCAAGCTGTTCTCGGAGTTCGGAGGCCTCGCCAAGGTGATGCCGTGGTTCGCCTTCTTCTTGGTCTTCAGCTGCCTGGCGTCGGTCGGCCTGCCCGGCCTCAACGGTTTCGTGGGCGAGTTCTTGATCCTCACCGGCAGCTACCGATCCGGCTTGATCGCGGCTACCGCGATCGCGACGTTCGGCGTGGTCCTGGCCGCGCTCTATCTCTTCAAGCTCCTGCACGAGACCCTGTGGGGACCGATCACCAAGGCCGAGAACCAGTCCCTCGAGGATCTGTCGCTGCGCGAAATCACCATCCTGGCGCCGATCGCAGTGCTCATGCTGATACTCGGCGTGGCTCCTCAGACACTCTTGAGACCTGTAGAGCCGGCGATCACGGCTGCGCACCGCGAATTCACCTACAGAATCGAGCAGCCCGCGCCTGCAAAAGCTGTCCTGCGGCCGATGTCCCGGTCAGGGCGGGCGCGGCTCGCCCCGTTAGAGGAATCCGAGCTGGCCGAGAACCCGGAGGAAAGGCGCTAGCGATGTCGTCGAGCGCCTATTCCATCGCCTCCGCCGATCTGATCGGCATCTATCCCGAGCTGATTCTCGCAGGAGTCGGCGTGCTGGTGCTGCTGCTCGATGCCTTTTTCGGGGAACGGCGACTGGCCACGACGCTTCTCGGTCTCGGTGCCGTCGCCGGCGCTGGGTATCAGAGCGTTTACCAGAGCCTAGGGCAGAGCGTCGGCACCACCTACGGCGCGAGCTTCGGTGGTTTGCTCGTGACCACACCGCTCTCCATCGGAATCCGGTGGGTCGTCCTGCTTAGCCTGTTTCTGGCTCTGCTCGGATCCCACGGCTACCTGCGCCGCGAAAGGTTGGGTCCCGGCGAGTACACCGCGCTCCTGCTGTGGGCCGGGACCGGTGCTCTCTTCATGGCTCGAACCGCCGAGTTGATCACTCTGTTTCTCGCCCTCGAACTGCTCTCGGTCTGCCTCTACGCGCTGGCCGCCTATCACCGCCGCCTGAAAGTCGCCACGGAGGCCGGCATCAAGTACTTCCTCAACGGGGC
>JADFQD010000117.1 GCA_022561975.1 Acidobacteriota bacterium
CACGGAGAGCAGAAGCTCTCCGCGACCGGCGTCGGCGGCCGCCGACGGCGGATTCGCCCGGATCGCCTCGCGATACAACCACTCCGCCCGATCGGCGTTTCCGAGTTCGGCATGGACCGCCGCCAGCCGTACCAGAGTCGGCGACACTCCGGGGACGATCGCGAGAGCCTTCTCATAGAGCGCGATGGCGTCCTCGTGGCGACCCTCACCCTGGGCGATGTAGGCCGAAAGATACGGCCAGCGAAAATCGCGCGGAGCGAGCGACGCAGCGAATTCGTAGCACGAAAGCGCCGCCGCGGTCAGGCCATAGGCATGGTAGTGGCGGCACAACTCGCCGACGGCGTCGGCACGGCCGACGCTGCCGGCGACGGGCGCATCCGGATCGTCGAGAGCGTGCTGAGCCAATTTTCGCAACTCGTCGAGTTGCTCGGTCACAGCCGGCTCGGTGTCGGCCGGAAGCTCGGGGGCCGGCAGGTCAGCGCTCGAGACAGGCCGAGCCTGAGCCTCGAGGACGCCCCCGGTACCGAACGAGACACCGAGCGAGAGACCCAGCGCTACGACTACGAAGGTCCAGGATCTACGAACTCTCAAAGGTGTTGGCCCTACCTGCTAAGTTTCGTGCCATGGACTCCTGGGGCTCGTGTCGACCGTTTCGGGCGCGCCGCGCTAGTCTATGACGGTCCTCTGGAGCAACCACCGTGGCCGCGAGACTGGCGATCATAACCGTCAACTGGAACCAGACCGAGAGTACCTGCCGCTGTCTGGGGTCGCTGGCGGGTTTCGAGGCTCTCCGACCCGAAATCTGGGTAGTCGACAACGCCTCCCGCAATGGCGGCGCCGAAGTGATCGCGAGCGAGTTCCCCCAGGTGCATCTGATCGCCAATCCATCCAACCTCGGGTTCGGCGCCGCCAACAATCAAGCGCTCAGGGAGCTCGACGCACGCTTCGTCCTGCTCTTGAACAACGACGCATTCATCCCCGAGGCCGATCTTGCGAAGTTGGTCGAGGCGCTCGAGCAGAACCCGCATCTGGCGGTGGTCGGACCGGCGGTGACCGCCGGCCCGGAAGCCGGAGACGTAATCGCGCTCGGTGGCCGCGACGTCGGCCGGCACATCCGCACCCACCTACGCCCCACCGATCTGACTCCCGAACGGATCTCCCAGGCTCGGCCGTTCCAAGTCCGCTACGTTCCCGGTGCGATCGCTCTACTGCGAACCCAGATCCTCGAAGAGATAGGCTTCCTCGAGGAAAGTTACTTCTTCGGCGGCGAACTGGCCGATTTCTGTGAGGTCGCGGCCGGCCGGGGGTACTCGGCCGCGGTTCTGCCCGCGGCCAGGGGCTGGCACGACATGGGCGAATCCGACGAGCTGCGCCAGCGCCTCTACCCCTATTACATTCTGCGGAATCGCTTCCTTTTCGTGCGACGCCATCGCCGCCGTCTTCTCGCGCCTCTGATGCTGCTGTGGACCGGATACGGACTGGCCGTGGCGGGTCGTGCACTTGGGGCAAAGGACACGACCCGTGCACGCCTATTGCTGCTGGCTGTGGCCGACGGGCTTCGCGGCCGCTTCGGAGACCAGAACCGGCGAGTCCTGGGCCAGTGAGTTCCGGATGAAAATCGCCTACCACTTCATGGTGCCGGAGCCGCCCCGGCCCGAGCTGGACGGGGCCGTCCAGGAAGCGCTCTGGCTTCGCGAGCGGTTCGGCGGCTCGATCTCGTTCCTCTACCCACTCGGGCGCTTCTCGAGACTGGTCCCTTCCCGACTGTGCGGACTCGGCTCAATCGGGAGGCTGCGCAAGCTCGATCGCGGCGTAGACCTGCACCACTTGTTCACTCCCTCTATTCCGAACTATCCCTTCCTGGCCGCCCTGCGCAAGCCCTGCATCTGCACGGTGCAAACGAGCCAGGGAGAGCGCACTCTCCGCGCGCCGGCGTCGACGAAGCCTCGGGTGGTCCGTCTGGTGGCCTCCGACCCGCGGGACGTACCTCGACTCGAACACTCCACCGGCATCCCGACGATCTGGATTCCGCCGGGCGTGGACACGGGCGCCTTTCGGCGCAGCCGCCCGCCGAAAGGCGGCGACTTCTCCCTTCTGGTGGGCTCGGCCCCCTGGACTCGCCGACAGTTCTCCACCAAGGGAATCGACCAGCTTCTGGCCGCGGCCCGCGCGATTCCCCGGCTTCGCCTGGTGTTCCTCTGGCGGGGGGTGTTGCTGCATGACCTGAAGGCACGCATCGACCGCGCGGGGCTCGGAACGAGAGTCGAGGTCATCACCGAGACCACCGACGTCGCTCGTCTCCTCACGCGGGTCCATGCCGTCGCCGTGCTGGCGGACCGACCGCAGTTGATCAAGGCGTTCCCCCATTCCGCTCTGGAAGCCCTGGCCGCCGGGCGACCGGTCTTGACCAGCTCGGTGCTGGGCCTCGCCGATCTCGTCAGCCGTCAACGAGCCGGTGTCGTGCTCGACTCGTTGTCCCCGAGCTCCGTGCTCGCTGGCTTGCAGGCGATCATGGAAAACTACGAGGTGCTGGCGGAAGCGGCCATGGCGTTGGATCTTTCCGAGTTCTCGCGCACACGGTTTCTTGACGCCTACGGGCGGATCTACCGCGACGCCCTGCGACAGGCCTGACCTCACCGTCGTCTTTACCCGATGCCACACCCTGAGCTCCGTTCCGACCCCCGCATCGACGCGCTTCGCCCCTGGTACCACGACTTCAGCTCGCTCGGTCTGGATACCGGCAGCGCACCTGCCGGAAAGCTCAGACGCGCGGCGGCAAGGTTCGTCCAGCTCTTCTCGCGAACGCTGCCGGGCGGGCTGGGCCGCAGCCTCAACCGACGCGCGAGTGCCCTGCGCTCGAGTGCCCACCGCATCAATCAGGGCCACAAAGAATCCGTTCTGGTTCCGTTCCTGGAAGAAGCTCTGAGCCGCCTACACAAAGAGCCGTCGTGTGTCGATCTCTTCTGCTCCGACGGCTACTACTGCTGCGTCATCGCGAGGATCAGCCCCGCCGCCGACGTGCTCGGGGTGGACCTCGGGGAAAGCGATCTCGAGCGCGCCCGCCTCGCCAGCCGGCTACTGGAAATGGAGAGAATCCGGTTTGCTCGCGAAGATGTGCCGTCCTTCGTGTCCCAGGTAGCCGGCCGGTTCGACCTCGTGTTCTGCGCCGGCGGCCTCTACCATCTGAACGAGCCCCGGGCGCTCCTGGCCAATCTTCGGCGCGTTTGCTCGGGGTTCCTGGTGCTCCAGACGGTCGTCAGCCTGGAGAACGAGGCCTCCGACTACTTCGAGAGCCCGGCGCCGGGCTGGAGCCACGGCTGCCGATTCAGCCACGCTCGCCTGGCGGGATGGCTCGAGGAACTCGGCTGGCGCGTCAAGAAGACCGAACGAAATGAGCTCACCGGCAACAACCGGCCTTGCGATCGGGGCTCCAGCTACTTTCTCTGTGAGGCACCACCGGGATAGCCGCGTTTCCAGCATGGCGAATCCACTCGTAGCCGTCTGCACGGTAACTCACAACGCCGCGGCCGACCTTCCGGCGTATCTCGAGGCGCTCGAGCGACTTTCCCATCGCCCGCTCGAGGTGATCGTGGTCGACTGCGCGAGCTCCGACCCGACGCGTGAGACCCTGGCCGGTGCCTCGATCCGAGGCGCGAGTTTCCGACGGATCGAGCTCGAGGACAATGTCGGTTTTGCCGGCGGCATGAACCGTGCGATTGCCGCAACGTCGGCGCCGTTCGTGCTGAGCTTGAACGCCGATGCCCTGCCCGAGACCGACTTCGTCGAAAGGCTGCTCGAGAGGTTCAGGAGCCACCCGGAAACCCGGATCGGCGCCGTCACCGGACGCCTGCTGCGCCCCCCGGAGGGCGAAAAGCCTATCTTGGACGCCGCCGGCATGCGCTTGGTGGCGAACTGGCGCCACCTGGACCGGGGTTCCGACGAACGCGACGTCGGTCAGTACAGCCGTCCCGAGCGTGTTTTTGGAGCCACTGGAGCCGCTAGCCTCTTCTACCGGCCGGCGCTGGAAGACGCCGCCGTCGACGGAGAATTCTTCCTGGAGGAATTCCATTCGTTTCGCGAGGACGCGGAGCTTTGCTTCCGGCTGCGTGAACGGGGCTGGGAGGTCGTCTACGAGCCGCTCGCCCGAGCCTCACACCGGCGGCATAATCTTCCACGCCGGCGCAGATCGATGCCCGGTCACGTCAACTATCACTCGCTCAAGAACCGCTTCCTTTTGCGGGCCTATCACGAGACCTGGGCCAGTTTCCCGGTGACTTTCCTGCCTTCGCTGTTTCGGGACCTGGGAGCGATCGCCTATGTCCTCGCTCGTGAGCGCAGCTCTTTGCCGGTGTTTGGCTGGCTGTGGAGAAACCGGGATCACATCGTGCGCAGGCGCCGGCGAATCCAGAGTCGGCGAACCGTCTCGCGCCGCCAACTCGCCGGGTGGTTCCTACGCTCGGGTCGACCGCTTTGAAACGACTCCGCCTCGCCTTCCTGGGCAGCCGCGGTATTCCCGCCCGCTACGGCGGGTTCGAGACACTCATGGAGGAGCTGGCACCGCGGCTTGTGCATCTTGGCTTCGAGGTCACCGTCTACTGCCGCACCCGCTACACCTCCTCGGATTGCACCCAGTACAAGGGTGTTCACCTGATTCGCCTGCCGAGCCTGTATACGAAGTACACCGAGACGCCGGTGCACACGGCTCTCTCGTGCCTGCACGCGCTAGCGCGAAGATACGACGCCGCCCTCCTCGTGAACGGCGCCAACGCGCTCTTTGTTCCGCTCCTTCGCATGACGGGAACGCCGGTGGCGCTCAACGTCGACGGCATCGAAAAGAAACGGGCCAAGTGGGGACCGCTCGGTCGCCTGGTCTACTCGATCTCGGAGCGCCTGGCAGTCGCACTTCCGACGGTGATAATCACGGATGCGAAGGTGATCGAAGACCACTACCGGAAGCGGTATGGAGCCGATTCCACGGTGATCTCGTACGGTGTCGAGCCGCATCCTTTGCCGCCGGGAGAGACTCTCTCCCGTCTCGGCATCGAGCCGCGTAAGTACTTCCTCTACGTCAGCCGCTTCGAGCCGGAGAACAACCCTCATCGGGTGGTCGAGGCCTACCGAGCGGTCAGCGGCGACTTTCCCCTGGTGATGGTCGGCGACGCACCCTACGCCAAAGCATTCATATCGAACTTCAAGACCGCAGCCGATCCAAGAGTGATGTTTCCAGGCGCTATCTATGGTGACGGCTATCGGGAGCTGCTTTCGAACGCGTACGCGTTCATCCAGGCGACCGAGGTCGGTGGTACCCATCCGGCGCTGGTCGAAGCCATGGGCTATGGTAATTGCCTCCTGGTCAACGACACGCCGGAGAACCGGGAGGTGGCGGGCGACACGGCGCTCTACTTCCGCGTCCCGGAGCCCGTGACGCTCTCGGCGCAGCTCAACCGGCTCCTCCAGAGCCCCGGCGAAGCCGAGGCGTTCGCCAAGCGGTCCGCCGAGCGAGCCCTGATGCTGTTCTCCTGGAAGACGGTCTCGACACAGTACGCCGAGCTATTTCGTACGCTTGCCGACCGAGGCGAGAAACGATAGCAGCCCGACGATATCCGTTTCGATCTATAATCCCCCAACAAAGAATGTTCAAGGAACGGGCAAAGCTGGTTGCAGCAGGGCTGATGCTCGGCGACCTGACTGCAACGAGCGTCTCTTTTCTGGCTGCCTACTACGTGCGCAGCGAGATTCTGCCGTCCCGTGACCTGCTCCCGGGCGCGTTGCTGCCGCTCTCGAGCTACATCCCCCTCGTCCTGGTGGGACTCGTGATTTGGGCCTTCGTCTTGCGCGGCGTGGGCCTCTATGCTTCACACCGCACTCAGAGCCTTCGAAGAGAGGCCTGGGAGATCGTCAAAGCCAGCGGTATCGCGGGCCTGCTTTTCGTTGTTCTCATCTTCGTTGGCAAGCTCGACGAGCGGCTTCTCGCGGACCGTCTGAGCCGTGCTCTTGTGATTCTCTGGGTAGTTTTCGCGGCCGCTTTTCTCATCGTTGAACGCTTCTTCGTGCGGTCAGTTGCCCGTAGCGTTCGGCAAAGAGGGCACAATTTCCGAAATATCTTGATCGTCGGAACTTCGCAGATGGGGCGCGAGATAGCGCGCGCTATCTCCGAGCACGAACACTGGGGACTGAGGATCGCCGGCTTCGTCGCCGCGCGAGACCACGAAGCCGGCAAGATCATCGACGGCTTCCCGCTTCTCGGCAGCCTGGATGACCTGTTCTCCCTGACCGAGAGCAGGGTCATCGACGAGGTCATCATTGCGGATCCGGAGTTGCCGTTGGAGAGAACTCACGAAATCGCAGGTCTTCTCGGGGAGCGGGGAATCTGCACTCGCATCGGCCTGCTCTACTCATACGGTGGTCGGCACCCCAAGATCGAACGGCTAGGTGATGTTCCTCTGTTGAGTTTCGATCCCACTGCGGTCGGTGACGCCGGCCTCTTCGCCAAGCGCTGTGTGGACATTGCCGTCGCGATACCCTGCATCCTGCTTCTATTGCCGGTTATCGCGATCGTAGCGATCGCGGTTCACCGGTCGCCGGCCGGGCCGGTGTTGTTCCGTCAAACCCGCGTTGGTCTCCACGGTCGGCAGTTCACATTGCTCAAGTTCAGAACCATGCGCGCCGGGGCCGAAGCCGATCAAGACAAGCTCGAGCACCGCAACGAGATGAGCGGCCCCGTCTTCAAGCTTCGAGATGATCCGCGGGTGACTCGCGTGGGGCGATTCCTGCGGCGCTTCAGTCTCGACGAGCTGCCGCAGCTCTGGAACGTCGTCAAGGGCGACATGAGCCTGGTCGGACCGAGGCCTCCGACACCCGAAGAGGTCGAACAGTACAAGCCCTGGCAGCGGCGACGCCTTTCGATGCGACCCGGCCTGACCTGCCTCTGGCAGGTGACCGGCCGCAATGAGATCGATTTCGATCGCTGGGTAGCACTCGACTTGGAATACATAGACAACTGGTCTCCATGGCTGGACGTCAAGATCCTGCTCCGAACGGTTCCGGCGGTCCTCACCGGTCGCGGAGCCTCTTAAGAGTAAGGAGGACCGATGACCCAGGACCTACGCGGCATTCTCTTGTCCGGCGGCGCCGGCACCCGGCTCCACCCGGTGACGATCTCGATGAGCAAGCAGCTGATGCCGGTGTACGACAAGCCGATGGTGTACTACCCGCTGACGACCCTGATGCTGGCCGGGATACGGGACATTCTGGTGATCACGACTCCGCGTGACCAGCAGGCCTATCGGTCGCTTCTCGGCGACGGATCACAGTGGGGCGTATCGCTTGTCTACGCGGTGCAACAAGAGCCTCGGGGCATCGCCGAGGCCTTTTTGATCGGGCGCAGTTTCATCGGCCACCGGCCGGTCGCTCTCATTCTCGGCGACAACATCTTCTACGCGCAGGGCTTCTCCGAGAAGCTCCAGCAGGTGGCGAGACCAGCGCAAGGTGCGACCGTCTTCGGCTACTGGGTCAGGGACCCGGAACGCTATGGCGTGGCGAGTTTCGACGCCGACGGCCACGTCACCAAGATCGTAGAGAAGCCCGAGAGACCGGACTCACACTACGCCATCACCGGTCTGTACTTCTACGACGGTGACGTCGTCGGAATCACCGAAGAACTGCAGCCCTCGGGGCGCGGAGAGCTCGAGATCACGGACGTCAATCGTGCCTATCTCGAACGCGGGGATCTACGTGTCGAGCTTCTCGGCCGCGGCACGGCCTGGCTCGACACCGGCACGCACGATTCGCTTCTCGATGCCGCCAACTTCGTCAGGGTCATCGAGAAACGCCAAGGCTTGAAGATCGCGTGCCCCGAAGAAATCGCCTTCCGCATGCGGTTCATCGACGAGCAGCAGCTCGAAAGACTCGCGGACGCCTGCGGCGCCTCCGGCTACGCGGACTACTTGAGAGCCGTCCTCAGAGAGCCCGTGCCGGTCTCCGAATGAACCTCAAAAAGACCGAGATCCCGGACGTGATGGTCCTGGAGCCGCGCGTGTTTACCGACAGTCGCGGCTTCTTTTTCGAGAGCTGGAACGAAAGAAGCTTTCAACAGCTCGAAATCGACATGCACTTCGTTCAAGACAATCACTCGCATTCGGAGTCCGGTACACTGCGTGGTCTTCACTATCAAATCTCGCGACCACAGGGAAAACTCGTCAGGGTGATCCGAGGCGCCGTGTTCGACGTGGCGGTCGATCTGCGTCGCAGCTCCCCTACGTTCGGCCGCTGGGTCGGTCGCGAACTTTCCGCCGACAACAAGCGAATGCTATGGATACCTCCCGGCTGCGCCCACGGTTTCTACGCGCTATCCGACGCCGACTTCTTCTACAAGTGCACCGCGTACTACGACGCCGAAGACGAGCGCACTATCCGATGGAACGACCCCGAACTCGCGATCGACTGGCCGCTTGCCGGCGACCAACCGCCGCTGGTGTCCGAAAAGGACAAGGCCGGAACTTCTCTGCGAGAAGCGGAGGCCTACCCTTGAAGGTCTTTCTTGCCGGCGGAAGCGGCCAACTCGGCCGCGAGCTTCTGGCAACCGCGCCCGAAGACACGCTGATTGAAGCACCGGCTCGTGCGGAGCTTTCGATCACCGACCCGCTCGGAGTGGCTCGAGCCCTGGAGATCGCCAGGCCGGCTCTGGTGATCAACGCCGCCGCCTATACCGCGGTCGACGACGCCGAGAGCGATCGCGAAGCAGCTTTCCTGGTCAACGCCGAGGGCGCTCGAGCCCTCGCCGAGGGGGCCGCGGCGGTAGAGGCGCGCATGATTCAAGTATCGACCGACTTCGTCTTCGACGGCGAACAGAGCCTCCCCTATCTGACCACAGAGCCAACCCATCCGCTCGGTGTCTACGGCGAAAGCAAGCTCGCCGGAGAAGCGGCGGTTCTCGAGGTGCTTCCCGGCAACAGCCTTGTCGTCAGGACATCATGGCTCTACTCTTCCCACGGACGAAACTTCGTCGCCACCATGTTGCAGTTGCTCGCCGAGCGACCGGAAGTAAACGTCGTGATGGATCAGGTCGGCAGCCCGACCTGGGCCCGTGGCCTCGCCGAGGCCATCTGGAAATGGGCCGCTCCACCAGGCGTGTCCGGGATCCGGCACTTTTGCGACGCCGGCGTCGCGAGCTGGTACGACTTCGCGGTGGCGATCCGCGATCAAGCCTCCAAGCTCGGACTTCTGGGAGTCACCGGAGACAGCGGCGCGCGAACCATTGTCCGGCCCATCCGAAGTGAGGAATTCCCCACACCGGCCCGCCGCCCGGCGTCGAGTACTCTGAACTCATTCGCCAGCTGGGAAGAGTTGGGAATCACTCCCCTGCACTGGCGAGCCTCACTTCTCCAGATGCTCACCGAGTTGAAGAGGCCCGAGTTGCCGGAGTCCGATCCGATGGAGCCCGAGAGGATGGATCCGAGCAGTGCGTAGGCTTCTGGTAACCGGAGGAGCCGGCTTTATCGGCGCCAACTTCGTGCATTATTGGCTCGACCGGCACCCAGGGGATCGGCTTGTCGTGGTCGACGCGCTGACCTATGCCGGCAATCTACGCAGCCTCGATTCTGTGGCAGAGCGAGACGAGTTTCGCTTCGTTCACGGAGACATCCGTGACCAGGAACTGATCGAGAGTCTCCTGGCCGACGAAGGCCTGGACACGATCGTCCATTTCGCAGCCGAATCGCACGTCGATCGCTCGATCTCGGGACCCGATGCCTTCTTCGACATCAACGTGCTCGGAACTCACAGTCTCCTCAAGGCCGCGCGCACGGTCTGGCTGGCGGATGGAGCTCCGGTCGCTC
This sequence comes from Acidobacteriota bacterium, assembly GCA_022561975.1. Classification (GTDB taxonomy): domain Bacteria; phylum Acidobacteriota; class Thermoanaerobaculia; order Multivoradales; family JAHEKO01; genus CALZIK01. The sequence goes on from JADFQD010000117.1 coordinate 9,837, forward strand.
ATCGGTTCCACCACGTTTCGACCGATGAGGTCTACGGCGACCTCTCCCCAGACGACCCCGCGTTCACGGAGACCACGCCCTACGCCCCCAACTCTCCCTATGCGGCCAGCAAAGCGGCCGCGGACCACGCGGTTCGCGCTTACTGGAAAACCTACGGCTTGCAGATGACCATCAGCAATTGCTCCAACAACTACGGTCCGTTCCACTATCCGGAAAAGCTGATACCGCTGGCGATCGTCAACCTTCTCCACGGCAAGCAGATACCTATCTACGGCGACGGTTCCAACGTGCGAGACTGGCTCTACGTAGCGGATCACTGCCGGGGTATCGAACGAATCCTCGAGCGCGGCCGGGTCGGGCGCACCTACAATATAGGCGGCGAGTGCGAGAAAACCAACCTCGAGCTGATCCACGAACTCTGTCGGCTGACCGATGAAATTTTCGAAGAAGATACGACTCTGAAGCTCCGGTTCGTCGAGGCTTGGCCGTCGAGAGGTGATTCTTGCCGAGACGCGGTGACCTTCGTAACCAACCGCCTGGGCCATGACCGGCGCTACGCGATCGACATCGCGCGCGCGCGCTCCGAGCTCGAATTCGCGCCCAAGGTCGACTTCGAGGAGGGACTCCGACGGACGATCCGCTGGTACCTCGATAACATGGAGTGGTGGAAATCCGTCATGGACGGCTCGTACCGGAACTGGATCGATGAGCAGTACGGGAGCCGCTGAGCGGTCGACACTCGGAGCGTTCCTTCCCCGAATCGCCCTACCCCTTTCGTTCTTTGCGGCCGCGGCGTCGCGCGCGGCGTTCTTGACCGATGCGGCCGACGCCGCCGAACTCGGCTTCCTCGCTCTGATCGGCACCGTGGTGCTGTTGGGCATCGGAACCCTGGACAGAGCGGACCAATTTCGTACCGGCGTCATCGCGCTGCTGGCGGCGCTCGGGCTCTGGGCGATTCCACCGGGCGACGTCAGAGGAGCATCCATCTCTGCCCTGCTGGTAGTCGGCCTCGGGCTCGTGACCTACGAGCGGGTTCGGGCGGGTCTCGGCACGCACGCAGGTGAACTCATCGCCTGGGCGCTCGCGGTGCAGGCTCTGTGTCGCCCGGAACTCTACCTCGCGCCCGGACTCGATCCCGGCTTCCTCCTCGAGGCACTGGTTCTTCCGACTCTGGCCGCCCTCGCCCTGTCCCGGCTGGCGCAACAAGAAGGCAAAAGACTCTGGCTCGCTCTGCTCGCGATCGCCGTCATCGATGGCGGCTTCGGCCCGGGGGTGGCTCTGGCCCTGGTCGTCCTGGCGGCTTCGAGAGCCCTACCTCGGCTTCCTGAGACCACGGCCTGGGTCGCTTGTGCTCTGCTCGTGATTCCGGCATTCGACCGGCAGCCGTTCAGCCTCGCCATTGGCGCCACTATTGGGGTCACCGTTGCCGTCGCCGTCGTCGCCGCTTTTCTCCTCGCGAATCGCAACCGTACGGCGATCGTCGCGACGATCGCGCTGGCCGGCTGGCTTTCCTTACAGTTCGGTGGAGAGTCTGCCATCGGCGCCAGCGGATGGATCCGGACGGTCGTTTTAGGCTTGGTGGTGCTGCCGCTGGCGGCCTTTGCGCCGCCGGCCCAAAGATTGAGGGCCGCGACCGGCCTCGCCCTGGCGGCGGTTGCCGGCCTCGTGCTCCCAGCCGGCGCCGCACTGACCGCGCCGTTGGTCGCCATCGCTGCCGCCCTTCCCAAGCGTGGTCGGAAGCTCCGAATCCAGGCCGGCTGGCTCGGTCTAGTTTCCATCTGCGCGGGGCTTGCAGCGATCTTCCCATGGCTGCGGCCGGTGCCGTTGGAATCGGCCCTGGGCTGGATGGGTCTCCAACTCGAGATCGAGACCGCCGCAATCGCCCTGCTCGCGTTCTGGCTCGTCGCCACCTTGGCTCGAAGGTCCCCGGCCACTCGGAGGATCCCGCTCGCGGCGATCGGCCTGATCCTGGTCGCCCTCGGCCTCATCGGAATCGCGCAGCGATCGAGATTCTTCAGTGTCGAGGTACCGGCCGAGCAAACCAGAGAAGAGGTGAACCAAGTGGCGGTGTACCTCGGGCCACTCGTCGCACGGCGCCACTTGGATGGTGCTCACTCGAAACTCTGAATGGCTCGGGGCGAGCGAAGTGAAAGAGCTGCTCGAGACCAGAGAGAAACCGCGGCCCGAGTAGGGGGCCTGTGGACCGACGACTACGTCAACCTCTTTGGCGCTCTGTACCGCGGCTAGCGGGGACAGGTTCCACGTGGAGCATGTAGTCTCCTCCTCGTAGCTTCTCAACTGAGAAAGACCACTGGTTCCCGAAGAGCCGATCTTCGTCTGGTACCGTGGGTGGCGGGGCGGACCAGGCAAGGCGTCGGAGTCGTGCCTGCCCCACGGCCTGGGAGGAACGACCAATGACCAAGTCTCGACCGCGCCGAGTGCTGCTTCTCGCGAGCACCGCGCTGCTGATCGGAGCGGGCCCATCCGCTGCCGA
>JADFQD010000118.1 GCA_022561975.1 Acidobacteriota bacterium
CATGCCGCCACGTCGTTAGGAGGGTGGCAAGCGACTCCGGCTAGACGATCATCGATCGGACTGGCAACTCTAGGAAGCCGAAGGTGATTTGCCTTTCGTGGATGTAGCTTCTCCGGTATTGTGCTTCTTGACAGCCATGAGACACCGGCGCCATTACGCCGTGGCCTCCTGAGGCAGTGTTCTGACCGGCAAGAGTCGACCTAAACTGGAGGAAATCGTCCCATGACGATGAATCGCGCGACCGTTGACCGACTGATTCCTGGGGCGCTCGCTTCGAGCGCTGTCATCGGTATCGCCCTCGCTGCTGCCGCACTTCTGTGCGTGCCGGCGGCGTTGACGGCCCAGGGCCACATGCCGGGTGACCACGAGCCGCACCTCTTCGCGGCCGCGGACTTCGGCATCGATCCCACAGGGGTGACGTTCAACAAGGACATCTGGCCGATCCTCGTGCGGAGCTGCGTGAACTGCCACCGCGTGGGTGGAGCGGGTCCCATGCCGTTGACGAGTTATCAGGAGGTGAGGCGGTACGCCGGGAGGATCAAGGCGAAGACGGCGATCCGGGATCGGAGGGGCGCGATGCCACCGTGGTACGTGGAGAAGGATATCGGTATCCAGCAATTCCAGCAGGACCCCTCGTTGACGGACGAGGAGCTGGCGATGATCCAGGCATGGGCCGACAACGGGGCGCCGGAAGGCGACCTGGCGGACCTGACCGTGGAGGTGGATCCGCGGAGCGAAGACGGCTGGCGGATCGAGCCGGACCTGGTCGTGAGCTCTGCAGAGTTTCTCGTGAAGGGCGGAGCCGCGGACTGGTGGGGCGAGATCGAGCCCATCGACGTCCCGCTGGAGCAGGACCGCTACGTGAAGGCGGTGGAGATCCGGGAGGTCAACGACGTGCCCACTCAGGGCACCGGACGGCAGACCGTGGGATCCCGGTGGGTCGTCCATCACCTGATCTACAGCACTCGGCCCCCCGGGGCACATCTGCTGGAGGGCACGTTCTGGCCGGTGCACGAGGTCGGCCGCAATCCCGACTTTTTCAGCGAGGAGCGGGGGCGGTTGCTCAAGGCGGGCTCGCAGATCACGTCCCAGTCTATCCACCTCCACTCCAACGGACGGGACACGAGGTCGCACCTGGAGTTCGGCTTCGAGTTCTTTCCCGAGGACTACGAGCCGGAGTACGAGACGGCGCGGGTGGGCCTGGCTGACGGGCTGAACATCTCGATCGTGCCGAACCGGGACGGCCAGGAGCTGCACGCCTTCGGCGATAGCGTACGGCAAGGTACCGACGAAGTACGGGTTCTGCTCGAGCTTCGCCGTAAGCTCGAGGTATTCGTAGCGCGTAGCAGGCCACTCCACTCCATCCAGAAGCTCCGCATCAAGGTAGTGCTCCGGGCTCTCCGCGTTGCGCAATTGCGATAACTCCCGCAACCGGTAAAAATCGGGATCCACCGCGCTCCTCCCAATCCGAGAGGCCCCTGCCCGAAAGAAGGGCGGCATCGAGTCGGGCAGGGCCGCGACCGCCGCTGCGGCGATCTTGGCGTGCGCGCTAGCCATCCAGGCATGGACCGGGGCGTTCTCTGTCAGCACCGCGCCCAGCAAGATGACGCCGCAGCAGATGGGCTTCACGACTTACTCGAGTCACCCCGTGGCGTAATCATCGCCATCGGGAAGGGCGACACAACCGCGCCGTCTCCATCAGCATCGCGAATGCTTGCGCTACCGCGCTTCTCGACTTCGTCGATGCGGAGAATCCAGTGAAGCGGCACATAGAACCGCTGCACACCCTTGAACTCCGTCTTCAAGCGTTCCTCGGAGGGATCGAGCACGACCTGACTCCGCTCGCCGAAAAGGAGAGATTCCACTTCGACGAAGCCCGCCAGGTTGCCATGCGAAACGCTTTCGGCATACACCTCAAAGACCTTCCCCTGCTGGAGAAAGCTGACGCGGTAAATAGTCTTGGCCGCCACGGCCCCTGAACCATAACAGACGCACTTCGCTTCGCCCGCTCGGTATCAAAAGGCGTCCCTTGTGATTGCGTGGCGGGCTGGGTGTTCCCGATGTCGAGAAGCACCCGCCATCGGCCTTCCGAATCTCGGCTCCAGATCGTGACGTACTTGCCTTCGGCTTCTTCGACACCGGCTCCGACCGTCGGCATGGAGGTCTTCCAGTGACCGTAGGTGTAACCAAGATCTCCCGACGCAGCGACTTCGGCTCCAGCCGGAGCCCAGGTGATCTCGAAGCCCGGTTCGGCGAATAGCGGCGTAAAAATATCTCGAATCGCGCTCGGGCCCGTCACCATCGGTCCGTCCGCCGGCAGCACCCTGCCATTCTCAGCAAACGCGGCGATCCAACCCTCGAGGCCGGTGTCGCGCACGCTGCGGGCGAACTCGCGATCGGCCTGTGCCAATTCGGCCCTCAGCAGGCTTTCGGCGTCGGAGACCAGAACACCGCTGGCTGTAGAACCCCGGTCATCAGCAACCGGCGGCTCGCTGCGGTCGCCGCAACCGTTCACCAACATCAGCAATGCGGCCGCCACCAGCGCTGCCAGTTGCCTTGTTGGATCCCTCCGTGATTGTCGAGCCGAACCGTCCTGGTGGCTTGGACTATTCGCCTGGGTTCTCCTGCGGAGGTGCACCTCCTCGCTACGAATCCTGGTGAATAATCCAGGCAAGTACCTTCTTCGCAAGAGAGCATGCTAGCAAAACACGGATCCCGGATCGTCACACCTTGCGGTCACTTTCGTTTGCCCGCGCACGCGCCGGGACCGTGATTGGATTTTCCGCGGCAAACGTGAAAATCTCAGGTCGAAGAATGGCGTCGGCCCGTCCTTTTGCGACAATCGTCCGACTCGCGAAGGTGTACATTACATTACACGGACGGCCTCCCGTCTACGGCAACATTCGGAGCGTATGAATTCGCCGCGGCTCGCTGTCGCGCACAGCACCTCGACGCTCACCTCGAAGATTTTTCTTGCCCAGAGCAAGATTCTCGAGCTCGTCGGAAGCGGCGGCGAGCTGGCAGAGGCCTTCGCCGAGTTCTGCATCAGCCTCGAGCGACTGTTCCCCAATTCGATAGCCTGCGTGACTCGGATCGAGCCATCTTCTCAGGCGCTGGAGGTTTTGGCCGCGCCGAGCCTGCCCGACGCCTTTCGGCAGTCGATTACCGGCTTGACCATCGGTCTCGCGCCCGGGACCTGCTGCGCGGCGGCCTACGGCAACGAAACAATCGTCTCAGAAGATTTGCAGGCGGACGTGGTCTGGAAAGGCCTCACAGAAGAAGCCCTGGCTGCCGGCCTGGGCGCTTGCTGGTCGGCTCCCATTCGGGGAATGCGTTGGGCCGAGAGGCCCGGCGAGCAGGACCACGTCGTGGTCCTCGGAACCGTGGCTCTTTACTTTTCGCAACCGCGAGCGGCTTCCTCTACCGAGATCCAGGCGCTCGAGATCGCGGCCGCTCTGGCCGAATTGACCATCACTACAGCGCGCTCCAAGGAACAGGCCAGCAGCCACCAGTTTCTTGATGCCGTTACCAAGCTTCCCAACCGGCAAGTGTTCTCGAGTCAACTCGAGCAGACCGTGCTGGACATGGACCCGCGCAACGACAAGCTTGCGATCCTGGTTGTGGATATCGACCACTTCAAGGAGGTGAACGACACCTACGGTTATGCCGTGGGCGATTTCCTCCTGCAGAGTGTTTCCCAGCGTCTGGTCGGACTTCGCCGCGATATCGATCTACTCGCGCGCTTCGGGGACGACGAGTTCGCCTTCCTGATCGCAGACGTGGCATCGGGCGAGGACGTCAAGACGATCGCCCAAAAAGTCCTGGATGTCGTCTCCGCGCCCTACGACTTCGGCGGGCAGGAATTGGTCATCTCGGCCAGCATCGGTGGCAGTGTGTTTCCTTGGGATGGCGAGGACGCGCAGACACTCATGCGCAACGCCGAGAACGCTCTGGTATCGGCCAGGAAGCAGGGGCGCGGCCTTTGCCGAATGTACGCACCGACCATGGGGGGCTACGCATTCGAGAAACTGCAATTGAAGATGGCGCTCAGCTACGCGCTCGAAAACCAAGAACTGATGCTTCGGTTTCAACCCAAGGTGTCCAGCGAGACCAACGAGATCATCGGTGCTGAGGCCCTGACCTACTGGAACCATCCGGGAATGGGTGAGATCAGCCCGGTCAAGTTCATTCCGATCGCCGAGGAGACCGGCCAGATCATCCCCCTGGGAGAATGGGTGCTCCGAACAGCCTGCGAGCAGGTGCAAGCGTGGCGACCGGAATTTGGCAATCTGACGATGGCCATCAACATCTCGGCGATTCAGTTTCGCGAGCGCAGCTTCGTCGAGACCGTCAGGTCGATTCTGCGCGACAGCGGGATCGAGCCCGAGGCGATCGAACTGGAGATTACCGAAAGCGTCGCGATGAACGAGGTCGAGAAAACCCTCGAGCGTCTCCAGGAGCTGCACGACTTGGGAGTGCATATCGCAATCGATGACTTTGGCACCGGCTACTCATCCCTTGCCTACCTCAAGCGCTTTCCAATCCACACCCTAAAGATCGACAAGTCCTTCGTTCTCAACACGCCCCAGGACCAGGGCGACATGGCGATTGTCAAAGGCGTGATCGCCCTGGCTCACAATCTCCGCCTCGAGGTCGTCGCGGAGGGCGTAGAAACTGCGGAGCAGGCCAGCTATCTCCGCGCCGCGGGCTGCGAGTTTCTCCAGGGATTCCACTTCAGCCGGCCGGTCCCCAAGGCAGGTTTCGAGCAGCTTCTGCGCGACGGCTTCCCCGCCGAATAACCGAGCCCGCAGTCGCTTGCGCAAGGCGCGGAATCCCTACTACGAACTGCTAGAGTCACGCCAACGGATTGGGGGCACGAACAAAGATGGAAACGAACGCCGAGCAGGTGCTCTGGTTCTTGGAGGGTCTCTCCGAAACCGACGGGACTCTGCGACGCATTCCGATCCTTGCCTTCCCTTTCCGCGTCGGCCGGCTCGACGGATGCGGTCTGACCCTGTCGGCCACCGAGATTTCGGGATCGCACGCCGAGATCTTTCTTCGAGACGGACGAGTTTTTGTCGAAGACCTCGGTAGCACCAACGGCACCTTCCTCAATGGAACCAAAGTCGAGGAGGTGACAGAGATTTCCGAGGGCGACACAATTCATTTCGCTCGCCTGGAGTATCGGCTGAGCCTCGTGGAAGCCCGGGAAGCCGAGGCACTTCTCGCCCAGACCATCGCGGTCGACGCCCACCTTCCGCAGTTCGCCCTGGACAAGAGTCGCATTCTGAGAGAGCTGATGAAAAAGCGTGCCGTGATGTCCGTGTTTCAGCCGATCGTCGATTTCAGCGATCGTTCGATCATGGGATACGAGATCCTGGGCCGAGGGGATCTGAAAGGCGCCTCGAGCGGATCAGTGGAGCTCTTCAATGCCGCCAAGATCCTGGGTGCCGAGGCAGCGCTCAGCCGGATATTTCGGGCCAGGTCCGCACTCGACTGCCTGGAATTGCCCGAACCCAGACCGCTCATCTTCATCAACACCCACCCTAACGAAATCGGCACCGCGAAGCTGATCGAATCGATCGAGGAGTTTCACGATCGAGCGCCCGATCTCACGACTGTGCTCGAGGTTCACGAGAGTTCGATCACGGATCCGAAAACCGTCAGCGAACTTCGAGATTTCCTGCACAACCTGGGTATGCAGGTCGCCTACGACGATTTCGGCGCGGGGCAGGCGCGGCTACTCGAGCTGGCCGAAGTGCCACCCGACTTCTTGAAGTTTGACATCGGCTTGATTCGAGATATCGATACCGCGTCGCAAGCGAGACTTACCGTGCTGGAGCGGCTGGTTGCCATGGCACTCGAAATCGGCATATCACCGATCGCGGAAGGCATCGAGAGCGAGGCCGAAGCCGAGATCTGCCGCAGGGTTGGCTTCGCTTACGGCCAGGGCTTCCTGTTCGGCGCTCCGGCACCCGCCGGCAAACTCAGGCGTTGAGGACACACGCTGGGACCTCGATCCGCGACTCGCTAAACAACTACGAGCTCGGTCACGAGGCCCAGGTGGCGCTCGCGAACCGCGACGGCGAGGCGATCCTCGGCAACCTGTCTGGCTTCTCCAAAGAGCTTCTGGAGCATGCGGAGTCGCAGTGGGTCGACGGTTTCAGAGTCACACGGCAAACCGGCGACGGCGGCGATGGCTTCATCGGCGCGCACTCCACCGTGGGCGGCACGGACTGACATACCGAACGAACTCGAGGCCCTGATTCTCGGGCTGCTCGATCCCGAACCCAGTCGCCGGCCATCGAGCGCAGCCAAGGTCGTAGCGCGCTTGGAGGACCTGGTAAGGGCACGAAACGCCCGCTGGATACCGCCGGTGGCCGGCCCGGCGAGCCCCTCGAGTGCGGCTGGGGGAAGCTCGGACGGTGCCGGCTATCTGCCGACGATCCGGCTGTCGGAACTCGCCCCGTCCTGAGACCGCTCGACGGAAGGACCTGAGATCGAGAAGGCCGCAGTCGGCGGCTCGAACTCAGCCCTCTCGGGAACTACCGAAAGGGTTGGGGCACCGCCGGGTAGCCGTCCAAACCGCTCGAGCCGACGGCGGTCACTCGCCACTCGAGATCGCCGACAGGCAGTTGTTCCGCCTCCCAGGTCGTCGAGGTCAAATCGACCGCCCGGGCGACGAGTGCCTCGCAGGATGGGTCGAGGCACACTTCGAGGATATAGGTGCTCGCCCCCTCAACCGGATCCCAGGAAAACTCCAAGCGCCCGACCTCTACGATACCGTTCGGCTGCGGCACGCTCATTGTCGGCCTTGGCAGGAGCTTCTCCGGCGGCAGCGGCGGGGCGCCTTTCGGAACCGAAGTGCCCATGCCCTTCGCGACCGACACGGTCTTGCCACCTGCCTCGATCTCGCTCGCACCCTCGTAGATCATCAGCTGAGCCGCGCCGCTCTTTAACTTTCGCAGCCGAGCTTGGGACTTGCCTCCCGGACCTGGCGTCGGTCTGGCCGTAGCTTCACCGATCACGAATTCAATTTCGGGGCTCTCTTCGCTGACCTTGCCGCCGACCAGGTCGGCCTGCCCTTCGACGATCTCGACCGCACGCGTCTCAATGCCTCGTAGCGTCCTACCCGCAACTTTCAAGAACACGATCGAATCCTCGGTTACCACCAGTCTCGTCCCATCGTGAAAGCGAAGAGCCGTCGACGACTGTCTGAAGGTCCGAACCCCGTCCCTTTCGACCATCAGGTCGTGGCGCTGAGCGGGCGTCCATGCGATCGGATCCGGTCGCTCCTCGACAGTCCCCGCAATGGTGACGATCTGGGCCGAAGGCACCGCGTCTTCGGGCCGCAGCAAAACTAGAAGGCGCTGGCCGGGACTCAGGAAATTCGGGTTCTCGACCTCGGGATTGAGTTTCCAGTTGCGTTGCCAGAGCTCCTGCGAACCCAAGTAGTTCTTCGTGATCCGGCGCAGGTTCTCTCCCGGCCGAACGATATGGTAACCAGTCAAGTAGCTCTCGGGGACTGTGGTGGAATCCTGGGCTGCCACGGAGGCGGCGAGTCCAAGAAAAACAGTCGCGGCCAACCCAAGAAAAACACCAGAACTGCGCAGCATAGCCAATGCCTCCCCGAGAATAATATTGGTCGAGTTTATCGCAAGAGTGACCTCAACAGATTTTGTTGGGGATCTCAGTGAGGCGGTCGTAGAATGCCGTCCTCCGGCTCGGCTCATCAAAGGTCTGCGACACTACCCAGGTCAACTTGGAGAAACCTTGCGCGACAACAAGAGACTCGAAACCCGTGATCCGTTCCCACCTCGGCATCTGGGCCCGAACGACGAGGAAATCGCATCGATGCTCGGCCTCCTGGGTCTAGCGAGCCTGACCGAGTTGAGTGACGCTGTCATTCCAGGCGATATTCGGATTGACTCACAGCTGGTGCTGCCGCAGCCACTGGGCGAGGCCGCCGCCCTCGAAGCTCTCGGGGAGATCGCCTCGAAAAACCGAAAGAGCCGCAGCCTGATCGGAATGGGCTACGGCGCCTGTCTGATGCCGGCCGTGATCCAACGCAACATTCTCGAGAACCCCGGCTGGTACACGCAGTACACGCCCTATCAAGCGGAGATCGCGCAAGGCCGGCTCGAAGCTCTGATCAATTTCCAGACCTTGATTTGCGAGCTTTCCGGCCTGCCCCTTGCCAACGCCTCTCTCCTCGACGAGGCGACCGCGGCGGCGGAAGCCGTCAACATGTGCTGGTCGGCTGGCCGGCGCAAACGCACGACCGTGCTGGCTTCGTCCCAGTGCCATCCGCAGACGCTCGCGGTTCTCGAAACCCGCGCCGAGCCGCTGGGCATCGTCGTCGAAGTCGCCGACACCGAAGATTTCGACGCAAGCCGAAGCGACGTGTTCGCGGCGCTGGTCCAGTACCCGGGCACCGATGGTGCGATTCTCGATTACCAAGAGCTCGCTCGTGAACTGCACTCGGCCGGCAGCCGGCTGATCGTCGCGGCGGACCCTCTGGCCCTGGTGCTGCTCGCGGCGCCGGGGAGTTTCGGCGCCGATGTCGTGGTCGGCTCGACCCAGCGGCTGGGACTGCCGATAGCGGGAGGCGGTCCGCATCCCGGATACCTAGCCGCGGTTTCCGACTTGGAAAGACAGATCCCCGGCCGCATCGTCGGCGTGTCGCGAGACGCCGCGGGTGGAGTTTCCTATCGCCTGGCCCGCCAGACTCGCGAGCAACACATCCGCCGCCAAAAGGCGACCAGCAACATCTGCACGGCGCAAGTGCTGCCCGCCGTTCTCAGCTCTATGTATGCCGTCTATCACGGGCCCGTCGGCCTCCAGCGCATCGCCGAACGCATACAGGGCCTCGCGATCAACTTGGCCGAACGCCTGATCAACCTGGGCTACAAGATCGGTAGCCGCACCTTCTTCGATACGCTGCGCGTAGAGGTGGGCGAGCGGGTCGATCCAATCTGGAAGAGAGCCCGAGACCGTGGCTTGACTCTGCGGCACTTCGGGGATGGCAGTCTGGGCATCGCGCTCGACGAGGCCGTGGTCGAAGACGAACTCCGCACCCTGGTCGAGTGCTTTGCGGGCTCCGCCGGCCCCAACGACCGCACAGACGCGCGCATCGAGCCGCAACCGGAAACCGAGCCGAAAGCCGACATGGCTCGGCTCGGTATCCCAGTTTCCCTGCGCCGCACCGGTGACCTGCTGCCGCAGGAGGTTTTTCACAAGTACCACAGCGAGCACGAAATGCTGCGCTACATGTACCGGCTGCAGAGTCGCGATCTGTCGCTGGTCCACTCGATGATCCCGCTCGGCTCGTGCACGATGAAGCTCAACGCAACGGTCGAGATGATGCCGTTCACCTGGGACTCGTTCAGTTCGATTCACCCGTTTGCTCCTGCCGAGGATCAGCTGGGCTTCGCGAAGCTCGCCCGGCAGCTCGAGGTCTGGCTCGCCGAACTGACCGGATTCTCCGCCGTCTCTCTGCAACCGAATGCCGGCTCGCAAGGTGAACTAGCCGGGCTACTGGTGATTCGAGCCTTCCACCGAGTCCGGGGGGAGTCCCAACGTGACGTGTGCTTGATTCCGACCTCGGCGCACGGCACCAACCCGGCGAGCGCGGTGATGGCGGGACTCCGAGTCATCGCCGTCGAATGCGATGCCCAGGGCAACGTCGACATGGAGCATTTGCGGCGGATGGCCGTGGAACACGGCGATCGCCTGGCGGCCTTGATGGTCACCTACCCCTCGACCCACGGTGTCTTCGAGGAAAACATCGCCGATGTCTGTGAGATCGTCCACGAGAACGGCGGTCAGGTATACCTGGACGGCGCCAATCTCAATGCCCAGATCGGGCTCTGCCGCCCCGGGGACTACGGTGCCGATGTCTGTCATCTGAATCTGCACAAGACCTTTTGTATTCCACACGGTGGCGGTGGTCCCGGTATGGGGCCGATCTGCGTCGCCGATCATCTGGCGCCATTTCTGCCGGGCCACCCACTGGCGCCCGGCAGTGAGAGGAGCTCGACGGCCATCGGACCAATCTCGGCCGCCCCCTGGGGCAGCCCGGGTATCCTGGCGATCTCCTGGATGTACATCGCGATGATGGGCGCCGAGGGCCTGACCAAAGCCAGTCGGATTGCGATCTTGAACGCCAACTACATGGCCAAGCGGCTCGCGCCGCACTACCCAATTCTGTACACCGGCGCCAACGGGTTCGTGGCTCACGAGTTCATCATCGACCTACGCCAATTCAAGCAAACGTCGGAGATCTCGGTCGACGACGTCGCCAAGCGATTGATGGACTACGGCTTTCACGCTCCGACCATGTCGTGGCCGGTCGCCGGCACCATGATGATCGAACCTACCGAGTCGGAGTCGAAGGCCGAACTCGACCGGTTTTGCGAAGCCATGATCTCGATTCGCAAAGAGATCAGAGATATTGAAGAAGGCCGAGAAGACAGAGAAGACAATCTGCTCAAGAATGCGCCCCATACCGCTGCCGCGGTGACCGCGGATGCGTGGCAGCATCCCTATTCTCGACAGCGAGCCGCCTACCCTTTGCCGTGGATCCGCGAGAGCAAGTTCTGGCCCTCGGTGGCACGAATCGACAATGCCTTCGGGGATCGGAACCTGGTCTGCACCTGCGCCCCAGTCGAGGCCTACCAATCCACAGCGGCCGACTAGCTTGGCCTCACCAAGCTGCGGCCGCGGGTTCCGGCGAGGGTCGAGCTACGAGCGTGGCGGCCGAGTTGCACCTGAGAAAAAGCCTCGGCTCCGAGCCCGGGGCCTTCTATGAAAGCGATCGCAAGCGACGCTAGAAATGAAAGCGCAGGCCCACGGCGGCCTTGCCTTCGAGTTCGTCGCGGTCGTCGTCCACGAGGTCGAAACGCCCCATGGCGAAGAGGGACACGCCCTCGCTGACGCTGACATCGACACCGAAATGAGCGTTGACGCCCAAGGCCTCGTCGGCATCGTCACCACCCGGCACAACGAGGTCGCTGTCGAGGAAGTGAATGCCGATTCCACCACCCACGTAGAACTCGACCGCATTGAACGGCATGCCTCCCACGACGTTGATACCGAGCAGCAGGTCGCTGCCCGTGTCGCCGTCCCAGTAGCCCAACTCAGGCTCGAGATAGCCTCGGAAGCCGGTGCTGCTTGCGCCCCGATGGGCATGCCGGTCCCCAAACGGAATCCGGAGATTCAGCATCAGGTACTGCTCAACGTCATCATCGCTGACCACGAAGCCGCCCTGAACAAAGTTATCCCCCAGCTCGACCAAGCCGAGGCCGAGGCCGATGGACCAGTCTCGCTCCTCGTCATACTCCTCGTCTAGATAGACCCTCTGAGCCTCTTCTTGTTCGTGTTGATCAGCAAATGCGATCTGACCGGGCAGGACCAAAGCGCCCATTGCGATCACCGTAGCTGCCCAATTCTTCACGTCTCTGAACCTCCTACGCGAACAACCGCGATACCGAAAGACAAACTAGCTAAGCTAGCTAGGGTGGACCCTTGTTCTCCGGGCTCTTGAAAACCCTAACACACTCAGAATACCCCAAAAAGCCTTTTCTTCACCCCTCTTAGGTGACCAAAGCTCCTATTTGTTCTTCATCTCATCGTTCCAGCGCTCGAGCTCTTGTCGCGCCAGATCCCGGCCGCCCATACCGAACGCAATAGCCGCCGCTACAGCGGCTGCGCCGAGCACCAAACCGAATGCCAAGTTGATGATGTCTTCCGCGACGTTCATCTGGCGCAATGCCATCGCACCCGCCAGGACCAGAATCGATACCCGCGCCACGGTCACCAAAAGGCCGCTCTGCCCACTCGACTGAATCGCGCGTGAGGCCAAATTGGCCAGATAGATGCCCAATCCGAAAATCACAATCCCCAGCAGAACATTGAAGAAAAAGACGACAAAGGACGACACCAAGACGGCAAGTTGCTCAAAGGCGAGCAAACGCAGGGCCTCGAGCGCAGCAAACAGCATCACCGCGACGACCACCAGATGTCCGATCAGTTCGGAACCGCTACCGATGCTGCCTTCGCCTCTCTTGAACTTCAGACCCAGCCTTTCGAGCAGGCGATCGAAACCGGCCGCGTTGAGCACGTTGCTCACCAGCCCGGCGACCATCCTGCTGATGACATAGGCGATTCCGAGAATCAGCGCCGCTCCAAAGAGGTTCGGCAGAGCCCCGAGAATCTGATCCAGCATCTGGCTTGCAGGTTTGGTTATTTCATCCAAC
>JADFQD010000119.1 GCA_022561975.1 Acidobacteriota bacterium
GTCGCGCCGCCTTGCAGCGCGCCCCGAAAGCGCTCCCAACGCGACCCGCAGGACTTCTACCACGGGCTGCTAAGGGTCCATGGGTGAGGTCTCGCGCTCCGTCCTCTTGATCTCCACAAGTCCATTCCTAGTGAGTTCCTCGACAATCCGGAGCACGTCATTCTCGACCTCTTCTGCCGAGGCATCGTACTCCGCAACAATCCGTTCCTCGATTTCGTCGAGCGAACACCCTTCGACCAAAAGCTGCCATATCAGGGTCCCGACTTCGTCGAGGCCGAAATATTGGCCCGAGCCCAGATGAAGCAGCACCGACTCCCCGTCGAGATCCCGAAACAAAACCTGATCTGGAATGGAAACTTCCAACTCGCTAGACTCCATTTGCTGTGAGGAAGATTCTACCCTCGATCCAACTCTGGACAAGAAGCCTCAGACGCTAGGCCGAGCCGCCGTGCCAAGAACGAAGCGTATGAGAAAAGGCACACAGGAAACAAGCACTTCAAACGCCTTCGGGATTTCTTCGATCACTGCGGGCCAGGCAATTCTGGCGAATCTCCTCATCCTCGCTTTCGCGATCGCCGCCGGACTCGTCGAGAATTCGAACTCAGAGCTGTACTACGAGCTGGTGCAGGAAGATGGAACCCTCGAATGGATGACCTTCTGGGCCTTTTTTCTTGCCGCGATCGGGTTCGTTCTGGCCGCGCGTAGCCAAAAGAGCGCGGGAGCCGGCATGCCATGGCTAACCCTTGGCCTAGCTTTGTTCAGTCTCGTCGTCGCTATGGAGGAGATCTCGTGGGGCCAGCGGATCCTGGGGTACCGGCCTCCCGAGTACTTCCTCCAGCAGAACTTCCAGCAGGAGTTCAACGTTCACAACGTTTTCGATACCGGCCTGCGCAAGCTAGCGCTCAAGGCAACGATCCTGGGGTTCGGCATCGTGCTGCCGCTCCTGGCACTCGCCGAGCCGGTAAGGAAGCTGGTCCGGAGACACGGTCCCGCGATCGCGCCGCTCGGCTTGATCCCCGCCTTCGTTGCCGCCTATTGGATCTACGACGACTACCCCTGGCGGTTTTCCGGCGAGATCGTCGAGCTCATGCTCGGGCTGGGTTTTCTGTTTGCCGCCCTTCCACTGGTCGGGTCTACCAAGCTCCTGCCCGACAACGTCGGTCGGAAAATCGTCACAGCCTTCGCCGCTACCGCTGTACTCGGCTTCGCTTCCTTCGCCTACTCGCGCACCAGCACCGGCAACGATCCCGAGCGGATCGCGACCGCCCGCACCGAACTCGAGGCTCTGGCCGGCGATTTCCAAGAAAGCGGCCGGCCGATCTCGAAGTGCGGCACCCACAAGCGGGTGTTCTCCTGGGCGGAGAAGTACGAGCGACTGGATCAGCTAGCGGACGGCGCCTTTGCAGGCCTCGTGGACCAGGGCCTGCCCGAGTCGCGAGCTAGCTACTTCATCGACCCCTGGAATACAGCCTATTGGATTCGGCACAGGTACTCGAAGAGCAAACAGCGCGAAATCGCCTTCCTCTACTCGTTCGGGCCCAACCGGCGGCGAGACTCCACCGCCTGGGATTTGCTGGGCGACGACGTCGGCATCGTGCTCTTCGAGCGAGGTCTCGATTAGCCTCGGCGTACGGGCATCGCGGATTCCTCATCCCGACACTCAAGCCCGGGGCAGCCCGTATCGGGTTTCGTTCCAGGTCCCAACCGCAACAATTCCGCTCACCGAGCGGACCGCAGCACTAGCAGCCCGTGGTAGAACACGCGGCCTGCTGCCGCGGTCTACCTGACGATCTCCTGACGGCTGGACGATCACATGAACCTCAATCACGGTCAATTGTGAACCGTGCCTCGGTCTGGAGGTGGCTGAAATGACACCACGTAGCGCCTCGTTTCTCGTCCGTGTCTGGAGCGAACCGCGGGAGGTTCAGGAAAATGAGGCTCTTTTGCGCTACTACGTGCGCAATCTGCGAACCGGTGAGGAGCGCTACTTCTCGGACCCGGCAGGGCTGGGTGAGCTGATTTCGGCGCTGCACGGACGGCGGGGCCGTGAGGATAGCGAGGCCGGCGAGCCCGGCCGCTCCTTGGGCGAGGTGGGGTAATGGAGCGACGGGCTTCCGGGCGTTCGACCGCCGAGGCGTGCAGCGTCGGAATCCCCTGAAGCTCTAGCCGCCGCGAGTGACCGCCACATGTCGGCGCCCACGTCCGATAGCGCGAAAACACCATCGTCCGCCCGGTTCCAGAGCCAGAGACGGCCGTCGAACTGCCCCACGACGGTGTCTTCCGGGACCCGCCACCGACGGTCACCGACGGCTCCCGCCGGCACTCCGAGCGCGGCTCGGTTCTTGAGACAGCGATCCGGCGATCGGCAGCGTCAGGAAACCGTCAGGAGTGACCAGGCCCGAGCGCCGCGCGTGCTAAACTGTCGGCTGAATCTGACAAGAATCTTCCTGTGGCTTCCCTCTCAGCACCTAGCCTGCATTATTCATGAGGCCGCGAGCAGATTGTGGAAAGCGCCCGTCAGACCAGGCCGCACGTAGCGAGGAGCGAGGAAGCCATACTCAAAGTATGTCGAGGAGCGAAGAGCGAGTACGGCCTGAGATGGCAGGCGATCTCCGCAAGATGCCGTGGCACTCATGAATAATGCAGGCTAGCCTTCCTCCAGATCGAGTGCTCCGCGAGGCCCCGTTGGAAAGCAGCCAATGACCCGTTTGGAGATCCGTCTCCTTGGGGGGTTCGAGGCCAAGCTCGGCGACCGGCCGGTTCAGCGCTTCGAATCCCAGAAGGTCCGGGCGCTGCTAGCGTATCTGGCTCTACATCGAGATCAGTACCTGAGTCGAGATCATCTGGCCGGGCTGTTTTGGCCGGACCGACCGGATGAGGTAGCCCGGCGGAATCTTCGACAGGCTCTCTACAACATTCGAACCTCTCTTGGAAACGGAGACGACGCAGTTCCGGCGCTGATCACCGATCAGAGCCAGGTGCGGCTGCACCCGGATCTCGAGTGTTGGCTCGATGTCGCGGAATTCAACGAGCGGGTTCGCCGCGGACTCGCTGAATCCGGTCCGGACCCGCTCCTGCTCAGCGAAGCGGTCAGGCTCTACAAGGGCGATTTGCTGGCCGGATTCTTCTTGCGCGACTGCGTAGAGTTTGAGGTGTGGCTAGTGACTCACCAGGAAAACGCCCGAGAAGATGCCCTTCAGACGTTCCGAACGCTGGTTCAGATCTATCTCGCTCGAGGAGAACACCGCTTCGGCATTCGATATGCCAAGCGGCTTCTCGCCATCGATCCGCTTTCCGAGGAAGCCCACCGACAACTGATGCGCCTCTACACGATGGCAGGGCGTCGCAACCGCGCCCTGACCCAGTACGAGCAGCTGCTGAATCTACTGCAATCCGAACTGGGAGTCGATCCAGTCGAAGAGACCACCGACCTCTATCGATCGATTCTTCTGCAGGGCCAGAGCGACGAAGATGTCGCAGACCAGGAGGAAGCCACCCCTCCGATCATTCCGCTGATCGGACGCACCCATCAGTTCGACCTCCTGCAGGGGCTTTGGAACTCCGTTGTAGACGGGCAGGGGCACTTCACCCTGGTGACCGGAGAGAGCGGCGTCGGAAAGAGCCGTTTGGTCAAGTCCTTCATCGATGGCGCGAGCTCGAAACGCAACACCGCTGTCCTCAGGGGTCGCTCCTACTCGTCTGCTCCGCTGGTCGGCTTCCGGCCGATCGCCGATGTGGTGCGCTCCGTCTTCACCGACCTACTGTCCGATGAGCCCGAGAGTGCCAGCAGGCTCGTGCCGGAGGTGCTTGCCGACCTGGCACTGGTCTGTCCCGAGCTGCCCAAACTCGCCGCTAGCACTCTCGACATCGAAATCAACCCCGATCTGGGAGACCCAAGTCGTGTCGCAGATTCCTTCTTGGAACTCATGGACGTCTTGCTACGTCCCGCGGAAGGGGGAACACGACCCATTATCTTCCTGCTCGAAGACATCCAGTGGGCCGATGAAGGAACACTCGCGCTCCTGGATACTCTGGTACGGAACCTGGAAGGCCGCTCGATCTGGGTGCTTGCCACCGGCACCAACGCGGACAAGGTAGCCGATTCCCTCACCGCAGCGGGAGACTCAGGCGTCAGTTTGCCGCTGGAAAGGCTCGACCCGGAGCAAGTCGAGGAAATCGCCAAGTCGCTCGTAGATCTGGCCAGCGCGCCAGTACTCGCCGACTATCTCTGGCGGTCAGGACAAGGCCTTCCGCTGGCGATTGCTGAACTGGTCAATCTGCTCTGGGACGAGAAGATCCTGATTCAGCTCGCCCCCGGACGCTGGGCGCTACGGGCTGACCCCGAGGCCACCGAACCGCCGGAAGCAATCGGTGAGCTGATTTTTCGCCGCTTCCGGAGATTGCCCGATTCCACCCGACGGCTCATGTCTCTAGCGGCTGTGCTCGGTCACCAGTTCGACGTCGAAGTGCTTGCCGAGGCGGGCGACGAGCACCTGGGAGTGGTCGAGATCGCGATCGAGCTGTCGCTCGAACGGTGGCTCATCCGCCAGTTTCCCCTGTCCTGGTCCCAAGCCGGCCCGGAACGAGACATCGTTGTCTGGGCGCGGGGTGTGCGGCGAGGCTTCTTCGAGTTTTCCCATCGAGCGATTCGCAGTTCGATCCTCGAGCACATCAATCCCTTGCGCCGGCAAATCATGCATGGCGCAGCCGCTCGCGCTCTCCGCAAACGCCACGCCGAGGATCCGGGTTTCATCAGTGAGGAACTCGCATTCCACTGGCTCGAGGCGGGAGAGCCGGAGGAGGCCATACCCTGGTTGGAGCACTCGGCGAAGAGAGCCGCTCGATCAGGGACCGTGGCGGTAGAACAGGTCTATTCCGAGCGCACCAAGGCGATCCGAGAACAAGTCGCGAAAGACGAAACCAAAGGCGGACGCGTAGTCACGATACCGCGCCAGAGTCCACCCAAGAAGTAGCCTTCGACAGCAGGTAGGGTGCTTGCCTTCAGAAGAGGACGTTTTTCCTATCTGCGAGAACCCAGACCCAGCGCCGCGCGGAGTACGTGCCTCGCTACCTCCGGATTCTCCCGCAACCGGCGCATCGAGTACCGGTACCAATCGCGCCCATACGGCACGTAGACCCGCAACTTGTGACCACGCTCGAGAAGAATCGCGCGCAGCTCTTCGTCGACGCCGAGCAACATCTGAAACTCGTACCGGTCCGGCGTCAGAACGAGCTTGTCGATCAGAACCTCCGCCTCGCACACGAGATGCTCGTCGTGCGTCGCAATGGCGACGTAGACGTTGTTGCGCAAGAGTTTCTCGAGAGCCGCCGTGTAGTTGGCCCGGACCGTCTCGTAGCCTTTCCAGGCCAGAGGCCGAGGTTCGATGTAGATGCCCTTACATAGCCGCACGTTGGGCTGGTCCGCCGGAAGCCGGCCGATATCATCGAGCGTTCTGCGCATGTAGGCCTGCAACACACACCCCAGGTTCCCGTGCTCTGAGTGAACCGCCTCATAGATTCGCAGCGTCGCGGCCGTGCAGGACGAATCTTCCATGTCGATGCGCACGAAGTTCCCCGACTTCGCGGCGGTGGCGGCGATGCGGGTGACATTCTCCCGGCAGAATCCCTCGTCGCTCTTCAAACCCAGGAGGGTCAGCTTGATCGACACGTTGGCGTCCAGCCGCTGGCGTTCGATATCTTCGAAAAGACCAATGTACTCGGCGACCGCGGCCTCGGCCTTCGACCGCTCCGAAACCTCTTCACCGAGCAGGTCCAGGGTCGCACAGGCACCGGCCTCGTTGAGCGAGCGCACCATCGCCAAGGCCTCGGCGCGAGTCTCCCCTGCAACATAGCGCCTTGCGATGCGCCCCACCACTAGCTTCGGGACGAGCGGCAGGGTCGCGGCAATCAGCCGGGTCGTCAGACTCAATCTGGAGGGTCCACCCGCGCCGACTCGGCTCAGAGAATGGAAGCAGGCACGCCGTCCTGCGAGCCCTGCCCGACGGTATCGGATCCATTGCCATTCACCCAACGCACGGATTTCGAGCACGGACATACACCTCCCACCCGCGTCAGTGTTGGCATCTCCCGCTTAGCATCGGCCACGGTGGTTTCGCCCGAATGCACTCGGGTCAGCAACTCGACGTAGTGCTTGAAGTCTCGGCCGGCCCGATAGGCGTCCGGCAGCCGCTCGGTCAGGTGGCTCAGATAGGCATCGACATCGTCGAAGGCATTGCCGTCCCAACCCACCAACTCGAAAGCCGGCACACCGCGCCGCCGGAAAAAGCTGGTATTGGGCAGATGTACCAGGTCCTCGAAGGCAATACCCTGCTCGGTGCCCCGGTGCTCGAGGACTTTGTCGAGCACTTTCTGCGCATCGCCGGACGAGAACTTGGGAAGCCGGGCTCGCACGAAGCGAACATTCAGGTCGCGGACGACTCTGGCCACTTCCTCCACATAGGCGGTCTGTGCCTCGGCGTTTTTCATCGGCTTGAGGCCGAACCGGACGTTGGTGCCGCCGCCGCGTTCGTCGCCGAACATCTCGAGGCCCCGAGGAAACCACTTGTTGAACGCTTTTTGGATATCTTCGGAACTAACGCAGTACGAACCGCGCGCCGCCTTTTCCATGTAGCGCCTCAGAGGCACGACTCCCGCGGCAAGATGAAACGCCTCCTCGCGCAGCATCTGCGGCATGCTCTCGGCCATGGGCTGGTAGGAGCTCATCTTCTGCATCGCGAGTTGAAACTTCCCCACGCGATCGATCAGCGCACAGAAAGTGACGTTGTCGACAAAGGAATCGAAATCGATATTGAAGGCACCCAGGATGTGAGAGCCGGTCCGCATGGAGAGAATCTGCTCCACCATGTCCTCCTCGGACACGTCGGAGACATCCGACCAGTCATCCTCTAGAAGCAGATGAATCATCTGATAGCCGTGGCGCAGTTCCTCGGCCATCATCCGCAAAATCCAGACCTGCTCCTCTTCTTCTTGCGCCCGCGCCAAGGTCAGCTGATGCTGCTGAATCGATCCGAATTCGGTCGAGGCCTGAGCACGGATTGCTCCCAAGACGTGCCCCGCCTGTTCAGGGTCCATCT
The DNA here is from genome assembly GCA_022561975.1 of Acidobacteriota bacterium. Lineage (GTDB taxonomy): Bacteria > Acidobacteriota > Thermoanaerobaculia > Multivoradales > JAHEKO01 > CALZIK01. The sequence continues at coordinate 7,095 of JADFQD010000119.1, forward strand.
TACCGGCCACCTCGAACTTGGGTTGACCCTCGAGTTCTCCGCACTCGATCTTGGTGCAAATGCCCGCCTCGCGGTAGGCGCAGAGTTTGAACTCCGGATCGCGAGGGAAGTACTTGTCCCAACTCTCGATCAGGAAACCGTAGTCGGGTAGATAGCGTTCGCTCCACTTGACGATCGCCTGGTGATATTTCTTGGGTAGTTCGACTTGTCGCATCGACATGATGTTGTTCCGGTTCTCGAGTCAGAGCTTTTTTATGAAAGGCCGCAGGGTGGCGGCTTGGAAGCCCAGCGCAGTAAAGAAATCCGCGATACCTGCCATTTCCTCGTCTACGAGCGTACGCACGCTCTTGGCACCGAGGGCGGCGAAACTCGCGAGCACTCGCTCGGCAAGGCGCCTGCCAATGGCGTTACCGCGGTAGTCGGGATCTACGCCCAGGACCTCGATCCAGCCGGTCGGCTCTTCCAGTCCAAACTCGCCGGAACGTACTTCCCCGAGCATGAAGCCGACAACTCGGCCGTCCACTTCGGCAACCGTCGAAGACTCGGGGTCGCGTCGCAGGTAGTAGCCGAGGCGACGCTCCCAAACCTCGGGTCTGTATTCACCCATGAGCTTCTCATCCAGGGCGGTGATATCACCGATATCGGCATCTTCGAGCGCACGAATTCGTACCTCGGCTTTAGTCATCGTCACAGTTCCATTTCGGAGTCAACGCTCCCATGCATGCGGGAGAACACCTCCCGTGGGCGGCCGGTGTCGCAGACGATTGTATCGGCCCACAAACGGCCCTGGCAAGGAGAGGCCGGCGGTCGGCTTCTTCACCACGACCGCAGGTGGTATGGAGCCGAAACCAGACCGCGTTTGTGGCCGCTGCATCGAACAGGCTGGAGTTGCCTGCGCTCGGTGTGGTCAAGCGCTCGCTGCAGCGGCTACGTGCTCGTGCGCGTGGTAGCTGCTGCGCACCAGGGGGCCCGACTCGCAGTGCAGAAAACCCAGCTCGATGGCGTGCTCCCGATAGGAGTCAAACTCGTCCGGATGAACCCAGCGGTCGACCGGCAAGTGCTTGGAGGTCGGCTGCATGTATTGGCCGATGGTCAGAATCTCGACACCGGCCGCTTGAATTTCGGCGAGAGTCCGAAGGACCTCCTCGGGGGCTTCGCCGATACCAACCATGATCCCGGTCTTTACGCGGCCGAGATACTCGCCACGATCCCGGCGCCGTGCAGCTTCCGTCAGAACCTCGAGCGAACGTCGGTAGTCACTTCCGGGTCGAGCCAGCCGGTACATTCGGGGCACGGTTTCCATGTTGTGCGAAAAAACCTCCGGTTTCGCCGCCAGCACGAGGTCCAGAGCGTTGGAAACCCCTCGGAAGTCCGGGGTCAGCACTTCGACCGCGATCTTCGAATCGCCGGCGTGAATCGCGCGAATCACGTTCGCGAAATGGCCGGCGCCACCGTCGGGCAAGTCGTCGCGATCGACCGAAGTAATCACGGCGTGCCGCAGGCCCATGATCCGCACCGCCTGCGCGACGCGGGCGGGTTCGTTCTCATCGACGCCCGGCTTCGGGCGGCCGGTGATCACCGAGCAGAACCCGCAACTGCGAGTGCAGATGTCCCCAAGAATCATGAACGTCGCGGTACCGTGCTCGCCCCAACACTCGTAGATGTTCGGACACCGCGCTTCCTGGCAAACCGTGTTGAGATCGAGGCCTTCCACGAGTCTGCGAATACTGTGGTATTTCTCCGGGGTCGAGAGCCTAATCCGAAGCCAAGCCGGGCGACCCTTGCGTCCCCGGCGGTCCGTCGCCGCGGGCAATTGGGGATGTGACGCGGCTGCGCCAATCTGCACGAGTTCGTTCATCAGACCATCAAGTCTATCGCGGCCAGGCTAGAAATATTGCGCTACGGCCGCGGCCTGGAGCGAGCGCTCGAAGACTCTGGCGAACTCGCCTGCGCAGATCCGGCTGATCTCTTCCAGGTCGGGAGCAGAACCGACTTCGGCCTCGATCGAGGTCATCACGACACCCGGTAGGCCGCAGGGGACGATGCCGTCGAACAGGGACAGATCGGTCGTGACATTGAGCGCAAAGCCGTGGGTCGTGATCCAGCGGCTCAAGTGAACTCCGATCGAGGCGATCTTCCGCTCATCGACCCAGACGCCGACAGTCGCCGACTCGGCGCCCCCATGCGCGGTGAGGCCATAGTGCTCCAGAGTACGGATCAGAACTGCCTGCAAATCGCGAACGTAGCGTCTGACATCACGTCGGTCCGGGTTGAGATCCAGAATCGGATAACCCACCAGTTGCCCGGGCCCGTGGTAGGTGACCTGACCGCCCCGATCCGACTCGACAACCTCGATACCCATGCCGGCGCGGCCGAGAGCGTCCAGCACGACATCGGCTGGAATCGCTGATCGACCGAGCGTATAGACATGAGAGTGCTCGAGCAGCAGGAGGTGGTCCGGCTGCTTGCCCAATCGGATCGCAGAGCGGATTCGCTCCTGAAGGGCCACCCCCTCGGCATAGCTCACCAAGCCCAAAAAAGCCCAGCGCAGAGGCCTCGCCAGAGGCCTCGAATGGGTGCTTTTCTCCTCCTGATACACCATCGGAGCATTCTAGCGCCCAAAAAACTTTCCCCGACTTGTCAGGAATCGCCCCCCCAGCGGCAACTACACCAATAGAGGCGAACGTAGCGGGTCATTTTAGGCCCGTTCCGCTTTGCCCGGATAGGGAGTCTGACATGAAGAGTAGCCATCGAAACATCCGAATTCTAGGAGCCATCGCCCTGACCCTGGTGTGCCTTACCCTTATGGCGCCGCCGGCCTCGGCCTCCATTGACCAGATGGGGATGGAATCCGGAATCGAAGCGCAAGACTCGTTCGGAAGCCGGATGGTGGGGATGGTCTCCGGCTGGGGAAGCGACTTCCTGAGTTTCCTGCACGAGCTGGGGGGCATTATCGCTGGCCAGTCCGGATCACAGATCTTGGACTGAGGGAAGCAACGTAACGCCCAGACGGCGAACCCTAAGAAAGCGAGGGGGGAGCGGGCAGTTCCTCGGTTGTGTCCCAATCGCCGTTGGGACACGGCCAATCTCGTCAGTTCGTAGACAGAATCCGGTCGCCGGTGGTATCTTCGGAGCGTACCAGCGCCATGAGGAAAGCTGTATCTTTCATCCCCGAGCCTGAAGCGCATGAGTTCTTGGACAACTTTCGAGCCCAGGCTCGCAAGCTTCTGGCTCGATTTCGTATACCCGCACAGGACGCCGAAGACTTACTGCAAGACACCCTTCTGCTGTACTTGGACTGCAACCCGGACGTCCCTTGTGTCGAGAGCTGGCTGCAGGGAACCCTCAAGAATCGTTGCTTGGTCTATTGGCGCGAGCGGAGGCGGCAATTCTATCAAACCATGGACTTGGCTCTTCTCGATTCGCTGGCCGAGCCCACGGCTCCTTCTCAGGAGCATCGCATCTATCTCGACGAGGTCATTAGCCACCTGGACCATCTCACCGGTCCGTGTGCCAGCCTGTTGAAGCTGCGCTACCAGTCGGACTTCAAGCCCTCCCAGCTTGCCGATCGGCTGGGCTATGGCCGGAGGGGCATCTACAAGATCCTCGAGCGCTGCGTGGCGGCGCTGAGCAGACGACTGCTGGTCGCGCGTCGGAGGCCAGTCTGATGCCGGGGCACCCGTCGTCGCAACGACTCGAGCTCTTCATGACCGGGGGCCTGGCGCCCGGCGAGAGCCCCGCCATCATTCGGCACTTGGTCGCCGGCTGCTCCGAGTGCGCGAAGACCACATCTCACCTCTGGGAGGTGCTCGTGACCGGGCGCAAAGCCCACAGGCCGGCACCCGAGGAATACGAAGGGGCTTTCGATCGTGCCTGGGTCCGTGCTCAGGAGGTCCACGAGCTGTTGCGCCTGGAGCGTGAGACGGCCAAGACTCTCAGCCAGGAACTGCTCGAGCTTCCGCCCCGTCGGCAAAGACTTCGGGTTCGCAATGACCGCCGGTACCAGACCTTGCCACTGTGCCAAGCCCTGATCGAGGGTTCGAAGAGCGCGATTTTCGACGATGCGGCGACCGCCAGCCACCTGGCAGACATGGCGAGAGAGATCGCGGACGATCTGGATACACACCGTTATGGAGAGGCAATCGTGGCGGATGCGCGAGCCGACGCCTGGGCAACCTATGCCAACGCCGTGCGCGAGACCTCCGACTTCGAACAGGCAGAAGACGCCCTGCGGACCGCTCGCGCGCACCTGGAAGAAGGCACCGGCAACCCGGAGGAAAAGGCCAAGTACCTGAACTCTCTCGCCAACGTCTTGATTGAGAGGGGACGAATCGAAGATTCTTTCGTCGCCTTGAGAAAACTCGAGGCGATCTACTCCAAACTCGGCGACCTTCACATGCTCGGGCGCGCGCAGCTCAAGAAAGCCTTCGCACTCCACAAGCAAGGACACTTCGAGCAAGAGATCCCGATCCTGAACCGGGCCTTGAAACTCCTGGACCCGGTCCGCGATCCACGGCGACAGGTCGTAGCACTCCACAACCTCGTGGTGGTTCTAATCGCTTCCGGCAGGCTCGAAGAGGCCGACCGTCACATGATCAAGCTGCGCCGGACTCACGCTGAACAGGGCGATCGGCTGAATCTGTTGCGCTTGCGATGGCTGGAAGGCGAGCTGGCCTACGCCAAGGACGACCTCGACCTGGCAGAGCGCCTTTTTGCGGAAGTCCGGAACGCCTTCATCGAGCTGGAGATCGGAATCGACGTGGCACTGGTCTCGTTGGATCTCGCCGAGGTGCTCTGGCACCAGGGCAGAGGTCAAGACACGCAAGCCAGACTGCAAGAGGCCATTCCAATTCTCGGGGCGCTCGGAGTTCACGCCGAGGCGATCGCAGCCATGGCCTTTCTCGAGCATGCGGTGCGCGTCGAGACCGTCAGCCGCGAACTCATTCGGCAGACGGCGGCCTTCGTCCGCCGCGTCCAGAGCGACCCCACGGCTCGTTTTAGCGCTACCGAACTAACCGGGCGGTAACATTAGATAAACGGATCCAGCTCGCTCCAGGTCTCCTCGGCCAGAGTGCGCTTGATGTCGTTCATGAAGTGGTCGGCGTCGGCGCCGTCCACCAGCCGGTGATCGTAGCTGATCGCAAAGTACGACATCGG
>JADFQD010000120.1 GCA_022561975.1 Acidobacteriota bacterium
GGCCGTGACGGGTGGCTCGGTGGTCGCGCTCTCATGGCCGCCGATCGCCGACGGCGTCCGCCATCTTCTGTCGGCGACTTCGGGCGGGGGATTGGTTGCCGGAGGTTACGACGTATCCCCGAAGGAGTGGCTACAGTTGATCTTCGAGTATCGACCGCTTTTCTCTTCGGGGATGGCTCGACCTCTCGGCGAGCTTTCGGGTGGACTGCTGGCGGTTCCGCCGGTGGCGCTCTGGTGGGGGTGGCGGGTTTGGAGGCTCCCTAACACGCGAGCTCGCCTGGCCCTGCCGCTGATCGCGATGTGCGCCCTGACCGCGATGGCGCTGTCGCAGCGCCGCTATGTCTACTACCTGAGTGTGATGGTCGCCTTGGCGCTTGCGGTCGCGGTCGTCCATATTTCCCGGCGGGTTTCGAGGGGGCGATGGCTGGCGGCGGTCTTGGTGTTTCTGGCCTTGGCGCCGATCGTCAGACCTCTGGCGCGGCAGACGCGTATTGGGTCCGCGGCTGGAGACGATGTGTTCTGGACGCTCGAGGCGCTCGGTGCTCTCGATCCAACTGGCGTCGAGCCGTTCGGCCCGACTTCGGTCGCGGCCGGCGAGGTGCCGGGCGTGCTGGCGCCCTGGTCTTTGGGCCACCTGGTTACTTTGTTCACTGGCCGGCCGGCGGTGGCCGACAACTTCGGATACGGCTTCGAGCGACAATCCTGGATCTACACCGCGCCGCCGGAGGCGGACCGGGAAGTGGCCCGGAAACTGGACCGCTGGAACTGCCGTTACCTGATCACGGCGGATCTCGATTCGGTCCTAGTCACCTACGCGGAAGCTGTGGGCCACGGCTCTGTGCCGCTCGATCGGATGCTGGTGAATCGCGTCCATCGCTCGGGTTCGCGCAGGCCGCTCGAGTTTCTGGAACTCGTCCTGGTCTCTCGAACCGGCAGTCGAATGGCGGATGGCTCGTTCCTGCCTCGCCTCAAGGTGTTTAGAATCCGTGTACCGGAAAACTGGGCGGCCAGCCGGGCGGACGAGGGCGCGCTGTGGGCTGCCCCGGAAGACGGCGTGCTGCGATAGCCTCGCACATATGAGGCGTCAAGCCGTGACGCGGCTCGTGAGCCGGCTGCATACTCAGTTTCGCAAGAAACTCGAACTCGGCCATGCGCTGAGCGAACTCGAACCGTCTCTTGCGGCGGAGGAGCTGGTCTTTCGCGCACCGCCTCTGAGCCCGGTGCTGGTGGACACAATCAAGCTCATATCGCCTCAGTTTCATCTTCGGCCCGAAGAGGAGGCATCGCGCAGGTTCTGGGAACTCAACCAGAACGGTCTGTGCTGGGGTGAATATCGGGCCCTCGAGCCCTTCTGCCGGGGACTCGAGCCGTCCAAGGTTCTCGACATCGGCCCGGGGCTCGGTCGCTCGACGATTTTTTTCAAGAAGCACCTGGGTTGGCAGCAGGTGCCCTTTCATCTCTACGAGAGTACCGGCAGTGCGACCAAGTACACCAAAGCAGGCCCGCGGTTCGACGACTCCTTTTGCGGCAACCTCGAGGTTCTCGAGTCGATTTTGACCTATAACGAGATCGAGAACTTCGAGATTTTCAACGCCCAGTCGATGGCCGGCAACCTCGCGGCGTTGCCTGGACCCTACGATCTCATCTACTCGTTCTTCGCGATTGGATTCCACTGGTCGATCGGACACTTTCTCGGCGAGCTTCTCGGACTGATGACGGACCGTTCGATAGGATTCTTCACCCTTCACGATCGGTTCGAGGACTTCTCCGAGCTGGGCAACACTCCCTATCGGGTGGTCGAGTTCCAGGGGAGCTGGCCGCGGGGACGGTGGTCGCGCATTCTCGTGCTGGCAAAGAACGAGGATATGCTCTCGAACAAATCTGGGTCGAATGCGTAATCGGAAGAGGAAGCCGTGAATCGAGTCCCCAATCGCAGCCCGTTCATCGCGACGAGACAACGCGCCGTCCTGTTGGTCTGCGCGGCGATCGTCGTTTTCGCCGCTGTCGCCCCTTTCTCCAATACCGTGCACGGGCAGAGCCGCAATACCGAGCACACGTTGAAACTGGACGATCCGGGCCTCCAGCCTACGGCATCTTTCGATGACATCGACTGGATGGTCGGGTCATGGGAAGGAGAAGGCTTCGGTGGCACGTTCGAGGAGGACTGGTTGCCGGCGTCCGGTGGCACCATGACCGGGGTGTTCAAGCTCATGCACGAGGGCAGCCCGTCCATGTACGAGTTCATGATGATCGTCCAAGCGAACGAAAGCCTCGTGGTTCGACTCAAGCACTTCAATTCCGATTTTACCTCCTGGGAGGACAAGTCGGAGTTTGTTTCCTTTCCTCTGGTCAAGCTCACCGAAGATGCGGCCTACTTTGACGGCTTGACCTACCGGCGCTTGGACGACGACCGACTGGTGGTTCACGTTTCGATTGGAGAGGAGAAGGAGGAAGCGGAGTTCAACTTCGTTAGGACGGTGGTCGAGAAAGAATCACCGAATCGGTCCCCGTACGCGGGAATGGAGATGAGGCAGCTCGAGGCGCTGTCGGCAGAGCAGGTCGAGAGCTATTTGGCTGGCGAGGGTATGGGTCTCGCCATGGCGGCGGAGCTCAACGGCTATCCCGGTCCCAAGCACGTTCTCGAGCTGCAGCAGGAGTTGAAGCTGACCTCGGAACAGATTGGGGCTACGACGGAGGTGTTCGACAGGATGCACTCCGCCGCGATCGTGCTCGGCGGCCGGATCGTCGAGGCAGAGCAGAATCTGAATCGTTTGTTCGCGCAACACGAGATCTCCCGAGAGCCCCTGGCGTCCGCCACGGGCGAGATTGCGCGCCTGGCGGGCGAGTTGCGAGCCGTTCATCTGCAAGCGCATCTCGAGATGGTGGAGATTCTCTCGGCCGAGCAACGACATGCCTACGCGGCCTCTCGAGGTTATGACAGGGATTCGATGCCATCGGGCCATCATCCTGAGAGGCATCACCTCCAGGCCAATTGAGGGCAGGCGACCGGGCTTCTAGATGAAGAGTGTGATGTCCGCGTCGGCGGCGAATTCGAGAAAGGTTGCCGCGCCGCCGAGTTCGGCGGCCGCGATGAAATCTTTCTGATCGAAGCCGAAAACGTCCATGGTCATCTGACAGGCGATCAGGCGGACATCCGACTCGATGCAAGCCTCGCGCAGCTCCTCGATGGTGGCGACGCCCTTCTTCTCGAAGGTCTCCTTCATCATCGAAGTGGCAAAGCTCTCGAACCCCGGCACGACGCCGGAGATGAAGTTGGGAATGGGCCAGGAGAACTTCTGGAAGCCTTCGGGACCGAACGGCATCTTCATCGGCATCGCTGGGTTCGCGTGGGGCGCGACCTTGGCCTTGAGGTCCTTCATCAGGAGGGGAAGCCCGTAGAAGGTGAAGAATACGGCGACCTCCATGTCGAGCGCCGCGCCCGTCGAGGCCAGAATGAAAGGCGGATAGGCCCAATCGAGCGTTCCCTGGGACGCGATCAGGGCCATACGTGTGGGACCCCCGTTAGCGCTCATCGTGGTCCTCCTCGAGATCTACTTTGTTCGGCGGAGCCAGAAGGTGTATTCGCCGTCGCCTTCGCGTTGCTGAACGATTTCGTGCCCGGTCCGGCGGCTGAACGCGGCGATGTCCGGGATCGAGCCGGGATCGGTAGCGACCAGGTAAAGGATCTGTCCGATCTCGATCGTGCCGATCGCTTTCTTGGTCTTGAGAATCGGTAACGGGCAGTTCATACCACGGCAGTCGACCTCGACGGCGGGCGTCGGATCACTCGACGGATCTTGCGTCTCGATCGGCTCTGTTGCGGTCTCGACGGGGGTTGGCTGGGTGTCAACGGGTTCGCTCATCTAACTTCCTGCGAGTGAGAATGAAGTCGGTTCAGCGGCGGCTCAACCGCCGCGTTTGGTCTCAGCCATCATCTCAAAATAGCCTATCACCTTATGCGCTATTTGGAATAGCATCAAGTGGGAATTGGCGAAATCCGGTCGCCGGCCGCTCGCTCGGCTTGAGCTCGCCCGTACCAACCTCTATACTGAATGGCCGGGGCGAGAGTGATGCAAGAAGTGAGGGACCAGCTGCTGGAAAAAATCGCCGGGCGGTTTCGCGCGATGTCGAATACGGTCCGCCTGAAGATTCTCCATGAGCTCGAGAACGGCGAGTTGTCGGTCTCGGAGATCCTGGATCGCATTGGCGGAAGTCAGGCCAACGTCTCCAAGCACCTCGCTATTCTTCGCGGCGTCGGCTTGGTTGCGCCCAGGCGCGAGGGTTCGAGTGTCTACTATCGGCTCAGTGACTCCGCGGTTTTTAGGATCTGTGAGGCCGTATGCGAGTCGCTGCACAAGCGCGCGAGCACCGAAGTTGCGACCATCGAGCAGGGTCGAGAAGGCATGCAGGCGGTTCGGACTGAGCTTCCGCCCGCCTCGCCGAGATAGGTACCTGAAGCCCACGGACTTCAAATGAAGACAGCCAAAGCAACCGCGGATCGGTTCGATCGCGCAGCCACGGTCATCGTGGCCTCGATCGCCCTGGTGGCGATTTTCGCTCCGGCCGCGTACGCGACCAATGGCTATTTGATCCACGGCATCGGCACGCGCGCCAAGGCGCTGGCCGGCGCGGGGGTCGCTCTGCCGCAGGATGCCCTCGCGGCCGGCATCAATCCGGCCGGTCTGGCCTGGATCGGCAAGCGCTACGACGCCGGCCTGGGCTTCTTCAACCACAATCGCGAGTACACGATCGCCGGTAATCCCTCGGGGTTTCCGGGCACGCTCGGCCTGATTCCGGGTACGGTCGAGAGCAGTTCCGAGCTGTTTTTTGTGCCCAACTTCGGCGCCAACTGGGAATTGAGCCCGCACAGCTCGTTCGGCTTGGCGCTCTACGGTCAGGGCGGCATGAACACGGACTACCCGACCGCTACGTTTTTAGGTTCCTCGCCGACCGGGGTCAACCTGTCGCAGCTCTTTATCGTGCCGACCTATGCCACCAAGTTCGGCAATGAATTCCACTCGATCGGTTTCTCGCCGATCATCGCCTACCAGACCTTCGAGGCCGAAGGTATCCAGGCTTTCGGGATGTTCTCGTCGAATCCGGCAGCTCTTTCCAACAACGGCGCGGACGACTCGACGGGTTTCGGTGTCAAGGTCGGCTACCTGGGGCAGTTCACACCGCAGTTCTATCTCGGCTTTGCCTATCAGACCGAGATCGCGATGGACGAGTTCAGCGATTACGCCGGACTCTTTGCCGGAGGCGGTGATTTCGACATTCCGTCGAACTACGTCGTCGGGTTCGCGTACAAGTTGGGCGGCAACGCGGTCTTCGTGCTCGATTATCAGGAGATCTTTTACACCGATGTGGCGGCGGTCGGCAATCCGCTTTTTCCGGCCCTCGACCGCGCCTTCATGGGGGATTCGTCAGGCCTGCTCGGCAGCCCGACCGGTCCTGGCTTCGGCTGGGAAGACATGACGGTCATCAAGGCCGGACTCCAGTGGGGTTCCGGCGACTGGACCTATCGTCTGGGCTATTCGACGACCGATCAACCGGTTCCACCGAGCGAGGTTCTGTTCAACATTCTGGCTCCCGGTGTGGTCGAAGACCACCTCACGATCGGGTTCACCCGGGAGATGGGCTCGAGGGCACTCAGCTTTTCGCTCATGCATGCCCCTGCGGTGAGTGTCACTGGACCAAATCCGCTCGAGGCGCCCGGGTTTCAGACGATAACGATCCAGATGGAACAGTGGGATCTCGAGATCGGGTTTACTTGGGGGCGCTGAGCGACAGCGTGGCGTAGACGTTGGAAGCGAGTCTTCTCGAGTCGGAAGGGCTGATTCGTCTTGGCTGCTTCACGGTGGTGCTCGCCGCGATGTTGGGGTGGGAGTTCGCGTTCCCTCTGCATCCGAGGAGAGAACCGCGCTTCTTTCACAACGCCCGTAACCTCGCGGTTCTACTGCTCGACGCCCTGGTCGTCAGGCTGATCGTGCCTCTGGCTCCGGTGGGCTTGGCTCAGATCGTGATCGCCCGCCACTGGGGGCTCATGAACCAGTTTCAGATACCGGGCTGGCTTGCGATCCCGCTGACCGTGGTTCTGCTGGATCTAGCCATTTACGGGCAGCACGTGGTTTTCCACGCCCTACCGGTCCTGTGGCGCATGCACATGGTTCATCACTCGGATTTGGAGTTCAGCGCGACCACCGGGGTTCGCTTTCACCCGCTCGAAATCTTGATTTCGGCAGGCCTCAAGCTGGGCCTGGTCATCTTGTTGGGACCGCCGGTACTTGGCGTGATGCTGTTCGAGATCCTGCTCAACGGTTCTTCCCTGTTCAATCACACCAACGTGCACTTGCCGGTCTCTATAGACCGGTGGCTGCGTTGGATTATCGTGACGCCCGACATGCACCGCGTTCATCACTCGGCGGAGAAGCCGGAGACCAACAGCAACTTCGGCTTCAACCTGCCCTGGTGGGATCGCTTGTTTCGGACCTATCGGGCTCAGCCGCGAGCGGGGCACGAAGATATGATTATCGGGCTCGAGCATTGGCGCGAGAAGAATCAGTTGACGCTGGGGAAGTTGTTGCTGCTTCCCTTTTCGGGTTCGGGCGGCGGGTACTCCATAATTGGCGGGCGAGGAAAGAAGTGAAGGCGAAAGCCGGCCGCGAAAAGCATCCGGCGAGAGGAAAACAGGTATGTCGCAACCGGTAGCGGACCACGCCGAAACGGTCCGCTGGGCCAAGGTCATCGACCACGAGAGCTGCATCGGTTGCCACGCTTGCTCGACCGCGTGCAAGTCGGAGAACGAGGTGCCGCTCTCGGTCCATCGAACCTACGTCAAGTACGTCGACGTCGGAGTCTTTCCGCAGGCGCGGCGCGCTTTTCAAGTGACCCGGTGCAACCAGTGCGCCGACGCTCCCTGCACCCACGCCTGTCCGACCCGGGCCATGTACACCCGTCCGGACGGCATCGTCGACTTCGACAAAGACATCTGTATCGGCTGCAAGGCCTGCATCGCCGCCTGCCCCTACGACGCGATCTTCATCAACCCGGAGGATCATTCGGCCGAGAAGTGCAACTTCTGCGCGCACCGGATCGACATGAATCTCGAGCCGGCTTGCGTCGTAGTCTGCCCGACCGAGGCGATCATGGTCGGCGATCTGAATGATCCAAACTCGCGGGTGGCCCAGATGGTCAACCGGGAGCCGGTGACGGTCCGGCGGCCCGAGAAGGAGACCCAACCCAAACTCTTCTACCTGGGCGCCCATCAGGCGACGCTCGACCCGCTGGCCGCGCGCCGGCCCGAGGGTGGCCTTTTCATGTGGAGCGAGCAGACCGAGGGCGCGCATAACGTGGTCTCTGGCTACCCGATGGAAGCCGCCGAGGATGGCGGCAACGGCCACGGAGCCAACTCCTCGGCGGCCGCGCTGCTCTCCTACGACGTGCCTCACAAGGCCCCATGGGACTGGCGGGTGAGCCTCTACACGCTGACCAAGGGGGTTGCGGCGGGTGCGTATCTCGTGCCGCTTCTCATGATTCTCTTCGGTGTGCTCGACGCTGCAAGCCCGATCTGGCGCTGGGCGGCTCCCATCGTTGCCGGCGCTTTTCTGGGGCTCACCGGGTTGGTTCTGATTGCCGATCTCGAGCACCCGAAGCGCTTCTACATGATCTTCACCAAGGCGCATTGGCGCAGCTGGCTGGTCAAGGGCGCCTTCATCATCGGCGCCTATTCGGTGATCCTGGGTCTGCACTTCCTGGTCACGATGCTGGACTTGCCGGGGAGAGCGTTGCTGGCCGCGCCGGGTCTGCCACTGGCCGCGATGACGGCGATCTACACCGCCTATCTCTTCGCCCAGGCCAAGGCCCGGGATCTTTGGCAGAGTCCGCTGCTGCCGCCGCACCTGCTCGTGCAGGCGATTCTCGCCGGATCGGCGGCGCTGGTCCCGGTCGCGTACTTCGTCGACCCGAATGCCTTGCCGGCGCTATTGATCGTCCTCGCGGTCTCCGCGTTGGTCCATGTCCTCATGGTGCTTGGTGAAGTGACCTTGACCCACAGCACAGCTCACGCCCATCTTGCGACCTGGGAGATGGTGAAGGGCAGGTATAAGGCATTCTTCTGGGCCGGAATGGCACTCACGATAGCGACGCTGCTTGCGCCTTGGGTCGGCGTGTTCATCGCGCCGATCGCCTTGATTGGACTCTTGGCCTTCGAACACGCTTATGTTCAGGCCGGACAGTCGGTACCTTTGGCATGACGAACATCAAGAAACTCAACGAGCGCGTGAGCGCCGCGCGTAAAGACACGGAGGCCCGCGGCGAGACCTTCTACCCGGGCGCCAGCCGGATCCACTTGGCGTCGTTCCCGCCCAAGGAGCGCTGGGACGACTGGGTTGAGCTGGACTCGAAATCCTGGCCCAAGCGGGTAGAGAAACGCTACATGCTGGTGCCCACCACTTGCTTCAACTGCGAGTCGGCGTGTGGCCTCCTGGCCTACATCGACAAAGACACCCTCCAGGTGCGCAAGTTCGAGGGCAACCCGGAGCATCCGGGTTCGCGAGGCCGGAACTGTGCCAAGGGTCCGGCGACGCTCAATCAGATCACCGACCCCGACCGCATCCTCTATCCGTTGAAGCGTGCCGGGAAGCGTGGGGAGGGCAAGTGGGTGCGGGTGTCCTGGGACGAAGCGCTGGATGAGATTTCCGGGAGGATCGCCAAGGCCATACGCGAGGGGCGGCACCGCGAGATCATGTACCACGTCGGCCGACCCGGTGAGGACGGCTTCACCGAGCGGATCATGGCGGCCTGGGGGGTCGACGGGTACAACTCTCACACCAACATCTGCTCATCGGCGGCGCGCGCCGGCTACCAGTTCTGGTGCGGGATCGACCGGCCGAGCCCGGACCATGCTCGCGCCGAGGTGATCCTTCTCATCAGCTCGCACCTCGAGACCGGCCACTACTTCAATCCGCACGCCCAGCGGATCATGGAGGCGAAGAAACGGGGCGCCAAGCTGATCGTGCTCGACACCCGGCTTTCCAACACCGCCACCCATGCCGACTTCTGGCTTGCGACCCAGCCGGGCTCCGAAGCCGCGGTGATGCTGGCGATCGCCAACTATCTGATCCAGAACGATCTCTACAACCGGGACTACGTCGAGCGCTGGTGGAACTGGAAGGAGTACCTCGAGGCCGTACATCCGGGTTTGGAGCCCAGCTTCGAGAGCTTCGAGCGCATGCTGAAGGCCGAGTATGAGGACTACACGTTCGAGTTCGCCGCTCAGGAATCGGGCGTCGATGCCGAGACCCTGCGCAGGGTGGCCGAAACCGTGGCCACCGCCGGTACCCGGCTATCGACCCACAACTGGAGGAGCGCCAGTTCGTCCAACGAGGGCGGCTGGCAGGTCGCGCGGACGATCTTCTTCTTGAATGCTCTGATGGGTGCGATTGCCGTACCCGGTGGCACCTATCCGAACGCCTGGAACAAGTTCGTGCCGCGGCCCATCCATATGCCGCGGCATCCGGAGTACTGGAACGACCTCACCTGGCCGGTCGAGTATCCGCTCACCATGTACGAAACGTCGTACCTGCTGCCGCATCTGGTCAAGGAGGGTAGGGGCAAACTCGACATCTATTTCAGCCGGGTCTACAACCCGGTCTGGACCAATCCGGACGGTTTTTCCTGGATCGAGATGCTGACTGACGAGGACAAGACCGGTCTCCATATCGCGCTCACGCCGACCTGGAACGAAACCGCCTACTTCGCCGACTACATTCTGCCCATGGGCCACTCGTCGGAGCGTCACGACACCCATTCCTACGAGACCCACGATGCCCAGTGGATCGCCTTTCGACAGCCGGTGCTGCGGGCGGCGCGCGAACGCTTGGGCGAGACCGTGACCGACACTCGCGAGACCAATCCGGGCGAGGTCTGGGAGGAGAACGAGTTCTGGCTCGAGCTCTCCTGGCGTATCGACCCCGACGGCGAGCTCGGCATCCGGCCGTTCGTCGAGTCCAAGGAGCGTCCCGGCGAACCTCTCAAGGTCGAGGAGTACTATCGCTTTCTGTTCGAGAACTCCGTCCCAGGCCTGCCCGAGAAGGCGGCGGCCGAGGGCTTGAAACCGCTCGAGTACATGCGCCGATACGGCGCTTTCGAGCTGGAACGCGACATCGGACCGGTCTACGAGCGGGAGGTTCCGGCCGAGGAGCTCGAGGACACCGTTGAAGACGATTACGGCCGGGTGTTCACGCGCGCACCGGCTCCGAAGGCGGTCAATCTGGCTCCCACCGGGACGCCGCCCGGAGATGCGAATGGCAGGCGCTTCGCCGGGGTCAAAATTGGCGACAAGGTTCTCAAAGGGTTTCCGACGCCCTCGGGCAAGCTCGAGTTCTATTCCTCCACTCTGGCGGCCTGGGGATGGAAGGAATATGCGATTCCCACCTACATCAAGAGTCACGTCCATCCCGACAACATGGCTGCCGACGAGATGTGCCTGATCTCGACCTTCCGCCTGCCGGTCCAGATCCACACCCGGTCGGCCAATGCCAAGTGGCTGGACGAGATCGCCCACACCAACCCGCTGTGGATGCACCCGAAGAAGGCCGAGGAGGTCGGGGTTCGAACCGGAGATCTGGTACGGGTCGAGACCCATATCGGCTACTTCGTCGTCAAGGCCTGGGTGACCGAGGGCATCAAGCCCGAGGTCGTCGCCTGCAGCCACCACATGGGGCGCTGGAAGCTCCAGGAGCCGGGTGGTCGGAGCCAGCAGAGCCAGCAGAACCAGCAGAGCCGGGACCCGGACGGTGACCTTGCTCGCGGTCAACGCCAGCTGATGGCCACGGTTTCGCTCGACAACGAGGGGTCCGGCTGGAAGATCCAGCGCAAAAAGGGCGCCGGACCGTACGCGTCGAGCGATCCCGACACGTCCAGAATCTGGTGGACCGACGTCGGCGTCCACCAGAACCTGACCTTCCCGGTGCACCCCGATCCGGTCTCGGGCATGCATTGCTGGCACCAGGCGGTGCGGGTCAAGAAGGCCGAAGCCGGTGACACCTACGGAGACATCTCGGTCGATATCGAGAAATCGCACCAGATCTTCAAGGACTGGCTCGCCAAGACCCGCTCGGCGATGGACCACTCGCCCGACGGTAGCCGCCGCCCGGACTGGCTTATCCGTCCGGTCAAGCCGGTCGAGAAGGCCTACCAGCTGCCCGAGCCGGTCGGGGATCCGGGCTAGCCAAGCCCCCGGCTATTCTTCCTCGCCCGGTGCGAGGAGCCGGACATCCTCGAGGTCGACTGGACGACCTGCGGCCTTTTTGGAAGCGATGAGATCTTCCAGGCATACGACGAAAAAGTCCTGCGATTGGAACGTCATCGTATCTTTTCTTCGCCAGGCGTCTTCGAACGCAATCCCTGGCGTCGAGGTCTGCACATCGATACGCACTCGGTCTTCGAAGATCGTGATTTCGTTGGCCAAGATCTCTTGGGCACTGGTCAGCCTCGAGGTTCCGAGGCCTGCCTCTTCGAGAGCTGCCAGGAGAGCCGCAGCGTTGTCCGGGCTTGGCTCGATCAGAATGTCCACATCGAATGTGGCCCGCGGGACTCCGTGCAGAACGGCCGCAATACCGCCTATGACCAGGTAGCGAACCTCATGTCGCTCGAAGGACGCGAATACTTCGACCAGTCTGTTCAGCATGTCTCTGCTTGGCGATCTCGGGTGAAGTGGCGAGAATCAGGTCTGTAAATGAGCACAGTAACTCCATTCTCTGTTCGAGGGACAGAGACTGAAACCACCGGGCCTTGGCCTCTGGAGTCTCTTTCGCTCGGTCGTGTGAGACGGTGGGCCGCATCCGCCAAGTATACCGGGGCGGCGGGCATGAAGTGCTTGCCGGCGCCCGGAGCCCTCCGAGCCGCCGAGCGAAGCCAGGAAGGTAGCGGTCAAAGAGGCCCACAAGTTGCCCGAGTCGGTCAAGAGTTGGGGAGGAAGTGCTCTGAGTGCATTGAGATAGCATCAGATGCTGTGAGAACCACCCTCAACATCGACTCGCCCGTTCTCGCCGAACTCGAGCGGCTTCAGCAGGGCCGGAAAGAGAAGACCAGGTCGCTGGGGCAGCTCGTTTCCGAGCTTCTGACCGAGGCGCTGACTCGCCGGAAGAGCGAGGTCGCCGAGAGTCTCGGCTTCGAGTGGATCTCGAAGCCGATGGGCGCTCGCGTCGATCTCGAGGACAAGGAATCGGTCTACGCCGAACTGG